>CAIMMO010000070.1 GCA_903842595.1 uncultured Alphaproteobacteria bacterium
CTCCAGAACGATCCGCACGAATCCAAGAGCCGCTCTGCGCAGCGCAAACGGGTCCTTGGAGCCCGTAGGCTTTTCATCGATCGCCCAGAACCCGACCATTGTGTCGAGCTTGTCCGCCAGAGCCACGGCTGTTCCGACCGGACCGGCCGGCACGGTGTCTCCCGGCCCCTTCGGTTTGTAGTGATCGCGCACAGCATCCGCGACTGCCTGCGGCTCCTTTTGAAGCGTAGCGTAGTACCGGCCCATCACGCCTTCGAGTTCCGCAAACTCGCCGACCATGTCAGAGACAAGATCGCACTTCGCCAGTTTCGCTGCCCGATCCGCCTGCGTCGGATCAGCGCCAACCTTCGGCGCTATCAGCCCTGCTAGCTCCATAACGCGCTCGGCTTTAGCCTTCACCGTGCCGAGCTTCTCATGGAACACGATGTTGCCCAGCTTCTCGAACCGCGACTCCAGCGAGACCTTCCGGTCATTATCCCAGAAGAACCGCGCATCGTTCAGGCGCGCCGACAGCACGCGCGAATTCCCCTCGGCGATCTTCTTGCCGCCATCGGCTGCATCGAGGTTCGCCACCACGATGAACTTCGGCGCGAGCTGACCCTCGCCTTTCGCCGGATCGCGCACCGCGAAATACTTCTGGTGCGTGCGCATCGACAGCTTGATCACTTCCGGCGGCAGATCGAGGAAGGACGCATCCATGTCGCCGATGATGACGACAGGATGCTCTGCCAGCCCGGCCACTTCCTCAAGCAGGCCGATATCCTCGACCAGCTCCAGGTTCTGCGCCGCGCACAGCTGCTTTGCGTCGGTGAGGATGATCTCCTTCCGCTCGTCGCGGTCGATGATCGCGCGGCCCCTGTTCTTGAGCACATCGGCATAGTCGTCGAACCGGCGCACCTTGAAAGGCCCGCGTCCCATCACGCGATGGCCCTCGGTCTCGTTACCCGAACGGATGCCCTCGATCTCGAACGGCACGACCTCGCCATCGAACGTGCAGAGTATGCGGCTGATCGGGCGCACCCAGCGCAGGTCTCCCGTTCCCCAGCGCATCGACTTCGGCCAGTGGAAGCCGCGGATGATCTGCGGCACGAGCACGGCGATCACATCTGCCGTCTGCCGGCCCGCCTTCCGCACATGCGCGACATACACCCGCCCCTTCCTGGGCACGTCATGCACATGCGCCTGGCTGATGTCCGACAGCCCGGCCTTCTTGAGAAATCCCTGGATCGCCGCGTCCGGCGCGCCTTCCTTCGGGCCGACCACATCCTCGACCACATCGGCCGATTTCACGGGCAGGCCTTCAACCACGGCAACCAGCCGGCGCGGCCCCGAAAAGCCCTTGATGCCCTCGGGCATCAGGCCCGCCGCCGTCAACCCGTCCATGAGCGCCTTGACGAGATCGGCCTCGGCCTTCGCCTGCATGCGAGCCGGGATTTCCTCTGACAGGATTTCAAGCAGAAGCTGGGGCATGCCGACTTTCACGTTCCGTTGGGTGGGGAGTGCAGTGGAATGGAGGGAATTTCAAGGGAGAAGACGCCAGCCCTGCCCCTGCCACGACCAGTTGCGGCCGGAAGAATCCCGTCGTTATGTGCCCGCGCTTGAATCGAGAGCTTGCGTATGTGCTGGGCTGTTTTTCTAGCATTGGCGGCGCTTTTGCTGGCCACTCCCTCCAACGCCCATAAGCCGGGCAGTTGGGGTATCTCGAGACCGCCGACGGTGTGATCGGATGGGGCAACACCGCGGTTGAAGGCCAGGTCGCGATGGCCCGCGGCTTCATTCTCACGAGGACGCCAAGGTCGACGCCGATGGGTGTGGTCCAGTGGATGTCTCACCAGGTCACCCTCGACTGCCAGACCGGTATGTTAACGCAGAATGCTGTCGAATATCTCGCGCTGGATGGAACCTCCCTCGGCAAGTCCCTGGGCCGCCCCCCTCGAAACAATTTCGGAAGGTTCGGCCGAAGCAATGCTCAGGGCATCCATCTGCGCAGGACGCGCTATTGCGGGCTCAAAGGTTGCGGCAAGTCGCGAAGAGGCGATAGAAAAACCCCGCGCCATCGCCGTCCCACGCGCCCAGTAAAGGCGGGGGTGGCGGGCTAGTCGACCCGCTTCTCGGGCGCCGGCGTCTCAGACAGCAACGGCCTCAGCCAATCTGCCTGCACAGCGTCCATCTGCGGCAGCATCACCCGCGTCGTGTAGTGGCCGAGAAGCCGGTCCCCGCTCATGAAGGCCCAGTCCACGATCTGGTTTTCCTGGAAGTCCACGATCGCGTGTTCCTTCAGATCGCCCAGAAAACGCGGCTCCACAGACAGTTCGCCGACAATCCTGTCCGGGGCGCGCGCCACATTCTCCACCCACGCCTCCTCGACGCCGGGCTGGCCGTCGCGGCGCGGAAACGCCGCCTTCAGCGAGAAATCATAGTCGCCCGCGTCGGGCAGCGCGAACCGGTCCCAGAACACAGGGAGGCTGGCCCGCGCTGCGTCCTTCGCCGCCGCAAGCTCCCTCTGATAGGCCGCCTCTGGATCGTCCACCTGTCCCGAACAGGCCGCGAGCGCCAGACCTACCAGCGCGGCCAGCTTCCTCAAGGGGTCGCGCCGACCATGGGGTCGGTGACCTTGATCTCGAACAGCTTGGGCCAAAGCTTGCCGGTCACGTAGAGCCTGTCGTTCGCCTTGTCCCACGCAATGCCGTTCAGCACGTCGGTCTTCTGCCGTTCAGCGGGTGTGAGCAGATTCCGCAGCAGCAGCACGCCCGTCACCTTGCCCGTTGCCGGATTGATCCGCACGATGCGATCGGTCTCGAACACGTTCGCCCAGATCTCGCCCTTCACGAACTCCAGCTCGTTCAACTTTGCCACAGGCTGGCCATTCATCGTCACGTCGATGCGGCCGGTCTCCTGCAATGTCGTCGGATCCAGCTTGCGGATCTGGTGCGTGCCGTCGCTCATGTAGATCTGCATGTCGTCGCGCGTCAGGCCCCAGCCCTCGCCCTGATAGGTCCACTCGCCTTCCTTCGCGAGGGTCTCCTTGTCGAGAATGAAGCCCTTCTGGTGGCGCCAGGTCAGCGTGATGACGCGGTCATCCCAAACCACCATGCCCTCACCGAAATACTGCGGATCGATGACGTGCTCCTGCTGCACCGCGCCGGTCTTCAGATCGACCTTGCGTACCCAGGACGTGCCCTCCTGCCCGGTGCTTTCCCACAGCTGGCCATCCTGGATCAGCAGCCCCTGCGTGAACGCCTTGGGATCATGCGGATAGGTCGCGACCACCTCGTAGGAAAAGGCAGGCATCGTGGGCGCCGCGACAACGGGCATCGGCGCAGGCCCCGTGGCGGGCGAGCATGCGGAAGCGGCGAGCAAGGCGGATAGAAGCAGGATTCTCATGACCCTGCTTCTAACGCGATGCAGTTTCCCGCGCCAGCGTATCGATCACTGGGCCTGCGGAGGCTGGCGCGGCCCCGGCGGGGCGTGTGCCGGCAGGGCGGGCAGATTGCCGACCATGCCATTGGGCAATGCCTTGGCCCGCGCCGCCTTGAAGGCGGGCCGGGCCTCGATGCGGGTGCGCCATTCAGCGATTCTCGGGAACTGGTTCTTGTCGACGATGTTCAGCGCCGTCGCGAAATTCAGCGGAAACGCCATCATGATGTCAGCTGCCGAAAACTCCGAGCCTCCGAACCAGGGATGCTTGGAGAGATAGTTCTCAGCGTACTGTACGACCTGTTCCGAATCGACCAACGGCGAGCGCGAGGTCGGCGGCTTGATCTGCCAGACGCGATAGTCGGCGATAACGCGCGAGGCCAGCGAGCCTTCCGCGTAGTGCATCCATTTCAGATGTTCCGGGTAGTCGGGCGAGCCCAGCGGCGGCGTCAGCTTGCCCGGCGCATAGCGGTTGATGATCGTCTCGATAATCGCACCGGATTCCACCAGCACCTGATCGCCGATCGTGACGGTCGGCGCAACCGGCATGTCCGGGTTGATCGCCCGGATCGGCGCCATCGATCCGGCAAGATCGCCCTGCCTGAACTTCAGCGTGTAAGGCAGGCCCAGCTCTTCCATCAGCCAGACGATCCGTTCCGACCTGCGCCCCTCGAGGTGGTAGATCGTGATCTCCGGCATCGCCATGGCGGCCGGCGCCGAGCCGGCAGGCTGCATCCCCGACGAGCCGGTGGCGCAACCGGCAAGCATCGCTGCCGCAAGCGCGGCGCCGAACAGGATTTTCATGACGTCTCTCCCTGTGTTTTTATCATACCCGGCCTAGCACGCGACCCTGCCTGCCGCCTAGCGCGGCGGCGGCCGCGCCTCGTCCGGCAATGGCACGGGCGGATTGAGCATGCCGTTCGGCCGCGCCGTCGCGACCATGCGCTTGTAGGCAGGACGCGCATGCATCCGCTGCAGCCAGTCGAGGGTTTTCGGGTAGCGCTCACTGTCGACGATATTCAGAAGCAGCGTATAGCGCAGCGCGAACTCCATCATGATATCAGCCGACGTGAACTCCGCGCCGCCGAAATAGGGGTTCTTCGCAAGCCAGTCCTCCGCAAAGCGAATGACGTTTTCAGAATCGACCAGCGGCGATCGCCGCTCCGGCGGCTTGATCTGCCAGACATTGTAGTCTGTCCCCACGCGCGGCAGCAGCGAGCCTTCCGCGTACTGGTACCAGATCTGGTGCCAAGGATAGTCCTTGCTGTCGAGCGCCGGCATCAGCTTGCCGGGCGCATGACGGCGCAGGATCACGTCGATGATCGCGCCGGATTCCATCAGCACCTGATCGCCGTAGATCAAGGTCGGCGCTGTCGGCATGCCTGGGTTCACCTTGCGGATCTCCGCGAGCGACGCGCCAAGGCTGTTGTTCACGAACTTGAGCTCATAGGGAAACGCCAGTTCCTCCATCAGCCAGACGACGCGCTCTGACCGGCGCCCCTCAAGGTGATAGATGGTGATGGGCGGCATCGGCGACGCCGCCTGAAGCACGGGCATATCCATCCGCGCGTCCGGCGCCGACATCGACGCGCAACCAGCAAGTGTTGGCAGCATCGCAGCGACAGCAAGCAGCATCTTCATGGTAGACCTCCCTTGCGCCCGCCCCTTGCTTGCGAGTCGTCGCCACCTGTTAGACTGCACTGGACCAGCGCGATAGCTGCCCCGAAATCGCCTGCCCATTTTGCGATCAGCCTCTTGCCAGGCGGCGCGAAAAGCGCATCCGTCTACACCGTCAACATCGGAGATATGCGTGGCGACGTTTCAGGACGGACTTCTCAAGGGCAAGAACGCGTTCGTCGCGGGCGCCTCCAGCGGCATCAACCTCCAGATCGCAACGCGCCTGGCACAGGCGGGCGCTGCAGTCACGGTCCTGTCCCGCTCACCCGACAAGATCGAGGCCGCGGCCGCAGGCATCCGCGCCACCGGCGCCAATTGCATCGGCATCCCGCAGGACGTCCGCGATCATGAGGGCGTCGGTGAAGCCTTTGCTAAGTCGGTCGCCGCCCACGGCCCCATAGACATCATCGTCTCGGGCGCAGCGGGCAATTTCGTCGCCCCGTTCAACGGCATTTCCTACAACGGTTTTCGGGCCGTGATCGATATCGACCTCGTCGGCTGCTACAATGTGATGAAGCAGGGCTTCCCCCACCTGCGCACGCCGGGTGCATCCGTCATCACGATTTCAGCCCCGCAGGCGATCCATCCCTATCCTATGCAGGCGCACGTCAACGCCGCCAAGGCCGGCGCAGACATGCTCGTGAAGACACTTGCCGTCGAATGGGGTCCGCTCGGCGTGCGCGTGAACTCGATCATACCAGGGCCCATCGCGGACACCGAAGGGATGGCCCGCCTCGCGCCCAACCCCGAAGCCATGGCGAAGAGCGCAAAGAGCACGCCAATGCAGCGTCTCGGCACGAAGGACGAAGTGGCCGACCTCGCCCTCTTCCTGTGCTCGGACGCCGCCGCCTACATCACGGGCGCGATCATCCCGTGCGATGGCGGCCTCTGCCTCCTCGGCGCCGGCCGCGTCGGCGCGGATCGCTGAGATCGTAGGACCGATCCGCAGTTGATGGACGCAAGGCGCGGAACATCGCGCAGCGCGTGCGTGACGCTTGAATGGGCGTGTTGCCCGATCACGCGTGCCAAGTTCTCGTCAATCGACGAACGGATCGTTGGCTGAGGCGCGCCTTGACGCGGCTTCCGCCTGAACGGCAGCAGGTGACTCAACATGCCGGTCGCGTCCGCGCGTCGCAATGCGTATCGCTACGCGCAACACGATCGCTATCCCCAGAGGCGCCAGCACCATCCACCATTCCGGCTTCAGCGGGTCGTCCATTGCGAAACCAAACCCGATCAGCGCCAGCGCCGACATGAGATAGAACCCCTTAAGCAGCATGCGCAGCGGCTTGCCGCGCCAGGGAAACCATCCGAGCACGATGCCAACGGCCAGCAAGCCGAGAAACGCCACCGCGAACCATCCGACCCAGTGAATGTCCAGCGCGCCCATCGTGCCTACTATGGCGATGCACGCAGCCACGCAGCCCAGCCCGAGCAGGTGCAGCACGATATGATAGACGACCTTCAACGCCCCTGCCCCCTCCGAGCACGCCGCAATCCGGACTCGACAGCCACAACAACAACTCCGCCCGCAAGATAGGCCGCCATATCGAGCATGTCGAACGCCCCGCCAAGGACGAAGCGTGCGAACTGGTTGTCAGCAAGACCAAGCGCGCCAAGCAGATTGAACGCCTGCGCTACCTCGATGACAAGTGCGATCCCAAGCGCAAGGCCCAATGCGGACGCCGGACCCAGCGGCGTCGCCGCCCGCAGCACCGCATAGACCAGCATCACCGCAAGGACGTCTCCAAGATACGGCCGCGCGAACCGGTCCCTGACGAACAGTGCAATCACCACTTCGACGACGAACAGGAAAATGGCAGCGACTGCGTAGGCTTTGCGCATGTCTGATTGTCTTGTGTCGACGGGGGCGTCTTCACGCAGTTCCGCGCGACAACCGCTACGCCTCGCGCCTGCGCGATGCGCCGCATCGCGATGCCCTAGTCGGGATCGGTCATTCGGCTCTCTCGGGCCAACCGGCACGCAAAGGAAAGCAGATATGGAAGCCTTGCGCCAGCTAGCGCTGGCTGGCTTCCCAAGCCTCGGCCGAACCCTTCGCCAGGTCCCGCACACGGCCGATGAAGCTTTGCCGCTCCGTCGGCGAGATAACGCCGCGCGCGTCCAGCAGGTTGAAGATGTGGCTCGCCTTAAGCGCCTGCTCGTATGCCGGCAGCGGCAATGGCTTCTCCAGGCTGAGCAGCCTCTTGCAGACCTTCTCGCAGTCCGCGAACCAGCGCTGTAGCACCTCGGTATCCGCGTGTTCGAAGTTGTACGCCGACTGCTGTTTCTCGTTCTCGAGGAACACATCGCCATAAGTGAGCGGGAACTCGCTCTGCGGATCGTTGAACGGCAGGTCATAGACGCGATCGAGACCGAACACATACATCGCCAGCCGCTCGAGCCCATAGGTCAGCTCGCCAGAAACCGGCCGCACGTCCAGCCCGCCCACCTGCTGGAAATAGGTGAACTGCGAGACTTCCATCCCGTCGCACCAGACTTCCCAGCCCAGCCCCCACGCGCCCACGGTCGGGTTCTCCCAGTCGTCCTCAACGAAGCGAATGTCGTGCACGCTCGGATCGATGCCGATCTCGTAAAGGCTCTGCAGGTAGAGATCCTGGATGTCGGGCGGGTTGGGCTTCAGGATGACCTGGTACTGGTAGTAATGCTGCAGCCGGTTCGGGTTCTCGCCATAGCGCCCGTCCTTCGGCCGCCGCGAGGGCTGCGGATAGGCCGCGTACCAGGGCTTCGGTCCCAGCGCGCGCAGCGTGGTGCCCGGATGCAGCGTGCCGGCGCCCACCTCCATGTCGTAAGGCTGCAGGATCGCGCAGCCCTTAGACGACCAGTAGGCCGACAGTTTCAGGATGATCTCCTGAAAGCTCCTGGGCTTGTGTATCGTGCGTGCTGATGTTGTCATGGCAGTCTCGTTTGGCAGCCTTTCCCTAGTGCGGCTGGCTGCGGCTGTCACCTGGCCGTTGGGTCGGTGCAGGAGGGGCGCCTACAGACACCGGAAGTTCACACTAGCCGATGTTATCGCCTCGCCAATTCAGGCGCAGCTGCCCCCTTTCCGTAAGGCCGGAAAAGGGCCTGTAACCGGGCAGGCGCTGGTCGTGAACTGGGCCGCAGGCAGCCCGAACGCGCCTGTTCAATAACAGAAACTGTCAGGATCGTGAGGTCGCCTCTTAACCGGTGTGAAACTGTGTGCCCGCAAAAACCTGCGCATCGCTCAGGGGGGAGAACTCATTGTGCGCGCTTCAAGACAGGAAATCGTCGTCTTCGGTTCTGGAGCGCGGCCGCGCCAGCCCCGCTGGCAAGTTCGACGCCGGTGTCCTTGCCGCCCTTGATCGCGTCATGGCCGTGATCGAGTTTACCCCGTCGGGTGAAATCCTGTCTGCCAACGCCAACTTTCTCACCGCGATGGGCTATTCGCTGGACGAGATTCGCGGCCGCCATCACCGCATGTTTGCTCCGGCCGGGCTGGCCAACAGCGAAGACTACCGGCGCTTCTGGGAATCGCTCGGCCGCGGCGAGTTTCTCTCCGGCGAGTTCAAGCGCGTCGCAAAGGGTGGGGGGAAGTCTGGATTCAGGCCAGCTATAACCCGATTGCGGACAAGGCGGGCCGCGTAGTCCGGATCGTGAAATTCGCAACAGTGATCACCGATGCAAAGAACAAGGCGGTGGATTCCAGCGGCCAGATCGACGCGATCAACCGCAGCCAAGCCGTAATCACATTCAGCCCGGATGGCGTCATCCTGAATGCCAACGACAATTTCTGCATGGCGCTGGCATTCACTCGGAGAGATCAAGGGACAACACCATCGCATGTTTGTGGCGCCCGCCGAAGCTGGCAGCCCTGCCTACGCCCAGTTCTGGGACAATCTTCGGCGCGGTGAATACCAGACGGCCGAGTACAAGCGGATCGGCAAGGGAGGTCGTATCATCAACATCCGGGCGACCTACAACCCGATCCTTGATGCGGACGGCAAAGTCGCCAAGGTCGTGAAATTCGCCACCGACACAACAAAAAGGGTTGAAGCCCGGCAGCGCAACGAACGACTCGCCCTGGATATCGAGAAGGACATCGGCGCAATCGTCACGGGCATCAGCGCAGTTTCCCAACAGACCGCCGGTGTCTCGGTAGCGTCCGGGGAAACCTCCAGCACAATTCAGAGTGCTGCCGCCGCGACGGAGGAGCTCAGCGCTTCGATCAACGAGATTTCAGCCAGTGTGGCGGCATCCAAGGGTTCTGCCGACCGCGCACTGGAACTTACCCACACCGCGGACAAGCAGACCGCCGCGCTCACGCGCACGGCTGATCAGATGTCGGGTATCGTCGAGCTGATCGACGCCATCGCATCGCAGATCAACCTGCTTGCGCTGAATGCGACGATTGTATCGGCTCGGGCCGGCGAAGCCGGGCGCGGGTTCGCTGTTGTTGCTGCCGAGGTCAAGCAGCTGGCCGCTCAGGTAACATCCGCGACCAAGACGATTTCGGGCGAAATTCGCGACGTCCAGAACGTCTCCGCAGAGGTCGTCACCTCGCTGCGCGCCATCCAATTCTCGGTCAGGGAGATCACGGGCAACTTCTCCTCGGTGGCCGCTGCTGTAGAAGAACAGTCGGCCGCGACAGCTGAAATCTCCTCGACGATGCAGACGGCGTCGCTGTCGATCGGGTCTATCAACGATCTGGTTGGCAACATGGCAGCGTCAGCTGACCAGGCGCGCGCTTCGGCCACCCGCGCCGCGGAGCAAGTCCGCACAAACATCCAGGCGATGATAGGCTAGCGACGGCTGTCGTTCGGACGCACCGCGAGCACGGCCAGAATGCCAAACGCGACCGCGAGGGATAGGCCTTGAATCACCACTTCCATGACGGGAATCCTCGGGGCAGCGCGTGATACGCACTTAAGGCTGCGAGGCGTTTCGCGCATCCTCTGCGGCTACTTTGTCGCAGCGTCATCAAGGTCTCAGCCCGGTCCGGAAACGTCGCGGGCGGACCCCTCGCGAGTCAGGACTTCTGGCTGTCGTCAGTGGCCGACTTGGCCTTGCGATGGTCGTCCAGCTTGTGAACCACCACCCCGTGTGGCGGCGTCTCCGGGCCGGCTTCCGGCGGCGGTTCCGCCTGCTTCCGACGCGCACGCAGCGCCGGCGTGATCAGCAGGGCGATCAGTACCACCAGGATGAACAACAGGATCACGCCGCCCAAGACCGTATTCCCTTCACTTCCACTCCAGCGCGCCGCCGCGCAGCGCATCTGCCGCTCGTGACGTGCCAGGTCCGCCCGCTACGTCATGCAGCGTCAGACCATCATATAGGGTCACCGGCCCCCGGCGCAGCCCCTTGCGGGCTCGGACCAGCACCCTGCCCGCGGCCGCCCCCGGGGCCGGCCGCACCGGCAGGATCTCGATTTCTCCTGTTCGCGGTCCCAGCAGCTCCAGGAGGTCGCCCAGCACCGCCGCCCGGTGGATCATGGTGATCCGCCCGCCCGGCCGGGTGATATGGTGAAGGAACAGGATCCAGGCCTTGAGCGGCGTCTCCGCCAGATAGGCGGCCTGCCTGCCCGGCGATGGCGGGCGCACGGCCCCCGGCTCGAAGAAAGGTGGGTTGCTGAAGCTCTGGTCGAACCGGTTTTCAAGCTCTGCCAGCCGTTCACCCACATCGTGCGCAACCAGCGTCACGCGCTGCTCCAGACCGTTCGCGGCAATACCCAGCTGCGCCAGCGCCAGTGCGCCCGGCTGCCGCTCGAACCCGGTCAGAGAACAGCCGGCCAGCCTGTGCGCTGCGCAGAACAGGGCAGCGCCTGCCCCGCACCCTGCTTCCGCGATCGACTCACCCGCGCGCGCCCCCAGCGACGCCGCCAGCAGCACTGCGTCCATACCGGCGCGATATCCCTCCACCGGCTGCACGACAGTTACAGCGCCGTCGAGAAACCGGTCGTGCGTAATATCCGGACTATTCACACGGGTTCATCATCAGGGTCGAAATCCGGCTCGTCCGCGAGCGGACGGTCGAGCTCTTGCAGCGCCTGCTTCGCGCGGTGCTCATGTTCATCTGGCACGAGAATCCGGCGCTCAAAGGCGGAGATCCCGCCCTCCACCGACGAAATGAACCGGTCAGCCACAAAGGGATGGCATCCCGCGCGCGTGAGCAGGACAACGGCGTAGTCGAGCCGTACAGGATTGTTTGTGCGCAGGACTTCAATCATTCTCGCGACAACTTGCCACGTCATGGGCGGGACGGGAACCTGTTCGTTGACCGGCTTCTCAGACGAGAAATATCCTATATCAGCAACGGACGTTTAGTCGTGTTGCAAGCGCAAGGGATACCCATTGGCCCTGCACGCCGAGGTCCAGAAGCAAGACCCATCGCCGGCCACGTCGCCATCCACCCCCATGGATAGGCTGATGGTGCTGCTGGCGCCGGAACTTGCTGATGTCGAACGCCTGCTGGCCGAGCGGGCGGCTAGCCCCGTCACGACGATCCCCGACCTGTCGAGCTACCTGATCGCCGCCGGCGGCAAGCGCCTGCGCCCGGTCCTGACCCTCGCCTCCGCGCGCGCCGTGGGCGGCAAGGGTGGCGACGCCGTTTGCAAGCTCGCCGCTGCCGTCGAATTCATCCACACGGCCACGCTGCTGCATGATGATGTGGTCGACGATTCCGACCTGCGGCGCGGCAAGGCCGCCGCCAAGAATGTCTGGGGCGCCTCGGCCTCGATCCTTGTCGGCGACTTCCTCTTCGCCCGCTCCTTCACGCTGATGACCGAGACGCGCGACCTGCGCATCCTCGACATCCTCAGCCGCGCCTCCTGCGTCATCGCAGAGGGCGAAGTCCGCCAGCTCGCCGCGATCGGCAAGCCGGATCTCGCCCTGCCGGAATACATGGCCATCGTCGAAGCCAAGACCGCAGCCCTGTTCGAAGCAGCCGCGCGCGCTGGCGCTTACACAGCCACCGACGACGACGATGCAGCGGACGCGATGGGCGAATACGGCCGCCGCCTCGGCCGCGCCTTCCAGATCGTCGATGACCTGCTCGATTACGGTGGTCTGACCTCCGTGATAGGCAAAACTGTCGGCGACGACTTCCGGGAACGCAAGATCACCCTACCCGTCATCTACGCGCGCGAAGCCGGCAGCGCTGCCGACCGCGAATTCTGGGACCGCGTCATGGGCGAGCCCGACCAGCGCGACAGCGACCTCGCGCACGCCATTCACCTGATCCGCGCCACAGGCGCCGCCGAACGCACGCTTGAAACCGCGCGCACAGAATCCGCCGCCGCCCGCGCCGCCCTCGCCCGCGCCGCCCGCGGCCCCTGCCACGACGAACTGGGAGAACTTGCGGATCAGTCCGTGAACCGGGCGTTCTGACCGCTACAGCACATCCGCGCCAACAAGCCCGTTCGCGACGCCCGCGCGGCGTATGCGCCAGTGCACCCATGCCGAGATGGCCAGCAGCGCGGTGAACGCGACCACCGGCGCATAACCGCCCAGCATCGTCGCACCGACGGCCACCACGGCCGCATTCAGCGCCCACACCGCATGCACGCCCGCGATCTGCGAATGCTTCAACCCCGTCTTCAGCGCGATCTGGTAGCTGTGATCAAGGTGCGCAACCCACAGCTTCTTGCCGTGCTTCGATCGCCACGCCAGCGTCAGCAAAACGTCCGACAGGAATGGCAGCAGCAGGATCGCTGGCACGAACAGCAGGTCAGGCCGCAGCTGCACCAGCTCGAGCCCCAGCCCGCCCAGCAGCGCGCCCGTGAACAGCGCTCCCGCATCGCCGACATACAGCAGCCCCTGCACGTTCCACACGAGAAATCCCGCGAGCCCGCCCGCCAGCGCCGCCGCGGCAAGAGAGATGTGCCAGGCGCCCGTCACCGCCCCGCACACCGCCAGCCCGATCGCCGCCACGCATGCCATCCCCATCGACAGCCCGTTGGCGCCGTCCATGAAGTTCACCGCGTTGATCACCACAATCAGCCAGAATGCTGACCCCGCTATCGCGAGCAGCAGCGGCAGCTCAAGCGACGCCCCCGGCCAGAACCCCATCATCTCCGCGCGCAGGCCAAGCGCCGTCATTGCAACAGCTAGCACCGCGATCAGCGCCAGCTTCAAGATCGCCTGCAGCTTCAATATGTCGTCGGCAAGGCCCACAGCGAGCACTGCGAGCGATCCAGCGGCTGCCACGATCAGCCCGATATCGTAACCGAAGTGCGAGACCTCCGCATAAGTCGCGAACGCCAGCACCGCCGACAGCGCCACGGCGAGGCCGCCAGCAGTCGGCACCGGCGCCTTCTGCAGCTTGCGCGCTTCGGTCGGCGCATCGACGATCCGCAGCGTTATCACCACGCGGCACAGCAAGGCCGACGGCGCCGCCGCCAGGGCGAACACCGCCAGGATGTGCCAAAGCTCAGTCATCGACTGGAACCGGCGGCGCGCCGCGGAAGATCGTCGCCTTCACCCAGTATTTCTGTTTCGCCTCGCTGATTGCGGCGGCTGCAGCCGCTGCTTCGGCGTCGCTACCGAACAGGGCAAAGCATGTCGGCCCGCTGCCCGACATGCGCGCGAGCAGACAACCAGGCTGCGCCTGCATGAGCTTCAGCGCGCGGCCAATCTCTGGACACAGCGCGAGCGCTGCAGGCTCCAGGTCATTGCGATACTCTCTCAGCCCGGCGGCAAGCTCCTGCGGCCCCTCGCCCCATGGCGGCTCCATCTCGCGAAACGTCCGGTTCACGCCCATCCGGTCAAACCGGTCGAACACCTTGCGCGTTTCCAGCATGATGCCCGGATTGACAAGAATAGCCGGCAGGTCCGGCGCCGCGACATCGATCAGCCGCTCCCCTGTCCCGCGCATCACGAGCGGCCGCTGCCGCACGCAAGCCGGCACATCAGAGCCCAGCTGCACGGCGATTCGCTCCAGCGCGGCCTCGCCAAACTCCACGCCCCACATTTCGTTGAGCACAAGCAGCGTCGCCGCCGCATCGGATGACCCCCCGCCGACGCCGCCGGCAATCGGCAGCACCTTGTGCAGCGTCAGCCCCGCGCCCAGCCCCGTGCGATCGCACGCATCGCGCAACGCCATCGCCGCCGCGAGCGCAAGATTGTTCGGCGCGTGCTTGAGCTGCCTGGCCCCCGGCCCCTCGACGCTCAGCGAAACATGCGGCGCGGGCCGGGCATGAATGCGATCCGCCGCGCGCGTATCGGCAAACATCACCAGGCTGTCCACCGGGTGGAGCCCGCCCGGGCCCGATGTGCCCACATGCAGGTAAAGGTTCACCTTCGCCGGCGCCCACGCCGTGGAGAAGTTCGCGCGATCAGGAGAGAGGCTCATGGACGCGAAGCTAGACGCGCTCCCGGCATCGCTGGCAAGCCCCTCTCAAGCTTCTCTCGCAGCGTTATATCGCGCGCGGCTTCCGGCTTCAGGCGGAGCGCGGCGAGCCATTCGAAGCGCGCGTCTTCCTGCCGCCCGGAGCGCCAGTAGGCATCCCCAAGATGATCGAGAATCTCCGGATCGATGGGCGCCAATTCCGCCGCGCGTTCGAGATGCTGGATCGCCACATCGTAGTGCCCGAGCTGGTAATGCGCCCATCCGAGGCTGTCGAGGATATAGCCCTGGTCAGGCCGCGATTCCGCTGCGCGCGTGATCAGGGCCAGTCCTTCCTCGATCCGCTTGCCCTGCTTGATCCAGCCATAGCCGAGATAGTTGAGAAGCTCCGGCCGGTCCGGCTCGATCGCCATCGCAGCCTTGAGGTCGTCTTCCGCACCGGCCCAGTCCGCCGCCTCGTTGCGGACTGTCGCACGCGCATACAGCACCATCCAGTCCGCACGCCCGCGCGTCGTATCGGCAACGATCACCTGGTCATACAGCTTGCGCGCTATGTCGAGCCGTCCATTGAACCGGTTGAGGTCGCCTGTGCGCACCAGGATTTCCCGACGCTGCGACAACGCCAGCGCGCGATCCCCCATCACCAGCGCTTCGGCCGGCTTCTCGTCCGCATTGAGCACAGCCGCAGCTTCCATCCGCGCATCGGCCGCCCAGGCTGATGAATCCGGGATGGACTGCAGCGCAGCCAGCGCCGCATCCGGCCTGTCCTGCCGCGTATAGGCATCCGCCAGCGCAAAGCGCGCCGCCGCAAGATCCGGATCGAGGTGCAGCACCAGCGCGTGCCGCATCGCCGACAGCTCAGGGCTCGACCGAACCAGCCCCGTGCCCGACGCGACAAACATCGCCATCGACGCGCCGCTGCGCGCCGTCAGTTTCGGCCGCACAATCTTCCGGCCAGCATCCAGATCCGCCAGCACGCGCGCGACCCCGGGCCCGCCCTCATCGTCGCCCGCCACCAGCGCGATCAGCTCGCGCGCGCCCTGCACATTCCCACGCGAAGCCTGCAGGCTCGCGCCCATCGTCGCCACTGCATCGCGCGTCGCCAGCGGCATGCGCAATGCCTGCCGGAAGAACTCCGCCGCCTCGTCGTCGCGGCCTGCCTGCATCAGCACCATCGCCTTCAGCGCCGCCTGCTCGCCCGCCACCATGCGCCGACCCGGAAGCTGGTCGGCCTCGACCACACCACGCTGCCCATTCTCGACCGCCGTCAGCCACACGGAGAGAAAGCCGGCGAGATCCACATTCAGCGCGCCAAGCACGGGCTTGCGCAAGCGCGTCTGCGCCGACTTCAGCCGGCCCTCCGCGATGTCGTCGATGATCAGCGCCAGCTGCGCGCTCGGCGCATCGTCGACTGCATCCGCGGACGCGCCTCGGGCCAGTTTGATCGCAGCCACCGCATCACCCGCCGCCAATGTCGAGATCGTCGCGCGCTCGAGCAGCCCCGGATCGCCCGGCGAACTCGTCCACGCGCGGCGGTAGTATGTCGCGGCGGCAGCCGGATCGCCGGTCATCACGGCATAGCGGGCCGTGATGAAGTCCGCATACTCCTGCTGCGTGCGCAGTTCCTCAAGCATTTCGGCAGAGAACCAAGGTGGCGCCGCGGGCGACATAGCGCATCCGCTCATCGCCAGCGCGGACAAGGCCGCCCCTGAAAACAATGCTAGCCGCGCCCGGAATCCGGGCGGCACTTTTCCTGACCACATCCCCGCACGTTGCCCGAAGCCGTCCGCCGCATCAACCGGCAGGTACGGTTAAGGTTTTCGGCTGTGCGGCCAGACAGCCTCAGATATCGCTGATGTTTTCATCCCGCTGGTTGAGCGGAACCTCCGGCGTATCGCGGCGCACAGGCGCGGGCGTATTCAGCCCGTCGCGCAGCTTGGCCTCGATCCGCGCCACGCTGTCCGCCGGCGGGTAGGCGGTAAGCGCCTCGCGCCAGTGCTTGCGCGCCTCGTCCAGCTCGCCAAGGCGCCACTTCACGTCGCCGAGATGATCAGACAGCTCCCAGTGCCCGAACGGCTCATAGGCCTCGAGCGCCATCTCGATGAAGCGGTTGGCTTCCCGGAAGTCGCCATACTGATAGTAGGCCCATCCGATCGAATCGAGCAGGTTCGGCTCGTCCGGCGTCAGTCGGATCGCCTGCTTCAGCATGCGGAAGCCTTCGTCCAGTTCCGCATCGCTCGCGAACCCGTCCACCAGCGCGTAGCCGAAGTTATTCATCAGCCCGGTATTGTCTGGCGAGTCCGCCAGCATCTTCCGCATGATGCCGAGCCCCTCCTGTCGCTCCGCTGTGTCTACCAGCAGGGAGGCGAGGAATTGCTGCGTCGACTCATCGTCGCGGATCGCCCGCGCCGCGCGCGCATCACTCACTGCCAGCGCCATGTTGCCGCCCTGGCTGTTCGCCTGCGAGCGCGTCAGCAGCGCGAACACCCGCTGCGCATCTGACATCCGGCCCTGCTTCATCGCCTGGTCGATCAGCTGCAGCGCGCGGGGAATTCTGTTCGCCGACACCAGCGAACTCGCCGCCTGGACTTTCGCATCCGCGCTGTTGTCGATCTTCAGCGAGCGCTCGACCATCGCCTCCATGGTCTCCGGCGAACCCAGCTCCAGCGCCGCGAGCCCCGCGGTCGATTGCAGCAGCGCCGCATGCTCCTTGCGCGGATTGCCGATCTGCGAAACCCGCAGTGCCGACTCGAACTTGCCCTGTGCGTACAGCTTGCCCGCCTCGCCGATGCGGATCTCGCCATTGTCCGGATCGACCAGCAGCGCGCTCTGGCGCATCGACGACAGGAGATGGTTGAACGGCGCCTTCGCGCCACGGCCGCTCATCGCGGCCATGATGGCTTCCTGTTCCTCGACCAGGTCCGCCTGATCTCCGATTGCCAGCGCCATCGCCTGCTTCAGCGTGCGCGGCTTCCATCGATCCTCGCCCGACTTCGCGGCGTCCAGCCGCGATTCGACATAGCCATCCTGCGGCGTTGCCGCGAGCAACAGCGTCAGCAGCGCCACCGCCTCCGCATCGCGATTGACCCCGCGCAGCAGCTCCGCCTGTCGCAAGGCCAGCAGACGTTGCGCATTGAACGCACGCGCCCGGGCAAAATATGTCATCGATCCCGCTTCGGCAGGATCAGGTGCGTCGAACTCATCCGGCGCCTCATCGTAGACAGCCAGCGCGCCCACATAATCGCCCAGCCCCTCCGCCAGCAGCGCGCGATGCCCGAGCACCGTCGCCGACGGCAGCGCGCGACGCAACTTCACCATCTCGGCTTTCGCCTCGTCGGCGCGATTGTTGAACGCAAGCACCCACGGCTTGAGATGAACCGACCCCATCCACTCCTGCGGCGGCTTGCCTTCGAGTGCATCGATCACGCTCTGGGCCGTCGCTGGATCGTTCGCCGCGATGGCGTCGACAATCATGTAGCCCCACGCCCCCGCACTCTCGGACCGCGCAAATTCGCTCCGCACGCGCGTCATGAACGCATTCATGTCGCCGTTCTCGATCATCGCGTTAGGGCTTGCATACGGCGCCATCGGCGCATCGAACGGCGCCGTCGCCATGGCTGCCGCTGACACCTGAGTCACCACAGAAGCGGTCGCCGCCGCAGGATCTACCGGCGCATCGCCTTCCGGCGCCGGAGCAATCATCGCCTTCTGCACGGCAAGTGAATCGCGCGGCAGCTGCCCGCATGTATTCATCGGCTGCACGCCGCCGCCGGTGAACACATAGACTGTCCGGCACCCGCCGATGTCGCCGAACCCCGGCACGCCGCCCGTGGCGCACGCCGAAAGCAGCACGGCCGCCGAAGCCGCAAGTATCAGGCGAAGTTTCAGGTGTTTCATCTGCCGACGCTATCCGAACACAACCAAAGGCTCAACCGAGCCGGAGCCGTGAGTTGCATCACCCTTTTTGGCGTTAAAGCGGCGGATACCAGGCGGGCGCGTGCGACAGGCTTTCCGTTCAGGCCAAAAGCGACCGGCACGCGTCGCTCCTCGCAGGCCCGATCCCAGCTCATGACGCAGGCGAGCGAAAGCTCACGACGACGCGCGCCTTCAGGGCAGTCACTCGCTGACAAGCTGAGCGGCGTTCTGCTGGTTCAGCATATAGGTCACGCCGCCGATGGCGAGCGCGCCGATTATCAGGAGGACCCACGGAGACACCCGCCATGGACGCCGCGGCTTCTTCGGCGGCGTCGGCTTGCGGAACCGGATGACATTGTCGTCGCTCATTTCATGCAGCCTGCAGCACCTGATCATCCGGTACGCCAGCGAGACCGCTCTCCGGCAGGAACCCCGCCGCCCGCCATGCAAGCACCAGATACATCAGCGCATGCCCACGATCCTGCGTCGCGAACACGTCCAGCGATACGAGGGACAGCGCCAGCCTCCGGCGCACGCGCACCGCATCTCGCGGCTCCGGCATCGCGATCACATCCCGCACCGCATCGTTGACGATCTTGGTGAGCGGCGCTCTGTCCTCTGGCATGTCGACGCCGGTATAAAACGCGTCGGCCTCGAACTTCGGCGCAGCGAGCAAGGCCACAAGATCCTTGCCCGTCGCACCCGCCGATGTCTGCGCCATCAGCCCGTCACGCGGAATGCCGCCGCAGCTGTTCACCGGCTGCACCACACCGCCGCTCAGCACATAAACCGTCCGGCAGCCACTGCTGCCGAATTCCTGGAGCCCGCCAGAAAGGCATCCCGACAGCAACAGCGCGACCGAAGAGATCAGCAGGCCGCGCATGAAAACAACTCCGGCCCGCACGCTCACCCCCCGACCTTCGCAGCCTACATGTTCGGATAGTTGGGCCCGCCGCCGCCCTCGGGCGTCGTCCAGGTGATATTCTGGTTCGGGTCCTTGATATCGCATGTCTTGCAGTGGACGCAGTTCTGCGCGTTGATCTGGAAGCGCTTGTCGCCTTTGCCGTCATCCACCCATTCATAGACGCCGGCCGGGCAATAGCGATTGGACGGCCCGCCATAGACCCCAAGCTCGCTCGACTTCTGCAGCGCCATGTCAGCAACCTTGAGGTGTGCCGGCTGGTCCTCGCCATGGTTGGTGAACGAATACGCGACGCTCGTCAGGCGATCGAACGACAACACGCCGTCCGGTTTCGGATAGACGATCTTCTTGTGCTTGGCCGCCGGCTCCAGCGATTTCGCATCCGTCTTCTCGTGCTTCATCGTGCCGAAGAACGAGAACCGGCCCAGCAGTGTGTTCACCCACAGGTCGAGCCCCGTCAGCGGAATACCAAGTGCAGTGCCGAACTTCGTCCACAGCGGCTTCGCATTGCGGACAGCCTTCAGCTCCTTCGCGACCCAGCTCGTCTTGAACGCCTGCGCGTAAGCCGTCAGCTCGTCGCCCTGACGTCCATCGACGACAGCCGCGAACGCAGCTTCGCCCGCCATCATGCCGGTCTTCATCGCGTTGTGGCTACCCTTGATGCGCGGCAGATTCACGAAACCGGCGGAGCAGCCGATCAGCGCGCCGCCCGGGAAGGCCAGCTTCGGAATGGACTGCCAGCCGCCCTCAGTGATCGCACGCGAGCCGTAGGAAATGCGCGAGCCGCCCACGAGATGCTTCGACACATCCGGGTGATGCTTGAAGCGCTGGAACTCCTCGAACGGCGACAGCCACGGATTTTTGTAGTTCAGGTGAACAACAAGCCCGATCGCCACGTAGCGATCTCCAAAGTGATACATGAACGTGCCGCCGCCCGTCGAATTGCCCAGTGGCCATCCGAATGTGTGCTGCACGAACCCCGGCTTGTGCTGCTCGGCGGGAACCTGCCACAGCTCCTTGATGCCGATGCCGTACTTCTGCGGCTGGCTATCCTTGTCGAGCTTGAAGTCGCGGATCAGGCGCTTGGCCAGCGAGCCACGTACGCCCTCGCCGATCAGCACATACTTGCCATTGAGTTCCATGCCCGGCGAATAGTTCGGCCCCGGCTCGCCATTCTTCTCGATCCCCATCACGCCCGCGACGACGCCCTTGATGGAACCGTCTTCACGGTAAGTGAGATCCGACGCCGCGAAACCCGGATAGATTTCCACGCCCAGCGCTTCGGCCTGCTGCGCCATCCAGCGCGTCACGCTGCCCAGCGAGCCGATATACATGCCGTGGTTGTGCAGCATCGGCGGCATCAGGAAGACGGGCAGCGGAACTGACCCCATCTCGCCCAGCACCAGGAACGTGTCCCTGGTCACCGGCGTCTCGAACGGGCAGCCCTTTTCCTTCCAGTCCGGGATCAGCTCGTCCATCGCGCGCGGGTCCATCACGGCTCCCGACAGGATATGCGCCCCGACTTCCGAGCCCTTCTCCAGCACGACAACCGAAACGTCCTTGCCGGTCTCGGCCGCCATCTGCTTGATGCGGATCGCCGCAGCGAGGCCAGCGGGGCCAGCGCCC
>CAIMMO010000071.1 GCA_903842595.1 uncultured Alphaproteobacteria bacterium
CGGCGGACGATTTTGAGACGACGACGCCCGATGCGATCACCGGCATTGCTGCAGGCGCCGGCACGGATGTGGTGGGCGGTCGCGGCATCATGAACCTCGCCCGCGCCTTCGCGCCGATCGGCACGACCACGCTCAGTTTCGCAGGCGAGCAGGTCGAGGTCGCCGAAGCACTGGGCCCGGCAGGCGGCGCGCTCGGCGACTGGATGGAAGCCTCCGGCGCGTTCGACGGCCTCGTCTTTCAGGACATCTACGCGCGCGGCTTCCAGATCGACACCACGCGCATGATGGCGGGTCGCGCGACGTTCGGCGATTTCGGAATCCGTGCGGACTACGCACGCGGCCGCGCACGCGCCGTGCGCTTGGGGGATGCGCAGCTGTCGTGGTTCAACGCGCCAAAGCCCGCCCATGATCCGCGGACGCCATGGGCCGAGGAGCCCGAAGCGACCTTCCAGCTCAGCTATGCCTTCGGCGACACGCAGGTTTCGGTCGGCCGCGGCGGCGGTGCGGAGCGTCTGACGCCGGGCCTCTCGCTTGTGGAGGATCCGTCCGGACCACCCATGCTTGGGTCGGGAGATTCATGGACCAGCGTCAGCCATGCCTTCGGCCCGCTGACGGTTGACGCACGCACATCTGAAGGATCGGGCCGCAGCGCCAACGCCATCGGCTTTGGTACGCAGGGTGAAACCGGTACGGGCGATGCATGGGCCATGCGCCTTGGCTACGCCTCGCTGCGCGACGCCAACACCGCACTTGGCGGCGCCCTGCAGAGCCGCTTCGGCGGCGAGGACCAGACGCGCATGAGCGCGCTCAGCCTCGAGGGCCGCCGCGATCTGGGAGCGTGGACATTCTCCGGCGTCGTCGAAGCAGCCGATGTGCAGGTCGACCGGCTGAACGTGTCTGGCCTGTGGACCAGCTCATGGTCGATCAGCGCCAAGCACCCCTTCGCCGGCGGCGCGATGCGCTTCACGGCGGGCCAGCCGCGCCGGGCCGAAGGCGGCGATCTTACCTTCCGCGCGCCTGTAGAACTCACGCGGGCAGGCCAGCTCATCTTCGCCGATCGCACGGCGGCGCTGACGCCTTCGGGGCGCGAGCTCGACCTCGAAGCAGCCTGGAGTACGCAGCTTGCGGAGATGACCACGCTGGAACTTGCCGCCGCACTGGCGACGCAGCCGAGCCATGTCGCGGACGCGGCGAACGAGACGGCCGTGTGGGTAAGCCTGCGGCACGCCTGGTAGGTCGGCCAAATGAACTCACCGCCAATGCCCGTCACAAGGATGGCCCCTGGAGGCTGACGCGTTGTTGCCACTGCCGGTGGTCCGGTGGCGGGCGGACATCAGAATGCGCGCCGAGGGTTATGTCGCATGAAGATGTGTGCTTACGTCTGCACCTTGAGGCTCGCCTCCGTGTTCCTCCGCAGCCTCTCTCGCTAAGGCGCACAAAAGCGCTCTGACGAGGACCTCAGGGCAATGATGCCAAGACCTATTGCCCGTTAGGCGCGGACGGAGCGGTAGGCTTGAGGCTCTCCGCCGCCGCTGCGGTTTTGGGAAGGTATTTGTGTATTGCCTCTACCGTCTGCGTCGGAAACGCCACGATCAGAAAAGCTGAAGCGACAACGCCTATCGCTATGCCAATTGCGATCTTCAACATACGGACCCCGCAGTCAGAACAATTACAGACCCAATCTGTGAACGAAGTGGCTGATCACGGCAAGGCCAGCGACCTGGCCGTCTCTGAACTGCCTTCTTGACCGCAGGCATGATGCAGCCGGGTTTTGGCCAATGGCGGCCAGTCATTCCGGCCTGGCGCACGCGGCGTGTACTCGCCTCATGGCAGCAAAGGGGCTTGCCCTGGCAACGCTGGTCGCGGCCTGCTCGGCAAGCCAGGCGCCGACTGAGATCGATCCTAGCGGTTGGCGACGGTCTTGCGAAGCAGAACGAGGTTGTCGATCTTGATGTTGCGCGACCATACGAACCTGGCGTCGCCAAACTCGCTTTCGAGCCTGGTATAGGCTTCCTTCGGTCCGAACTGGGCGCGCGTATAGACCGTCGCCGCGGGCCAGCTGGCGTCGTTGAAGGCGGGCGCCGCCCAGTCTGCAGGTTCGGCAAAGTGCAGGGCCTGGCACGTCGCTGCGCGAGCACGCGTGGCGCATGCCGGCTTTATCGAACAGGTGCTGCTATCGCGGGCGCCGAGAGCGCCGATCTTCATGCATGTCGGGTTGTCCAGCGGGGCTACATAGAATGTCTCGGCCTTCCAGCTTTCGTCGGTCGTGGTCCCGTCACTGAAGTGCGCAACGATGCCGCCGTCCCCGACATTGTATCGCTCGTACTCCATGCCGACGCCAAGGTGCTCCTCCCAATCGACGGCGCGGAGAGCGTACGTGACGGGGTACTTCGCCCTGAACCGGCAGGCGGTTGAATTGAACGGGGTGAAGGCGATCGGATCGCGACAGACGAACGTCCCATTCACATAGAGCTCGAAGTAATTGTCCGCGTGGATCAGCGCGGTGATGTCCACGCCATCCGGGTCGATGACAACCGTATGCAGTTGCGCGGCATAGCTGGCATTGAGTCCGCTGCCCGTGCAGTCGTTGAAGAGGTCGGTCCCGGTATCGCCTGGGTGAACTGCCGCGGGCGCCGCCCACGTCCCTCCTTGATCATCGGCGACCGCGCCGACGCGGGCTTCGGCAAACTGGGTTCCCGGGGCGTTGCATTTCGTGGGTGAAGACGCGTTCACGCCAGAGGCGGCGGCGCCTGTGGAAACATGACCGCCAGCGGCGGCAATTGCCTGCCGGGCGGCCGCCAGTTCGCTGGCAGAAGCAGGTTGCGGAGCTTGAGCGGCGCTATCCCCGCAGGCGGAGAGCACAGTGCAAATTGCAAATGCCAGGGCTGTGCAGGTCTTCACTGGATTTCCCTCCCGAGCCGGCCAGCATGACCAGCACTGTCATAGTAACGAGGTCTATCGCCGGACGGGGTGCCAAACCTGTGTCACTGACCCGGGTGGGTGTACCAAATTGTAAGAAGCATTGGAAAGCGCTCTGCAAAACACTCTGATGAGGGGGCGCAGCCTGGTATGGCGACGAACGGGCGATCAGCGGCGGATGTCGGCCTCTCGCGCCTGAAAGTTGCTGTCAGAGATCACTCTACACGCCCGGTGGAGGGTGGGTAGGGATGGTCCAGACGGCTGGAAAAGCCTAGTCCGCATCCCGCCGTGAAATGCCGTCCGGCGCACGGCGGACGCGGCGCATGGCGCGGCGTACGGCGATGCCGACGCGCTGCATCTGGCGGCTGCGGCGCGGTGCAGGGGCAAGGCGGCGGACTTCCGTCGTGCCGCGTGTGGCCAGCAATTCGGCGCGGCGGACGATGTCTGGCTGGTTGAGGTCTTCCGGCGTCGCAAACAGCCGCCACGACAGCGAGCCGCGGCGTGCGACGCCCGACACCTGCCGCGCGATCAGGGGCGAGAACAGCAGCACAGTCGACATCGGCAGGTTCTGGAGCAGGAAGCTCGGCGAGATCGCGAACGACGCGGTCAGCAGGCAGGCCCCGAAGATCATGTGCTGGCGGTAGTGGCGCAGCAGGTCGTTCCACGAAAAGCCGTTGCGGTCCCGCACCTGCGGGCGCCAGCCGCCATCGACGCCCATCAGCGTCGAAAGGATCGAGCCCGCATGGTTCAGCATGATGATCGGCGCCATCAGCGTGGTGAGCGCAAGGTCGCAAACGACGGCAACAAGGAAGCGCGGCTCACGGTTCCAGCCGGGCAGTTTGCGGGCCGCCCACAGGATGATCGCCAGCCATTTGGGCGATGTCAGCAGGATCGCCGAGATCAGCAGCAGGCGCAGACCTGCACCCGGATCGGTCGGCGGTATGGAGGCGATGGTTTCGGTGTCGAAGAATTTTGCGTTGAGCGCGATCAGCACCCCGACCACGACGAGGCTGAGCCAGAGCAGGCCGGAGACATAGCTCATAAGTCCTGCGCAGATATGGACCTTGGAGAGCCAGTCGAAGCCCTTGGAGAGCAGGATCTGGATCTGCTGGATGTTGCCCTGCGCCCAGCGGCGGTCGCGCGCGGCGAGGTCGACTATGGTGGGCGGGGCTTCCTCGTAGGAGCCGATGATGTCGCCAGCGATCTCGACACGCCATCCGGCGCGGCGGAGCAGGGCGGCCTCGACGAAGTCGTGGCTGAGGATCTTGCCGCCGAGCGGCTCCTTGCCTGGAAGGTCAGGCAGGGCGGCATGCGCGGCGAATGGCGCAAGGCGGATGATGGCGTTGTGGCCCCAGAAATTGCCGGCGCCGCCCGACCACCAGGTGAGGCCCGCGCCAAACAGGCCGCCATGCACGCGCAGCGCCAGTTGCTGGGTGCGCGCCGAATAGGTGCGGGCGCCGACAATGATCGGCAGCGACTGGATCAGCGCCGTGCGCGGGCGGGCATCCATCCGGCGAACGAGTTCGAGCATGGCCTCTGGTGAGACAAAGCTGTCGGCGTCCAGTTCGATCATGTAGTCGTAGCGCGCGCCCCAGCGCTGGACGAAATCGTTTATGTTGCCCTGTTTCTTCTGGGTGTTCTCATGGCGCCTGCGATACCAGAACGGCTCGCCCGAGCGGCGGCGCATGAGGTCCTGCATCGCCGCTTCCTCGATCTCGACGAGGGCGGGATCCATGGTGTCCGACAGAAAGAAGACCTCGAAGCCAGTCTGTGCGTCGAGGTCCTTGAGCGAGTCCCACATCGCCTCTGCGGCGGCGATCACCTTGGAGGGCTTCTCCTGGTAGAGGGCGATGATGATGGCGGTCTTCGAGTTCCGGGTTGGCAGCTCCGCAGCCGGCGGCGGGATGCGGGGCGAGGTCAGGAGCACGATCGTGCCTGCGACGCCCGTGAACGCAGCGATGCCGAGATAGGCGAAGTTTACCGCGAACAGACCGACCGCCAGCCATTCGAGATAGTTCAGCCCGCCGGCGGCGAAGCCCGCCAGCATGGCCTGGGCTGCAAAAAAGGTGGTGGTCAGCGAACTGGCGAGAATGACAAGGAAGCGCCACTTGCCGTCGCTTTCAGGCGCGGGGCGGCTGCGACGGGTGACAAGCGGCTGGGCCGGCATGTCGAGGCGTTGTTCGGGCGGCCTGCGGGCAAAGCCAGCGTCAGAGGCGATATAACTGGGCCTGACAGCGCCGGTCGCACTGAGGTCTTCGAGCGGCTTGTGGGCGACGCTCTCCAACGAACGCCCCTCGTTCTTTACTGACTGCACGCAGCACCCCTTGAGACAGTCGCTACGAGCCCGGCGTGCCGTGCCGGACTATTCGCTCCCGAGCGGTTGGCGGTGCGGCTTTCTTTGCGAAAGTCCGCACGACCGGTGCGCGCTATAACACGAGACTGATGCAAATGTGCCATACTCAGACATCGTAAACGGGAAAATGCCGTACAATTAATCACTTGACTCCTGCGGCGCCGGCGACTTGCCGCCGGCCTGGCAATCAAGCAGTTGATTTCATTGAACGACAGGGGGCGTCTGGACCTGACCGTTGGTCAAGGACGGATCGTAGCGGTCGCGGTCGAGGATCAGGCGTTCGATGAAGAACTCCATCATGCGGGTCTGGTCCATCCCCGTATGCCCCCGGTCGGGCCCGACCTGAACCTCGAAACTCTTGCCGGCCGTCTGCAATGCCCTGATCAGCTGCAGGGAATTCTTCGGATGCACGTTATCGTCCGACGTCCCGTAATAGATCATCAGGTCGCCCTTCAGTCCTTCGACATAGGTCATCACGGCCGAACGGTCGTAGGCGGCCGGCGACTGGTCGGGCATTCCAAGGAAGCGTTCCGAATACGCCGTGTCGTACAGCCTGTAGTCCGTGACCGGAGAATTGGCGACCGCGGCCTGCACAAGCTCCGGATACCGCATGAGCAGCAGCGCGGCGACGCTGCCGCCATAGGACGTGCCATAGACGCCGATGCGGCTGGCGTCGATGTAGGACCGCTCGCTGACCGCGCGTATGCCGGCGGCGAAGTCGTCGATCTCGACAATGCCGAGTTGCTGGTAGGCCTGGTCGAGCACCTTGCGTCCGCGCCCGGCATTCGTGCGCGCATCCAGCCGCAGGATGATGAAGCCGTACTCGGCCAGGGCGCTTGGCGTCGCGAACGTCTCGTTCAGCCCGTTCGAGCTCGGCCCGCCATAGACGTTGAGCAGCACCGGATACGTCTTCGACGGATCGAAATCGGACGGGAACTGCATCATGCCGTGCAGCTGCGTCTGCCCGTCGGCAGCCGTGAAGGAGAACTGCGCCGCCTTCTCGAGGCCCAGCGCGTCGAACCCCGACAGGTCGCTTGCCGCAACCGTTGCCAGCAGTTTTCCGTTGAGATCGCGCAACCGCGTTACCGGTGGGGCGTCATGCGCCTGCTCGATGTCGACGAAGTGCTTGCCATCCGGCGCCGGCTCTACCCGATGGTTCAGTCGCGGATCGGTAAGCCGCGTATCGTTGCGGCCATCCAGGGTTACGCGGTGCAGCTGCACTTTCATCGGCGTGTCGCCCGAGCGCGCTGTGTACCAGACCAGACCTGCGACCTCGTCCACCTTCACCACGTCGACCACGTCGAACCTGTGCTGCGTCAGCGTGGCCAGCAGCTTCCCCGACAGGTCGTAGAGATACAGGTTCCTGAAATCATTGCGCTCGGACGTCCAGATGAAGCGCTGCCCGTCGTCGAGAAAGCGTGGCGCTGCGGCCTGCGCCCATGTCGCGGGCCGGCTTTCACGCACGACGGACAGGCAGGCCCCCGTCTCCGGATCGCACGCTGCAAGATCCAGGTGCTTCTGCAGGCGGTCCGCGCGACGCATCAGGATTGCCTCGCCATCGTTCGTCCACTGTGCGTTCCAGACATAGTGGCCGATGACATTGTTTGAGAAGGGCAGGCCCTCGCGCACATCCATCCGGCGCGTCTGGCCTGTCGCGAAATCGAAGACCATCAGGTCCGCCACCGGATTGTGGGCGCCCGGATGCGGATAGGCCTGCGTGAGCACGGTCGACTGCGTCCTTGTCTGGTCGAGCTGCAGGAAGTAGTCATCCACCTTGCCTTCGTCATAGCGCATCCACGCCAGCTTGCCGCCGTCGGGCGACCACCAGACCGGCTGCGAGACGCTGAACTCCTCGAGATAGACATAGCTGCCGACGCCATGGCGGATGCGCTGCTTCGCGCCGCCGTCGAAACTGATCTGCCGTTCGGCCCCGCCATCGCCTGGCTGATACCAGATGTTGTAGTCTCGCGAGAACGCGCGCGACTTCCCATCTGGCGCAATCACGTCCGCCTCGCGCCCGCGCCCGCGCGCCAGCACGAGCCCACCCGGCGCCGCCGCTGCGGGCTGCGCGGCAGGCCCCGCCGGCGCCGGCTCGCCTGGCGCGTCCACCACGCGCGCAGCCTTCAGTGTCGACAAATCGAAGCGCCAGCGCACGCCTTCCAGCGTGTAGTCGAACGAGACCGAATCCGCCGCCCATGACGGCGTGATCGCCCCCGACTTCACGGACGAGGCGATCTTTGGCGACACCTCCGCCCACTGCTCATATCCCGGCATGGACTTGATGCGCGACTGCGCCGCCGCCGGCGCCGCCACGGCGAAAGCAAGCGCGGCGAGCGTCAGTGCGCGCTTGATCCGGTCGTCCATCTAGCTCTCCCTCCATGCTTGCACGATCTTAAGTCTGTCCGACCCGCCGCGTCCATGCAGCGGTCGGATGTCGCGGCAGGCCACCACGCGACCCAACGCCCGCTTGAGCAGAATCATCCCCCGGCCTATCTCCGCCAGATGGATTCCGGCCCCACCCTCGACGTATCGCGGCCCGACCGGCGGGGGGCCTTCCTCCTCCTGTTCTTCTGCCTGCTCGCCGTGGGTGCGGGCAACACCATGCTGACCTCCGCAGTGCTGCCGCCGCTGACACGTGAGCTTGGCCTGCCGGACTGGACGGCGGGAGCGATCTTCTCGCTCTCGGCTGCCGTCTGGGTTGTGACCGCGCCCTACTGGGGGGCAAAGTCCAATATCTGGGGCAGGCGGCGCGTTGCCGCCATCGGCATGATCGGCTTTGCCGCCTCGATGTTCTTCTTTGCGCTCGTGTCCTTCCTTGCCCTGATGAACTGGATCAGCGACTGGATGTTGGTCTTCGTCCTGCTGCTTGTCGCGCGCACGCTGTTCGGTGTCTTCGGCTCGGCGACCAATCCCGCCGCCCAGGCCTACGTCGCCGACCGCACCAGTCGTGAGGAGCGGATGAACGAGCTCTCCACGCTCACCTCTGGCTTCACGCTCGGCCAGATGGCGGGGCCCGCGGCCGCCGCCGTGCTGATCACCGCGGGCGCAGTTTTCTCGCCTGCGATCGGTCTGCTGCTGCCGCTCGTGGTGGTTACAATCATCGCGACCGCCATCGGCGCGATCGTGCTGTTCCGCCTGCCAGAGACGCGCGCGCCCCGCGCCGAGGGCGGCATCGCCAAGACCGGGACAAAGGGCCTGTGGCGCCATCCTGCGGTCTTTCCCTTCCTTCTTTACGCGGTCGGCCTGTCGCTGATCACCGGCGTGCTCAGCCAGACCTTTCCCTATGCGATCATGGATCGCATGAACGCGCCCGGCGCAGCCTCGGCACAGTTCACCGGCCCGGCGATGACGATGGGCGCGATGGCAACGCTGATCTCGCAGCTCGTTCTGATCCCGCGCATGCGGCTCTCGGTTCGCGCTTTGCTTGTCTATGGCGCGCTGATGCTTGCGATGGCCTCGCTCTTCATGGTGTGGGCGCAGGACTTCGCGCTATTCGCCTTCGCGCAGATCCTGTTCGGCCTGGGGCAGGGTTTTTCCAGGCCGGGCTTTTCCGTGGGCGTATCGCTCGCCGCCACGCAAGATCAGCAGGGCGACGTTGCGGGCCTCATCACCGCAGCCAACGGCATGGGCTTCGTCATCTCGCCGTTGTTCGGCCTCTGGATGTACGAGAATGTCTCGCGTGAGAGCCCCTTCATCTTCTGCGCGGTTCTGGTTGTCGTGATGGCGATCTACGCCTTCTTCACCGCCAGGGCTGGCGACGGCGTTGGCCCCGGCACGATCGAAGAGGCGGTCGCGAAGGACAAGCCGCCGTCCTGAGTGCAAACGAAAAACCGCGTCAGCGAGGCCGACGCGGCTCAGAGAAATCCCGGTCGAGCAGATAACCCTAGCCCGGCGGTATAACCGGCGCGTGTTGCGGAGCAGGAGCGGGCTGCAGCTCGGGGATGTTGCGCGTGGCGTCGCGAGCGCTGTCGCCGATGTCGTCAGCCGCATTGCCGATCGCGTCAGCAGCGCGCTCGACCGCAGAGTCCGGCGCGGCCCGGTTTGTCTGGCCACTATAGAACATCCACGCCAGCACCCCGACAGCGACGATCAGCGCGCCGACGGCAAAATAGAGGAACCCGTTTCCTTTCCTGGCGCCGGCCGGCGTTACGATCGTCGTGCGTTCTTCGAGCGCCATGTTGAACTCCCATGCGAGGCAGTGGGTCAACGTATGCGCGTGCCGCAAGTTCCGGTTGTCTGCGGGCAGGTCAGCCGGGAGGGGCATTCGCCGCAAGCTGCACTTGCTCAAGCATCGGCAGCGTCGGGAATCCGTCAGCCACCAGACCCTTCGATGCCTGGAATTTCTGCAGCGCGCCGCGCGTCCCGCGTCCGATGATGCCGTCCACGCTGCCCGCGCTGAAGCCGAGCCGGTTGAGCCCGGCCTGCAGGTCCTTGGCCTGCTGCTGCGTCAGCATCTGGATTTCGCTCGGCCATGGCCGCGTCATCTCGGCCCTGCCTGCCAGCCGGTCGGCAAGGAGCCCGATGGCGAGCGCATAGCTGTCGGCGTTGTTGTAGCGCTTGATGACGAAGAAGTTGTCGAACAGAAGGAAGGCCGGGCCATACGATCCCGCCGGCAGGAAGAGTTCCGCGGACAGCGGATCGATTGAACCGAATGTCTCGGGTGTGACGGGGGAAATACCCATCGCCTTCCAGGCCGCGACCGACAGTTTGCGGCCATCGCCGTTGGCGTAGTCGAAGCCTTCGGGGGTCACCGCTTCCAGAGCCCAGGGCTGGTTCTCTTTCCAGCCAAAGCCCGACAGGTAGTTCGCCGCCGACGCGAGCGCGTCGCCAGCATTGGTCCAGAGGTCTTTCTTCCCGTCGCGATCGAAGTCGCGGCCATAGGCGATGATGCTCGATGGCATGAACTGCGTCTGGCCGAGCGCGCCTGCGAATGAGGCCTTGCGGAACTGGTCGCGTGTGGCCGACCCGTCCTCGATCAGGCGCATGATCGCCATCAGTTCTGTCTCGTTGAAATCCTTCCGGCGCCCGACAGCCGCCTGGCTCGCCAGCACGCGCGGCGCGTCATCTGTGCCGATGAAGCCGCCATAGGACGTCTCCATGCCCCATATCGCTGCAATGATCTCGCGCGGCGGCGCATAGGACGCCTCGATCGCATCGAAGATCTGGGCGTTCTGGGCCAGTTTCGCCTGGCCATTGGTGATGCGCGTGGGCGACACGGCGGTGCGCGCATAGTCCCAGATCGGCTTCACGAACTCGGCCTGGTTGTCGAACGACTGGGCCTGCGCCGTAGCCTCAACCGGCACGAGCCCGTCCAGCACGACCTGAATATCCTGGGTCCGGCGGCCAGCCGCGGACGCCTTGGATGCAAACTGAGCGCGCCAGCTGTCGAACTGCGCGTCGCCGGAGCTGGCAAAATCGAAGGCGCCGCCCGGCGCCGACGTCAGGGGCGGGGCAGGCGAGGATGGCGGGGCCTGCGTGGCTGGGTCCGGGCCAGCGCCGGCCATCCGGGTTCCACCGCACGCGGCGAGGGTTATGCCCATCGCCACCCCTGCGAGCGACCATTGCCAGGTCCGGATCGTCATCAAGAACTCCCCTCTCCCAGTCGCAACGGACGTTCAGCAAGATGATTGCTGCAAACGGGCAGGATTTCCATGCCGGTTCGCATCAATGACGCACGAGTGTTAAGGCCAATTTACGTTGGTAAACCGCCTTCTCACAGGCGGGTCGGCGGGGAGGGCAAGGGGTGTGGTTGACACCTGTACAGGGCTCCGTTACACGCCGCGCTCCCAATTCAGGTCGCAAACCTCGGCAGCCGCCCATGAAAGTCCGTTCCTCTCTCAAATCTCTCAAGGGCCGCCACCGCGATTGCAAGGTCGTGCGCCGCAAGGGCCGGACCTATGTGATCAACAAGACCGACCCGCGCTTCAAGGCGAAACAGGGCTGATCCACCTCAATCTAGATTGATCGCAAGCCTCGCCTGTCCAGCCGCGATGCGCGCTTGTGCGCTTTGTCCTGCGCAAGCATAATGAAACGATGTTCCGGTCGATCCTTATCTCCTTGATCGTTCTGCCTCTGGCGACCGCCTGCGGAGACAAGGCGTTTTCGCCCGGGCCCTCCGCCCAAACCCCGGGCGCTGCGGCCAGCAGCGCCGAGGCAGAGGAGGCCGCCGAGAACAAGAACATCAGCCAGGAACTCCTCGACAAGCTTAAAGCCACCAAGGACGAAGCCGAAGCCACAATGCTCGAGGAGGAGATCTGGGACGCCTGGCTCGTCTCCGGCTCGGCGACGGTCGACACACTGATGGAGCGAGGTCTCCAATACCAGGAGAACGAAGACCTCGAAGGCGCGCGCGATGCGTTCGACAAGGCTATCGCCATCCTCCCGGAATATGCCGAAGCATGGAATCGCCGCGCCGTCCTCTTCTTCAATGCTGGCAAGTATGACGAGGCGATCGCCGACCTCGAATCCGCCATCACCTACGAGCCGCGCCATTTCGGCGCCTGGATCGGCATGGCAATGCTCTTCGAGTCCGTCGATCGGCCCGAAGCGGCGCTGAAAGCCTATGACAAGGCGCTGGAAATCCACCCGCTTGCGCAGGCCGCCGTGCAGGGCAAGCGCCGCCTCGACGGTGTCGTCAACGGGCGCCCGCTCTAGCCGTTAACGAGATGCCCACAGCCCCATGCACAGGGAATCGCCGCCAGCGGCGCGCGCGTCGTTGGATGTGGTGGGCCGCCCCGGTAAAGTGATGCTCATATCGCTTCCGGGAGATCGACATGGACGACGGCGCAGCAGCAGCCGCCCTCACGCAGGCGGCGAAGGACAAGCTCCGGCAGACGGTCGCGAAGATCGAGAAGCTTGAGGAAGAGAAGAAAGAGGTCGGCGGCCAGATCAAGGACGTCTACCAGGAAGCCAAGTCCATGGGCTACGACACCAAGGCGCTTCGCGCCGTCGTCCGCCTGCGCAAGATGGACCGCCAGGAACGCGAGGAAGCCGAGGCGATCCTCGATACGTATCTGCTGGCTCTGGGCGAAATCTGACCGCGAGCGGGGCAGTGCGCGTCTCGAAGGTCGAGGGCGTGCCCACCGCTGTTCCCGCACGCGCAAGCACGCTAGCTTCTCCGCATGAAGCGCGAAGTCGACCAGCGCAAAACCCGCAAGGCCCTGCGCAAGCTGCGCCGCGCCGCTGATCGCGCCTCGGAGGAGGGAGGCCCCGGCCTGTCCGACTGGGAGCAGGACTTCGTCAAAGGCGTCGCCACCCGCCTCGAAACCTACGGCTCCGCCTTCCGCGACCCCGGCAAGGGGCGTCTCGATGAAGCACTCTCGGTCCGGCAGGCTCACGTCACCCACCTCATCGACAAGAAGTCGCGCAAGGCCAAGCCCGCCCAAGCAACGCCCGCTGCCGCACAGGGCGACGAGCCCACCCGCACCAGCCAGCAGCGCGCATCTTCGGCGAAGCCAGCGGACAGGCCCAAGGCCCGCTCCAGCTTCAAGCCCAAGACCAAGGCCGACTGGAAGCCGCGCGGCCGCGACATCAATGATGAGCGCGCGAGCCCCGACCCGGCGCCGAAAAAGCCAACCCTGAAAATCATCCCCGGCGGCAAGCGCTGACTGCGTGCGAGGGTTTCGCCCGCCGCCCCGCTCATCCCGACGTTCGTCGGGACGAGCGGAGAACCACGTTCCGTCCAGCCGGATCCTGACCTACAAGCCGCGCATGACCCACTTCCTCCCCATCGTCCGCACCGGCGACACCACCTTCACTCTCGGTGTCACTGAGGATCGCTGCGTCGGCCCGCTCGGCCACGTCTTCCTGTTCGGCGGCGCAGGACTTGGCGCGGCCGTACTCGCGCTCGAACAGACTTTCCGGCGCGGCCTCGTCTGGGCGACCGCGCAGTACATCTCCTTTGCGCGCCTTGGCGCCGATGTGGTGCTCGATGTCGCCGCAGCCCAGCAGGGCAAGTCTGTCACGCAGGCCACCGTCACCGGCCGCGTCGGCGACCAGATCATCTTCAGTGTCATGGCAGCGCTTGGCGATCGCGATGGCTATCCCGACCAGCACTGGCGCGACATGCCCGACATGCTGCCCCCCGACCAATGCGAGCAGGAGCTGCAACGCCCGACACAGGATCCCAACGCCCGCCTGCGCCAGTCGCTCGACGTGCGCGCCATTCCGGGGCCTGCGCGCCATGAGATTGCGACACAGACCGGCCGCACGCTTTTGTGGATCCGCCAGAAGCAGGCGGCGCCGGTCGACGCGGCGATGCTCGCCGTTTTCGCCGACTTCGTGCCGGGCGCGATCGGCGGTGCGCTGGGACGCGGCGGCGGGGGCAACAGCCTCGACAACAATCTGCGCGTCCGGAAGATTGTGCCAACAAGCTGGGTTTTGTGCGATGTGCAGGCTCAGGCCGCCGCCCGCGGCTTCGGCCACGGCCACATGCGCCTCTATGCGGAAGACGGCACGCTGATGGCCACCGCCAGCCAGTCCATCGTGCTGCGCACCTATGCCGCGCCTGTTTCAGAAAAGGCCTGAAACAGCGGCTGAAACAGCCCGCTTGCGCTGGGCGCTTGCACGCGAGAACATGAGCCAAGGTCGGATACAGGGTCTGCGGCATGTTGAAGGGGTTTGCGCGCGTGGCGCTACTGGCGATGGCTGTCGCCGGCGCAGCCAATGCACAGGGTCCACAGCAGCGCGATCCGCTCAACGGCCAGTTTGGTGCGATGGAAATCGCCATGTCGCCCGCCGAGGCCGCAGCAGACGCCATGCGCATCGGCGAGGCTCTGGCAAAGCTTGCGCCGCAGCGCCCGGGCATCGTCGATACCTACATCCTCTCCGCGTCCTTCTGGGACGAACCCGTCTTCGAGAACGAGGCGCGCGAGGCCGCCAATGTCCTTGCCCGCCGCTATGACGCGGCCGAACGGGTGATCACGCTCTCCGCCGGCCGCGGACCGGGCGCAGCACGCACGTATGCCGCCGCCACGCCCAACAATTTCAACGCCGCCCTTGGCCGCATCGGCAAGCTCGCCGACCCCAACGAAGACCTCGTCGTTGTCTTCTTCACCTCGCATGGCGGGCCCGATGGCGCTGTGGCGATGCAGGAGAAGGGGCGTCTCGGCGGCGCCATCCGCGCGCTTCATCTGCGCAACTCGCTGCAGCAGGCCAACATCAGGTCGAAGCTGGTGATCGTGTCGGCCTGCTACTCCGGCTATTTCATCCTGCCTTTCTCGAACGACGACACGGTGGTGCTCACAGCCGCCGCCGCTGACAAGACCAGCTTCGGCTGCGAGCCAAGCCGCGACTGGACCTACTTTGGGGACGCGCTGTTCAACCACGCCCTGCGCGGCGGCGGTGGCATTGTCGAGGCGTTCGACCAGGCGCGCGGCCTCGTCACCAAATGGGAAGGCGATCTTCTCGCCCAGTGGAAAGCCCAGTCCGCCTCCGTGCGCGCGCGCGAACCACAGCCCGAACCGTCAAACCCCCAGAACAATGTCGGCGACAGCGCGCTGGCGCGCATCGCGAAAGCCGAGGGCTATGGCGTCGCCATCGCCTGTGCCGGCAATCTGTCCTACGCGCTCGACCGCGCGCGCACCGGCAGCGGCTTCAAGGGCTTTGCCGATGCAGCAGCTCTCACCAGCGCGCTCAACGCCGCGACCGCCCGCGCCAATACCGAAGGCGCCGCCCGCGGCCGCTCGAACCAGGACACCGCCCGCTCCATCATGCAGGTCTCGACGACAGCCTTGCAGCTCGCGAAAGCCCAGACACCGACCCTCATCACCCACCTCGAGCGCTGCATGGCGCCCTGAGTTTCGGCGAAGCGGCGCCTCGCAACATTCTGCATTTCTGCCGCAAACGCGCGTGTTTTTTGGGGCAGACCTCTACCCCAGGCGCAATCCCGTCCGGGCGCCAGAAAGATGTGTGAGCACGGTAGCCCGTTCGGTAGAAGACAACCTCAGCGCGGGCCTGGCCAGCAGCGCGCGCGCCCTCACGTGCGGGGCTTGAGCTTCACCACATGCCCCATCTTCCGCCCGTCCGCGGCAGCGCGCTTGCCGTAGAGATGCAGCTTGGCGCCCCCGACAAGATGGCGCTCCCAGTCGTATGCGTCCTCGCCCAAAAGGTTGATCATCTCGCCGTCAGCCCAGCGCGCGGGATCGCCCAGCGGCCAGCCGCACACGGCGCGGATGTGCTGTTCAAATTGTCCCGTCCTGCAGGCGTCCTGCGTCCAGTGCCCCGAGTTGTGAACGCGCGGCGCGAACTCGTTGGCCAGCAGTCTGCCGTCCCTGGTCAGGAACAGCTCGAGCGCCAGCACGCCGACGTAGTCGAGCGCATCTGCAAGCTTCCGCGTCATCCTCATGGCTTCGTCCAGCACCGGCTTTGGCGCCGACGCCGGGAAGGTCGATCGCCGCAATATGCCCCCCGAATGATCGTTCTCCGGCGGATCGAACCCCACGAACTCGCCGCTCGCGGTCCGTGCGGCGACCACCGAGATCTCGCACTCATGCGCTATCCACGCTTCGAGGATTGAAGGCCCCGCGCCGACATCGGCCCACGCCGTCTTCGGAACATTGCCCTTGAGCCGCACCTGTCCCTTGCCGTCATATCCTGAGAAGCGCGACTTCAGCACGCCATCGCCGCCGAGCTTTTCCAGCGCGGGCGCTATATCATCCGGCCCGTCGACGCGCTCGAATGGCGCCGGTTCGATTCCGATGTCGCGGAAGAACGTCTTCTCCGCGAGCCGGTCCTGCGCCCTTCCCAGCGTACGTCCGTTCGGGCGTACCGGCTTGCCTGCAGACTCGATCAGGTCCGTCGCTGCGACCGGCACGTTCTCGAACTCGATCGTCGCCGCGACAATGCTGGCTGCGAACTCTTTCAGCGCAGCCTGGTCATCGAACTTCGCAACCCACGTCTTCGCTGCAACGCGCGAGGCCGGGCTGTCATGTTCGGGCGTGAAGATGTGGACGTCGAGACCCATCTCGGCCGCCGCCATCGCCAGCATGCGGCCAAGCTGGCCGCCGCCAAGAATCCCGATCGCATCGCCCGGCCTGGCGATCGGACCCACGGGTTCGCGACTGGTCATTTTGCGTCTTCCACGCTCTCGGCCACAGCATCGGTCTGGGCCTTGCGATACGCCTCGAGCCGCCTGAGCAGCGCTGCATCATTGTTCGCCAGAATCGACGCCGCGAGAATTCCCGCATTGGCCGCACCCGCCTCGCCGATCGCCAGCGTGCCGACCGGAACACCCTTCGGCATCTGCACGATCGACAGGAGGCTATCGAGCCCCGACAGCGCGCTCGATTTCACCGGAACGCCCAGCACGGGCAGGGAGGTCATCGCGGCGACCATGCCGGGCAGGTGAGCCGCCCCACCGGCCCCGGCGATGATGATTTTCAGGCCCCGGTCCCGGGCGGACTTGGCGTATTCGACCAGCCGGTCGGGCGTGCGGTGGGCGGAAACCACCCTGGTTTCATATGGTACGCCGAGTTCTGCAAGGATTTCGGCCGCTTTTGAAAGGGTTGGCCAGTCCGATCGGCTGCCCATGATGACGCCGACCAGGGGCATTTGTGCAGGCGTCGACATGGGGCGCTCCGGCCGGAAAGCGGGGTTCTACCTGCTTCCGCCACAATTCCGCAACGGCTCGGAAAGGTTCGGTTAATCCCGTGCTAACAAGCTTGAGTGAGTTTCGGGCCGGAGACACTGTCCAACCGATGAAGCTTTTCTCGATCTTCGGACCGCGCCCCCGGCGCGTGGAAGCCGCCCCACCCGAGCAGCTGGTCGATCCGGCGCTGCGGGTCGCGGAGATTTTTGGCGTGCCGGACATCCACCTTACCCCGCAGGTCCGCACCGCCTTCAACGTGATGATTTCGGAGATCGACTCGCTGCGTCTCGACGTGGAGCAGCTGAAACTTTCGCTTGCCGAAGCCGAAGCCTCTGCCGACCACGACACGCTGGCTCCGATCTACAACCGCCGCGCTTTCGTGCGCGAGGCCCAGCGCATTCTTGCGATGGTGAAACGCCACGAAGTCCAGGCGAGCCTGATCTATTTCGACCTCAACAACTTCAAGGCGATCAACGACGCCCATGGCCATCCGGCGGGCGATGCGGTGATCCGGTCCATTGGCGAAATCCTGATCCGCCAGACCCGCGAGACGGACGTGGTCGGCCGGATCGGCGGCGACGAGTTCGCCGTCGTCCTGACCCACACCGATCCCGAAGCCGCCGCCTTGAAGGCCGAAGCGCTTGCCGCCACCTTGTGCACCGAGAGGGTCCTGTTCAACGGCACGCCGCTCTATGTCTCCGCCGCCTATGGCATCACGCATATTGGCGCTGGCGATACAGCAGAAAAAGCTCTCGCCCGTGCAGACGAGGCCATGTACGCCGACAAGGCGCTGCATCGCAGGGCGCAGGCGGGTTGAACGTTTCGCGCTACTGCCAGTTGTTGTAGCGAAACCCGCGTCCGCCGCCCCAGACCTGTTCGCCGATCGTGCAGTCGGTCTTCTGGGTCGGCAGTTTCAGCTGCGCCTTCAAGATCCCCGGCTTGTTCGGCAGGGCAGGCGTCTCGACATCGGCGAACTGGATCGGCGCTGCGCCCGTATCGAGATCAAGGCTCGCGATTTCCATCACCAGCTTCTTGCGGATGGTGGATGCCAGCTGGCGCAGGTCGAACACCGGCGCTATGAACGCCCCCTCGCCGCCGATCACGCAGTGCCGGTAATACCGGTCGAGGTGATCGATGTCGTAGAACTCCTTCGGCTTGTTCAGCATGATCGGCAGGCCGTTGATCACGATCCCCGCCTTCACCACCGCGTCGCGCGCGGGCTCCACCAGCCGGCCGGCATTGTTCGCGCCATCGCCTGACACGTCGATCACCTGCCGGTGCGAGGAAATGTTGTTCTTGAGGATGTGCTGCTGGGCCGTTTCCAGCGCGCGCGAGATCGAGGTCCGCTGTTCGCCATAGATCGGCTCGTTCGCCAGCCGCTCGGCGAAACTCTTAGCCGCGTCGGGGGTATCGATGATCGTCCAGGGAATGGTCTCGATCGGGTCGAAGTCCCCTGCCCATTCCATGTAGAGCACGGCGACCTTGCCCTCCGGGCCCGACAGCATGGCGTTGACGACGTCCTTGTGCCGGAAGGCATCGACATAGCCCTGGCGCTGGATCGAGTGCTCGTCGTAATCCATCGACTGCGAGATATCGACGGCAAGGACCAGTTCGAGATCGACGCGGATCATGCCGCCCTGCTGGGCCGTGACGGGGGCAGAAAGCCCGACAAACCCGGCCACGGCCACCGCAACAAAGCCCTTCAGGCGTGACATGAGCTTCCCATAGACCAGCATGATTGGCCGCTCCGGCGCCGGCCATATCATTCTGCCGGGACTTCCAGCTTGCAGGCCATCCGCCCGGCAGGCAAGCTGCCATCCATCACGAACTCACGACCTCGCTCCGAGACGAGGCAAGGTGGACAGCCGTGACTGCTGATGGCGCCCGGCAATAACACCTTCCAGAGCGGCCCCGGGCCCATCGTCACGCCAGCGAAAAATCCACCAGCGCGGCGGCGTGTATCTCCAGCGTGTCATAGCCCGGCAGGCCCGCCTCGGTCGGCGGGAACAGCATGCCGATCTCGGTGCAGGCGAAGACCACGCTGTCGGCCTCTTTCGCGGATGACCGGTCGATCATTGCCCGCACCGTATCGCGCGCCTGATCCGTAACAACGCCCTTGATAAGCTGGTCATAGATGATGGCGTGCAGCGCATCGCGGTCGGCCTTGTCGGGCGTCACGGCGCCGATGCCCTTGTTGCCGAGGTGATCGATCAGGAACGGGTCTTCCATCGTGTAGCGCGTGCCCAGCAGCAGCGGCCGTGAGCGGGCATCGGCTTTCAGCTCCTTTGCCAGCGCATCGCCGATATGGATCAGCGGCAGGCGTACCGAGGCCATCACCTGCTGCGCCATCTTGTGCATCGTGTTGGCGCCGATGGCGATCACGTCCGCGCCGGCGCGTTCGAGCGACTGGGCCGCATTGGCGAGCACGGCCCCGGCCTCGCGCCATTCACCGGCCGTCTGCATCTTCGCAATCGGTCCGAAGTCGAGCGAGTTGATGATGATCCTGGCCGAATGCGCCCCGCCCAGCCGGTCGGCGACCATCTGGTTGATCCGGTCATAGTAGAGGCGCGAGCTTTGCCAGCTCATGCCCCCGATCAGTCCTATGGTGCGCATGCAAGGTTCCCGGTTTGTCGCCGGTTAGCATTGCAGGGGGCGCCGGTACAGGTCAGCGAAGCCTGGTAACGTCGACGCCAACGGACAATGAGGAGCTTGCGCCATAGCCGGTGAAGGCCCCCAGGACCGGCGTCAGCTCGACGCCTGAGGCTGCGGACGCGACCGGAATGAGGTCGCCATCGTCCACCAGCCCGTTTGTGGCGTCGAGTTCGATCCAGCCGACCGCAGGAATGTAGACCTCCGCCCAGGCATGGGGCGAGGATGACCCAGGCGTTGCATTTGGCGTGTAGACATAGCCCGTCACGAAGCGTGCGGCGCAGCCGAGGCTGCGTGCGGCGGCGATCATCAACTCGGCAAAGTCGCGGCATGTGCCCGACTGCAGCCGCAAGGTTTCGGTTGGCGACTGCAGGCCCTGCTCGAAGCGGATGCGATAGTCGAGTTCGTAGCGAATGCGCGCTGCGCATTCGAGCAGGCGCTCATACTGCCCTTTCTGCACGCTGGACGCTCCACGCTTTATCCAGGCCGCGACGGCGTCGGCCGTATCCCTGGGCTGGTCGAGGCAAGCCCACAGCATGCGCTGCTCGGTCGGCGCGTACTGCGTTGCGCCGGTCTCCAGCAGAATGCGCCGCTGGCTTTCGGATCGCGGGAAGGTCTCGACGCTCAACTCGCTGACAATGTCGAGCTGCGTGGTCGCACCGGTGAAATATGCAATGGCGATCGAGTTGCCGTAGAGATCATTGCGCCAGACCACTTCGGCCGGCGGAGACAGGCCAAGGCTGGAGGCCTGCACCGTAAGCTTGTGGTCGCTCCGGGGCCGCAGATAGAGGGTGTGGGGCGACAGGGTTACCGGCGAGGAAAAGACGTAGGTCGTCGAATGGCGCAGCTGGAAGGCGGGCATGGCGTGGCTCGGGAACCGGGGAGGGTTGCCGTGCAACGTGCGCTGGCGGGCCGGGTTCCCCCGGGGGCTGGTCCGTCCCGAGTTTGCTTGACCTTCTCCACAGGCGGGGGTAGGGAACCCGCCTTCCGCGCAAGAACACCCCAGACATGGGATTCCTGTGCTTTGACCGGCACGACCCTTCCCCTCCATTGATTTCTGGAGGGGCAGATGAGGCTGGCGAGGTCCCCCGCCCGGCGCGTTGCGCTCAGCGGGGCCAAAAGGCGTTTGCGCGTCGGAAGAAGACTTCCCATGTCGGAGATGGTCTCCGGCATGAAAAGGAATGGCGATGTTCGACGCGCTGACAGATCGTCTTGGCAAGGTATTCGACGGCCTCACCGGCCGCGGCGCCCTGTCCGAGAAGGACGTCAACGAAGCCCTGCGCGAGATCCGCGTGGCGCTTCTGGAAGCCGACGTCGCCCTGTCTGTTGTCAAGAAATTCATCGACGATGTCCGCCCCAAGGCCGTGGGCGAGAACGTCATCAAGTCGATCAAGCCGGGCCAGCTTGTCGTCAAGATCGTGCACGATGCGCTGGTCGAGACGCTGGGCGGTGACGAAGAACCCGCGCCGCTGAAGATCGACAGCCCGCCGGCCATCATCCTGATGGCCGGCCTGCAGGGCTCGGGCAAGACGACCACCACTGGCAAGCTTGCCAAGCGCCTGAAGGATCAGGAACGCAAGAAGGTTCTCGTCGCCTCCCTCGACACGCGCCGCCCGGCCGCGATGGAACAGCTGAAGATCCTTGCCGACCAGGTCGGCGTCGACGCGCTTCCGATCGTCGTCGGGCAGCTGCCCGCCGACATCACCCGCCGCGCGATCCAGGCCGCGAAGTTCGGCGGCTACGATGTGCTGATGCTGGACACGGCGGGCCGCACCACGCTCGACGACCAGATGATGAATGAGGCGGACGAGATCGCGAAGATCGCGAACCCGTCAGAAACGCTTCTCGTTGCCGACGCCCTGACGGGTCAGGACGCTGTCGAGACGGCGCGCCGCTTCAACGAGCGCCTGCCGCTCACCGGCCTCGTGCTCACGCGCATGGATGGCGATGGTCGCGGCGGCGCGGCGCTCTCGATGCGCTCCGTCACCGGCCTGCCGATCCGCTTCATCGGCGTGGGCGAGAAGCTTGATGGGCTCGACGTGTTCGACGCCCGCCGCATCGCCGGCCGCATTCTGGGGCAGGGCGACATCGTCAGCCTGGTCGAGAAGGCCAAGGCCGAGATGGACATGGCCGAGGCCGAGCGCGTCGCCAAGAAGATGCAGAAGGGTCAGTTCGACCTGGAGGATTATGCCGGCCAGCTGCGCCAGATGCAGCGTATGGGCGGCCTCGGCGGCATGATGGAAATGCTGCCCGGTGTGAAGGACGCAAAGGCGAAGATGGCCGCAGCCGGCATCGACGATCGGGTGATGAAGCGCAAGGAAGCGATCATCATGTCGATGACGCCGAAGGAGCGCCGCAAGCCCGACCTGCTTCAGGCCTCGCGCAAGCGCCGCATCGCGGCCGGCGCCGGCGTCGACGTGGCCGAGGTCAACAAGGTGCTGAAAGAGCACCGCAACATGGCCGACATGATGAAGAAGCTCGGCAAGGGCGGCCTCAAGGGCCTCGCCGGCATGATGGGCAATATGGGCGGCGCCGGCGGCATGGGCGGGGGCGGAATGGGCAGCGCGCCGCAGCTTTCGCCGCAACAGATGAACGCGCTGAAGAATCTCGGCGGTCCGGGCGGACCGAAGCTGCCCGGCCTCGGCGGCGGTCTTCCCGGTCTTGGCGGAGACAAGAAGAAATGACCCGCGATCCCGCTGACGAACTCAAACGACTGCGCGCCTCGATCGACAATATCGACGCGGCTGTCGTGCACATGCTGGCTGAGCGCTTCAAGGCGACCAAGGCGGTGGGCGAACTCAAGGCCGCGCACGCCATGCCTCCGGCTGACAAGGCGCGCGAAGCCGAGCAGATCGCCCGCCTGCGCCAGCTCGCCAACGCTGCCGATCTCGACCCCGACTTCGCCGAAAAATTCCTCGCCTTCATCGTGACGGAAGTGATCCGCCACCATGAGAAACTGCAGGGGAAGGGCTGACGCCCGACCCGCCAACCTCAACCAGCTCGAACCACAAAGAAGAGAGTAGACAATGTCACTGAAAATCCGTCTCGCGCGCGGCGGCTCCAGGCACCGCCCATACTACAACGTCGTGATCGCCGACTCGCGCTTTGCGCGCGATGGCCGTTTCATCGAGAAGATCGGCTCCTACAATCCGCTGCTTGGCAAGACCGACGAGAAGCGCATCCAGATCGACCTCGAGAAGGCCAAGGCCTGGCTCGCCAAGGGCGCGCAGCCGACCGATCGCGTCGCCCGTTTCCTCGGAAACGCTGGCCTTGTGAAATGGCAACATGGCAACAATCCGCAAGCCGCCGAGCCGGGCGAGAAGGCCAAGGAACGGGCCAAGGAGCGCGCCGACCGCGAGGAAGCGCGCCGCGCCGCCGCTGAAGAAGCCAAGAACGCGCCGGCCGAAGAAGCTGCCGCCGAGTAATCCGCGTGGCGGTGACGGTTCGCGATGCGGCGCCGGAGGACGAGGATTTCATCCTCGCCCTCAACGCCGCCTGCGTTCCGGCCGTCGGAGACATGCCGCGCGAGAAGTACCGCCAGTATGCTGGCTGGGCCTGTCGTGTGCTGATCGCAGAAGCCGGCGGTAAACCCGCCGGCTTCCTCATTCTGGTCCGCCCCGGCTCGGCCTATCCAAGCGACAACTATGGTTGGTTCGAAGCGGCATTCGACCGTCATCTCTATGTCGATCGCATCGCCGTCACCGAGGCGTCGCGCGGCGCCGGTGCGGGCAGGGCGCTGTATGAGGCGGCGCTGCGCATGGCGCGCGAGCTGGGCGAAGAGCGCGTCACCGCCGAGGTCAACGAAGACCCGCCCAATCCCGAGAGCATGGCCTTTCACGCAAAGCTCGGCTTCCGCCACCTGCTGTCGCGCCCATCGCGATCCGGCAAGGTTGTCGCGATGCTGGAGCGGCCGTTGTGAGCGCCAAGCCCAAACTCATCGTTGTCGCGCAGATTGCCGGCGCCTTCGGCGTGAAGGGCGAGGTGCGCGTGCGCTCCTTCACCGATGATCCGGAAGCCTGCTTCGCCTACGGTCCGCTGATGGACGCGGCTGGCAAGGTCGTGCTCACGCATGTCCGCCATCGCACGCTGAATGATCTGTTCAGCGTCACGGCAAAGGAGCAGCGCCAGCGCGAAGAGTGGGAGGCCATGCGTGGCACGCTGCTTCACGCTGACCGCGCGTCCCTTCCGGCGGCGGAGGAAGGCGAGTTCTACGTCAGCGACCTGATCGGCTTGCGTGTCGTCCATCTGGACGGGCGTGAGCTTGGCGCTGTGAAGTCGGTCCAGAATTTCGGTGCGGGCGAGCTGATCGAGGTGCAGCCCTCATCCGGTTCTGCCTACCTGCTGCCCTTCACTGAAGAGATCTTTCCGGAACTGGACATTCCCGCTGGCCTGCTGCGCGCGGCCCCCGATGAAGCGCTTCTGCCTGAAGCGCCAACCCGCCCGGATCCTGCCCACCCGGATCCTGCCCACCCGGATCCTGCCCACCCGGATCCTACCCACACTGCCCCGAAGCCCGGTTAAGCTGGAAGTACAGCGTCGCCGCCTTGTCTTCCGACATCCGCAGCGGCCGCCGCACCGCGCCGCGCGCGCCCTTGTCGCGCAACCGCACATCGAGCTCCTGTTCCAGATAGGTGGACAGCTGCTCGGGCATCAGCGCGACATTCAGCGTGTCGTTGAAGCGTGTGTCGCGCCACACGACCAGACACGCGCCATTGCCCTGTCGCGGCGGATAGGCATCTGGCGCAACGGATGCATCGAGCACGCGCGCCTTTGGAAATGCTGCGCGCAGGTTGCCCGTCAGGTGAAGGTCCGCGCCAACGATCGTGCCGCCCTGAAAGCCCGCGTCGCGCAGCGCCTCAGCCCACGCGGCGACCGGCGTGTACGGCCGGCAGCCGCCTTCCCGGCACTGTGCGATCTCAAGCTGGGCCTCGACGAACCTGCCGCCTGCCACCAGGACGATGAACGTCACCACGACGGCGCCAAACCCGCGGATTGCGACAGGAAAGTCGCCGGCGCGCTTGACGTGGGCGAACAGCCAGATCGGCAAGGCGAACAGCACCGGCATCATCCAGTGCGGCTTGTAGGCCTGCACGCCGAGCAGAACGCTGATCATGTAGACGCCCACACCCATGATGGCCGCCTGCAGGAACAGCTTGCGCCAGGCCAGTTCGTGCGGTTCCTCGTCAGTGCTTCGGCGCGGGAAGACCGGATAGAGAATCGGCAGCCACAGCGTCCAGAACAGCATCATCCAGAACAGGAGAAGCGGAAGGGCGAATTCCGCCAAAGCACGGCCAAGCTGTGCAGCGGCGTTGCCCGCCCGGTCGAGCCATGCCCCATCGATCTCCCATGAAGTGACATACTCGCGCGCCGCATCGCTCACCGAGTCGATGTGCGTTCCGACCCAGATCACGTAGGGCGCATAGAGCAGGGCGGCGACCAGGAAGGTCAGGAACAGGCGCCCGAAGCTCAGCGCATCGCGAAAGAACGGCGACAGCATGATCGCCAGCAGTATCGCGATGGGGAAGACGATGAACAGGTGATGCGTCAGCAGGCCGAGGCCCATCGCGACGCCGAGATAGAACCAGTCGCTCCACGCGCGCCATGTCAGGATGCGCGTAATGGCGTGGAAACTCAGCGACAGCACGGCCATGAGAGCGACGCCGCCGAGCAGGTCCTCATGCGCCGACCAGCCGACCTGGAAGGTCAGCGCCCACGCTGCCAAAGCCGCCGCCGAGACGCCCGGCCGGACAAGAATGTTGCGCGCTGACAGATAGTAGAACACCAGCCCGATGAAGAGCAGGGCGTACTTCACCGCGAAGATCACCGGCGCCGATAATCCCCCAGCGCGCGTCGCCGCCCAGTAAAGCCAGCTCAGCATTGGAGGCTGGCGCGCTTCGTATCCAAACTGGAACGACTGCGAGAGCAGGAGCTGGTCGGCTTCTTCCACGGTGTAGACGGGCGCCACCAGCACGCGAATGGCCCAGTGGACCACGCAGTACAGCAGGATCATCGAGATGATCGCCGACCGGTCGAGCCGGATTATGGCGTCGAGCGATGAACGCTGCTCGCGCTCGCCATTCTGCCGTCCCCGGACCCCGCGGCCTGACCTGGCCGTCTTCCTGGACTGTTTCGGCTGCCGGATCGGCTGCTTCACGCGTCTTCTTCCACTCGACTGCGGCTGCACGCGAAAAAACGTTCAGCGCCCGGAGCGCGGATCGTTCCATTCGGCGGCGACGCCATAACCCCCCCGCCGCACAAGCCACATCATCCCGAGCAGGTCTACCAGCCCGGCGCCAAAACGTCCCAGAAATCCATACTTTGACACACCATGAAGCCGCAGCCGGTCAGCCACCGGCTCTTCCTGCACGTCCCACCCGGCGCGCTTGATCAGCGCCGGCAGGAAGCGGTGCATCGATGCAAAGTAGGGCAGGTCCTGGAAGGCCCTGCGGCGGATCAGCTTGAAGCCGCAGCCGGTGTCGGTCGCGTCGTCGCGCAGGCAGAAGCGGCGCACGCCGTTGGCGATGCGCGATTGCAGCCATTTGAAACCACTGTCGTTTCGGCTGGTCCTGCGGCCGCAGACAATGCCCAGGGCCGGGTTTTCGTCCTTCGCCGCCACCTTGTCCCAGACCCGGCGCGAATCAGCGGGGTCGTTCTGCCCATCGCCGTCGAGCAGTTGCACCCAGTCGCCCGAGCAGTGCCGAAGGCCGGTGAACAGGGCGGCGGATTTGCCCCGCCGCCTTGTGTGGGTCAGGATCTTGATGCGGTCCGGGCTGGCAGCGTGCGCGGCGATCAACTCTGCAGCGGTTGCGTCGCCCGAGCAGTCGTTGACGCAGACAATCTCGTAATCCACGCCGTTCAGGGCCGCGTGCACCTCGTCGACCAGAGGCTGGATATTGCCTTCCTCGTTGTAGAACGGGATCAGCACCGACAGGGCGCGGCGCTGTTGTGACGGCTCGATCGATGCCAACTCGGCGGTCCCTGCGAAAGCGCGGCCCCGGCCCTGGAATCCAGCCGGCTTGAAGGTCAGGGACGTCTAGCACATCCACCGCATGCCGGAAGGCGCGGCCATGTTTCCTCATGTCGCGGCCCGATGAGGGCGCTGCCGGGCCCGAAACGCCTGCCGCAAGGACAGGACTGCCCCCGATCGCTCGCTCTGCTAGACTATCTCAGGGCTGAGAGGCAAAATCTTACGCCCAAGGCGAGGATCGACGATGGCAGATACGGCGACGACAGCGACCCCCAGCAAGGCCGGCGCTGAGGCTTTCCGCAAGAATGGCCTTCTGCGGGGCGCCGCGCCCCCCGGGGCATCGGACATCGATCTGGCCGCGTTTGACATCACGGATCCCGAAATCTGGCGTCAGGAAGGATACTGGGACTATTTCGCCCGGATGCGGAAGGAGGCCCCCGTCAACTACACGCCCGACAGCCCGTTCGGTCCCTACTGGAACGTCACCACCTACAAGGACATCATGACCGTGGACACCAGCCACGGCGTGTTCTCCTCGGAGGGCGGCATCACGGTCGTCGACCAGGACGAAGACTTTCAGCTGCCGATGTTCATCGCGATGGACCCGCCCAAGCACGATCTCCAGCGCAAGACGGTGCAGTCAATCGTCGGTCCTGAAAATCTCCGCAGCTTCGAAGCGCTGATCCGCAGCCGCACCAGGGAACTGTTTGACGAGCTTCCCATCGGCGAGCCGTTCGACTGGGTCGACAAGGTCTCGATCGAACTCACAACCATGATGCTCGCGACGCTGTTCGACTTCCCCTTCGAGGACCGCCGCAAGCTGACACGCTGGTCCGACGTGGCCACCGGGCGCAACAACCCGGAGATCGTCACAAGTGAAGAGCAGTGGCGCGGCGAGCTGCTTGAATGCCTCGGCTATTTCACACGGCTGTGGAACGAGCGGGTCAACACCGAACCGAAAGGCGATCTTGTCTCCATGCTCGCGCATGGCGAGCACACGCGGAACATGACCCCGCAGGAATATCTCGGAAACCTGCTGCTGCTGATCGTCGGCGGCAATGATACGACGCGCAACTCGATGACCGGTGGCGTCTATGCCTTCAACAAGTGGCCCGAGCAGTGGGCGAAACTGAAAGCCGATCCGTCGCTGGTCCCGTCTGCGGTGTCCGAAATCATCCGCTGGCAGACCCCGCTGGCCCACATGCGTCGTACCGCGCTGCAGGACTACGAACTCAACGGCAAGACGATCCGCAAGGGCGAGAAAGTCCTGATGTGGTACGCCTCCGGCAATCGTGACGAGACGCAGTACCACAAGCCCGAGGTGGTCAATATCGAGCGTCCGATGGTGCGCCGGCACCTGTCATTCGGCTTCGGCATCCACCGTTGCGTCGGCAACCGCCTGGCGGAACTGCAGCTGCAGATCCTGTGGGAGGAAATTCTTGCGCGCTTCGACCGTATCGAAGTCCTTGCCGAACCGGAACGCATTCCGAGCGCGTTCGTGAAGGGCTACGCTGCGATGCCGGTGCGGGTGTATCCGAAGGCCTAGCCGTGCAGCTCACCACGTTCCGCTCTTTCCGTCATTTGTCGGGTCGGGCGGGGCTGGGACTGCGCTCTGGCCGAAGGGGTCCGCCCTAGTTCTGCTCGCACGCGCCCGTCGGCTGCGTTACCCGGAAATAGTTGCGGCCGATCCAGGCGTTGTGACCGCTCTCCCATGTCGCCTTGGCGTGATTGTCGCTGAGGCCGGAAGCGGTGGCGGCCCATGTACCGACGTCGATCATGTAGTCCTCGCCCGTGACGTTCACGGGCTTGGTGCGTGTGAAATACTCGATGTGCCGGTAGACCGGGGCGCAGCGATGCAACGCGGCGACCTCCTCCATAGCCTGCGCCGTCGCGCGGTGATCGGGATGGTCGCCAGGGTTCACCGCTTCATCCAGTTCCGCGATATGCAGCGTGAGCCCGGAGCCGGCAACGCGCTCAGATTCGACGATAGCGTTCAGCGTCTCCACCAGATCTGCCCAGCCTTCGTACCGCGCACTCTGCTCCACCGTGCCGGACGTTGCAGCTTCACCCGAGCGCAGCCGCGTCAGTGATTCCGGGTGCGGCGTGTAAACCGATCCATTGACGATGTTCCCATCCGGCAGGCGCAGGAAATACACGACGGCATTCGCATAGGCATAGCGCTGCACGCCGTGCCCGCCGCGCATGACCATTGCGCTGTCCATCTGTACGCCCTTGCCGACCGTCGGGTCGGCGGCGTTCGCCATGAAGCGCACGGCGCGCAGTGCGCCTTCCTCGCGCGCAAGAAAATAGGGCACAGGCTCGCCGCCCGCTCCGGCGCCGGCGTCGCCCGCCGTGACGTGGATGAACACCGCCTTCTCCTGCGGCTCGTTCATCGCGTGCCATGCGTCGGGGTTCATGAACAGCTGCCAGTCGTCCTGATGTGCGACCGCAAAAACGCTGACCATTGGCGGCGAGGGCGGCCTCGGTCCTGACGGGATCGACGTGCAGGCCGACGCCAGCGCGATGAGTGCAAGGGTTGCCAGGTGCTTCACATTCTCTCCCTTGCATGTTGGCGACGCGACGGCGCGCCTCACGCATCCTTACTCATTGCGCACGCGACGTACAGCGCAACCGCCCACGCCAGCGTGAATGTCTCTTCGCTTGTCGCGCGCGAGGCCCGATAGTGTCAGCCCGTGACGGAGAGGGGACTAGTTTAAGCTCAAACCTCCTGCCTGCCTACCCACGGCGCCGCCTCGATCTTGCAGGCGAGCTCCAGCAGCATCTTCTCGGCGCCGTAGGCTGCGCTGAACTGAATTCTGAACGGCCCGGTTTTCCCCGGGCTTCATCTTCATGTCGTTTTTGGTAGGGCGAACTCTGTCCGCATCTGCGAGCTCGCTTGAGCCCATCTGGGCGGGGTGAGTCCCCAGGATCGTGTCATACATCCTGACTGCAACGCACGCCTCGTCCATCGCTTCGGCAAGCGCAAACAAGTCGGGCCAGTTCAGCCCTCGGAGGAAATGCTCGCGCAGCTGGGCGTTGATGCGAGCCAGGAAGAACGAGCACGTCGAGCCGGCGGCCATCGTCAGGGATGATCTGCGATCGTGCGGCGCTGCGCTGCTCGACTTGGCCTTGGAGGCCGGTATCGGCCCGGACGCGTGTTTGACAGCAATCGTGTCGAGAATTCGCGTCTCAGCAGTCGAAGATGCCAGCGAAAGATGCGCGGCTTCAAGAGCCGATCATCAACCCCGTACTTCTTATGAGCCGAAGCCAGGGTCGACAGCACGTTCAGCATCCAGCTGCATCCCGCCGGCAGGCCCACGCTCCGGGGCTTCGCGCGAGCGCGCCCTCTATGCATGGGAGGCGTCGACTGTTGCGGGCTGGATCCTCATCTCCGAGGGTTGCCGCGCTGGGTGACTTAGCGTGTCTGTACCACCCTGATCGCACCGGACAGCGCGTCGGCCCAGCTCAACTTTGCACTTTCAGCTCAGGGACCCTCCAGAGATGACAGCCCCCGCTGGAAGGGTTGTTATTCATGATTGTGGTCGGCCAACTCGACACGGCGTCGTAAGCCGGGTTTACTCTTCCTGTTAAGGCGTCCAGTTGAGTCGAGAATCTTCACATGGTCCCCGCATTTGGGCGTGCACCCCCGGGCTCGCGCCCAAGACAGGAGGACGGGTTGCGCACCTCCGTGTTGGTTCGGTTGTTGATTTTGCCGCGGAAATCTGTGTCGAGGCGTAAAGGCGTTCGTGATCACGATCGCGGCTGCCCCAGCGGCTGGACCGGGCGCACCGGCCCCAGCGCCCCGCTGGGGCGATTGGGCTTTGCAGCGGCCGCGCTCGCGGTGGTATCTGACGTGCCGGCCAGGGCCCAAGTAATGGAAGTTGGACCGTCGGGCGTGGCGGTGATCTCTGGCCCATCCGTGATCACTCTCGAGGGTGTGCAGCCAATCGTTTCCCCCGGCCCGGCGACGAAAAGGCGACCCGCCTCTCTTGCTGCCGAACCGGTTCTGCGCGCGGCCGGCGAGCTGAGCGGACTTTCTCCTCGTCTCCTAGAAGCTGTCGCCTATGTCGAATCCCGGTTTCGCCATGACGCCGTTTCTGCGAAGGGGGCCGTGGGCATGATGCAATTGATGCCAGGGACGGCCAGTGAGCTGGGCGTAGATCCCTCAGACCCAGCCCAGAATGCGCAGGGAGGGGCGACTTATCTGCGCCAGATGCTTGCAATGTTCGACAATGACCTGGAGCTGGCTCTGGCTGCCTACAATGCAGGGCCTTCGGCCGTTACCCGACACAACGGCGTACCACCCTTTGCGGAGACCCGCGCATATGTCGCCGCCGTGATGGAGTATCTTGCCATCACTAGCGTACCGGAGATCAAGTAATGCGGTTTGCTCAAGTTATCGCCTCGTTCCTGATCACCGCTTTCGTGGCGGCTGAGCAGGCATTTGCGCAGGGAGGCAATCCCCCAGGCTCAGGGCCGATCCTGGGTGCGGTCAACTGGGTCCGTGGCACGATGGAGGGCGGAATTGCAACTGCCGTCGCTGTGATTGCGGTAGCCTTTGTCGGGTTCATGATGCTGACAGGGCGCATGAACTGGAAGCATGGGATTACCGTTATCATAGGCTGTTTTATTCTGTTCGGCGCGGCGACCATTGTCGGCGGCATCCAGTCGGCCGCGCAGGCCTCGGCGGGATAGCTGCATGGCAAGTCTTGAACGCGATATCGTCTTCTCTGCCTTGACGCGGCCCCAGATGTTTGCGGGCGTGAGCTATTCGTTCTTCGTCCTTAATCTTGTGATCACGACGGAACTGTTCCTGATCAGCAAGTCGTATTGGGCAATCCTGACCGCCCTGCTGCTGCATGCGTTCGGCTACGTGATGTGCCTGCGTGAGCCCCGCTGGCTTGATCTCTGGATTCAGAAGGTCAGCCGCTGTCCACGCGTCCCAAACTTCTCGCACTGGCGCTGCAACTCATATTCGCCATGACGAAACAGCCGCGTCCAGTATCGGATAGCAGGGCAAAGACGCGTTTCGCACGGCGCGAAAGACGAGCGAGCGACATGCTGCCTTTTGCCCGTCACATAGATGAGACGACAATTGCGACCCGCGATGGCGCACTGATGCAGGTTCTGCATCTTGTCGGGTTCGGCTTCGAGACTGCTGACACGCAGGAGCTCAACTACCGGAAGAACGTACGCGATACCGTATTGCGCGCGATAGCATCGTCCCGCCTGACGATCGGCGCTTATGTGATGAGGCATCTCGTGCGCCCCGGGCTGCACGGCCGTTTCACCAACCCCTTTGCTCGCGACCTTGACGAAAGCTGGCGGGTGCACCTCGCAGGAGGCCGCCTGTTCGTCAACGACCTCTTCCTGACGCTGACGCGCAAACCCGCGATCGGTCGTACAGGTATTGCCGGCATCGGCAAGAACAAGCAGTGGGACGCGGTCAGTCGTCTGCGTGATCGCCGCGAGCTGGAGGCGGCAACGGAGAGTCTTCTTGCTGCCTTGCAGCCTTATGGAGCCCGCCTGCTCAGCGCATACGAGTCCGCCGGCGGTGCTTTTTCGGAGCCGCTTGAGTTTCTCGCTTTCCTGTTTGACGGCGAACTGCGGCCGGCGCCGCTTGAAAAGGGGCGCGCCGAGTTTGTCGACCGCCGCATCAGCTTCGGTCGAGACTCCCTGGAATTCTCCGGCAACGCGCGCAGTCCAGGCATGTTGGGCGCCATGCTCTCCATCAAGGAGTATCCCCCGCATACGTCCAGCGGCCAGCTCGACGGCCTCCTGCGCGTGCCGCATGAGATGGTTATCGCGCAGAGCTTTTCATTCGTGGACCGCCAGCCCGCGCTCAACCGCATGAACCTGGCCCTTCGCCGCATGCGTGCTGCCGATGATGAGGCGCTCTCGCTCCGCCGCGATCTTGTGCAGGCCAAGGACGATGTCGCCGCGGGGCGTGCCGTATTCGGTGAGCATCACCTGACCATCATGGTCCGCGCGCCCGACTTTGAACCTCTGGACAGAGCCATAGCTGACGTGCAGGCGGCCCTTACCGAAACAGGGATCATCGGCGTGCGCGAGGAGGCAGCTCTGGAGCCGTCCTTCTGGGGGCAGTTTCCCGGCAATGGCGCCTACATACCGCGCAAGGCGTTGATCTCTTCGGCAAACTTCGCCGGACTTGCGAGCCTCCACAGCCATCCGGTCGGTCGCGCAAGCGGCAATCATTGGGGCTCAGCGGTAACGCTGCTCGAGACGACCGCGGCCTCACCCTATTATTTCAATTTCCACAGGGGCGACCTGGGGAACTTTCTGGTGATCGGCCCCTCGGGGGCCGGCAAGACGGTCGTGCTCAATTTCCTGATCGCGCAGTGCGAGCGCTTCGAGCCAAAGGTCATCTTCTTCGACAAGGATCGCGGGGCCGAGATATTCCTGCGGGCGATGGGCGGCCGCTATGATGTCATCCGGCCAGGCACGCGAACGGGATTCAATCCGCTCCAGCTCCCCGATACGCCGGGTAACCGCCGCTTCCTGCAGCAATGGGCGGCGAAGCTGGTGACGTCGAACGGTGAGGTCCTCTCGGCTGAGGACTCTGCGACGATTTCGGCGGCCATAAACGCGAACTACGACCAGGCGTCGACCTTCCGACGCCTGCGCTATTTCCGCGAACTCTTTCTTGGCGGGCGCAGGCCGACACCTGGTGATCTCGCCTCGCGTCTCAATCCGTGGACCGGCGAGGGCGATCGCGCCTGGTTGTTCGATAACGAGAGCGATCATCTCGATCTGGACACGCGCATCGCTGGATTCGACATGACGCACTTGCTGGACGACCCCGTCCTGCGAACGCCCACGATGATGTACCTTTTTCACCGCGTCGAAGAGCGCCTGAACGGCCAGCCCTCGATCATCGTGATCGATGAGGGATGGAAGGCCCTTGACGATGAAGTATTCGTAGGGCGCATCCGTGACTGGGAAAAAACCATCCGGAAACGCAACGGGATCGTTGGATTCGTGACCCAGTCGACGGGGGATGCGCTTGAGTCCCGGATCGCCAATGCTGTCATCGAGCAGTCTGCCACGCAGGTTTTTCTGCCAAACCCGAAAGCGCAGGAGGCCGATTACTGCGAGGGTTTCGGGTTGTCCCGGCATGAGTTCGATCTGATCCGTACTCTGCCCGATACCTCGCGCTGCTTCCTCGTAAAGCACGGCGCCGAGAGCGTGATTGCCCGACTGAACCTGAACGGGCAGAAAGACCTGCTGACGGTCCTCTCAGGTCGCGAACGGACGGTGCGTATGCTCGACGATATCCGGGCGGAGGTCGGCGACGACCCGCAGGCATGGATGCCGCAGCTGGTGGCGAAGGGGGCATGATGGCTCTTTGTCCCACGCCCCCGGAAGAGGGTATGGTCGGCGCCGTCCTCGAGACAGTCGATTGCCATATCCGCCTCCTGGTTCATGACACCTATCGCGAACTTGTGGGGCCGAACACCTTGTTTGCGACGGCGTTCACGGGCTTGCTTACCATCTACATTGCTCTGCTCGGCTATCAGCTTCTGTTTGGGCGCGGCGGCCTTCGCGTGACGGACTTGCCGATTGTCGCTCTGAAGCTGGGTCTGATCCTGGCTTTTCTGACGTCATGGGCGGCCTACCAGACGCTGATCTTCAACCTCCTGTTCGACGGACCGGCCGAGATCATGAAGGTTCTGGTCGGCCCGCTGTCTGCGCGCGGCGCAGGCTTCGATGGCGACGTCATGGGCGGGGTGCAACGCGCATTTGAGGATCTGAGCGGGGCTGCAGGCATTTATGGCAGTATGGCGAGCCCGACGGCGAACCTCCTTCAGGGCGGGCCCATGCTTGGTTCGGGACTGTTGTGGCTGACCGCAATAACACTGCTGCTGCTGACGCTGGGCCTCGTCATCGCCGCCAAGATCGTGCTCGCATTTCTGCTGGCAATCGGTCCAGTCTTCATCGGCATGCTGCTGTTCGACCAGACGCGGGGTCTGTTCGAAGGCTGGATGCGTGCCGCCTTCTCTGCGGCAATGGCGCCGCTGGCCGTGCACGTGTTCGGCGCCGTGATGCTGATGATCCTGCAGCCGTTCCTGGAAATACTGGTCGGCAATGCCGCCAGCGGGACCTTTGATATGGGGCCTGTGATCACCATCACGATCGTCGTGATCGTGTTCCTGATGGTGATGATTCTCGGGCTGGGCGCGGTTGGCGCCATCGGGCGCGGTTTTGCTTTCTCGAAAGGGAGCGATCATCAACCTTCGCTGCGGCGGTTGACGGCACCTGAGCGTCCTGCCTGGGAGGGTCCGGGAGAGCGAGCCGAACAGATTGTCGCGCGCATCGCGCGAACCGACCGGCATCATGCCGCCGCAGGCGACGGGTTCCACGCGAGCCGCGAGGGGTCAGGCCGCCGTACTGGCGAAATCGCGGACGCCGTGGCCTCTGCGCCTCAGCTCGCTGGCGAGAGGCTCGGCCAGACGTATAACCGCGCCCCGCGGATAGCTGACCGAAGGGGAGATGGCTGATATGGTCGGGAGGGGGTTCGACGACCAGAGCTCTGTTGGCGCGTGTCGCGCCGGCGACGGGTCTGGCCTGGAAAAGGATACCATGGGGACGCGCGGTCGGATCATCTTGACCTCATCGTTGCGCGCGGCCGCACTTGGGTTGTTCGCGCTGGCGTTCAGCCATGCCGCCTCCGCGCAGATCGCGTCTGTTCCCGGTCCCGGTCCCGGCGATCCCCGCATCAAGGAGTTCCTGTACGACCCTGACGCAATTGTCGCGATACGCGGTCAGCTCGGCTATGAACTGATGATTGAGTTTGGCCGGGACGAACGGATCGAGAATGTCTCCATCGGTGACTCGCTTTCCTGGCAGGTGACACCCAACCGCAAGGCCACGCTTCTGTTCCTGAAGCCAATGTCGAGGGGCAATCCGACCAGCATGACGGTGGTGACGAGTGAGCGCATCTATTCGTTCATGCTCGAGATCTTCGAGGGCGCCGGGCCTGCCGATCCGGAATCGATGCGTCGCTTGCGTTTCCTCTACCCTGAACCGCCGGCCCCTGTTGTGGCGGTGCCAGCCCCGCCGCCGCCGCCACCACCTCCCCCACGTCCGGAGGACTTCAACTTCGACTACGCGCTTTCGGGCACGAAGGCGCTCCATCCGGTGCGCGTTTTCGATGACGGTGTGGTCACCTACTTTCAGTTCGACACCAGGAGTCCCGCGCCCGCCATTTTCGTGATCGGTGTCGATGGCAAGGAAGAAATGCCAAACACGCGTATTGACGGTGACTACACAGTTGCCGACTTGATCGCCGAGCGGTTTGTGCTGCGCTATGGCAACGCTCAGGCGGAGCTCAGGAACAGGGCCTGGAGCAACCGCCCCAAGCCCCGGCCCGCGCCGCTTCCGCAACCCAGTCAAGGCGGCTGACATGATCGATCCGTCGCCTCCGCCCCGGACCGGCCTAGACCGGACCTTCGACATGGACGCGCCGCCCCGTGTGGCCGGCAGCAATTCGCTCTGGCCGGTCGCGTTCGGCATTGTGGGCGCCCTTGGGCTTGGCGCAGTCGTCTTCCTGCAGCTGGAAGCCGGCCGAACGGCCATCGAGAACGCTGCACTGGCGAGCAGGCAAGCTGCCGCAGATGCGGCCGCACAACGGCTTGCTGCAGCGACGACAGAGCCATCGGCGATACCGCCCCCCGGTGGCGCAGATCCGGCGTCACCCGAGCCGCTGCCGCCTGAGCTCATACCGCTTGTGGAGGAACAGGCTGCACTGCCGCCCCAGGTCGTTCCCGGACCAACGCAACTCGAGCTCGACCGACTTCGTTCCCCCGCTCTGGTGGTTGATCTGGGATCCTACGAGCCGCTGCCATCGGGCGCCTTGAAGCCTGATGCCGCCAGCCCCATTGATCCGAATTCGATTTCCGCTGCGATGTCTTCCGCTGCAAATCAGAACCTGAACCCGGACGAACGCTTCGCTCAGCGGTTCGGTGTGGGCAATGCCTCGAAGCCAACCAAGGCCGGCAGGCTCAGTGATGTTTCAACAACCATCATCGAGGGAACGGTCATCGCCGCGGTACTCGAGACAGCGCTCAATTCAGACCTGCCAGGGTATGTTCGCGCGGTGGTAACGCGCGAAGTACGTGGCTTCGACGGCAGCGCGGTCCTGGTTCCCCGCGGGTCGCGGTTGATCGGTCAGTACAAGTCCGGCGTAGCGCTTGGGCAGAGCAGGACCTTTGTGATCTGGACGCGGATGATCCGACCCGATGGCGTTACGATCGAATTGTCCGCGCCGGCGACCGACGGTCTTGGGCGCGGTGGACTTGATGGCGACGTCGACACCCACTTCTTTGAACGCTTCGGGGGTGCGGTCCTGTTGTCTCTTCTCAACCTGGGTGTGGGCGCAGCGGTCGATGCGGCTGATACCAACATCGTAATCGCATCGACCCGCGCCGGCGTCGATGCGGGCGCGGGCGCAATTACGAGCGGCGTCAGTATCGCTCCGACAGTCATGGTGCCGCAGGGCGCTCCGGTGCGCGTGTTCGTCAGCCAGGACCTCGATTTCTCGACGGTCGGACCGGTCCTGCCCCTGAGCACGCCCAATTGATCAGCGAGGGCGTCTATCTCCGGACCTATCTTGCGCCGTTGGCGCCATGGCTCGACCGCGCCGACGTCACCGATATCCTCGTCAATCAGCCCGGAGAAGTCTGGATCGATGGCGCCTCGGGATTTGAGCGAATTGAGGCATCCGACGTCACCGAAGTCATGCTCCAGCGCCTCGCCCAGCAGATCGCAGCGCATTCCAGCCAGGGCGTAAGTCGCGAGTATCCGTTGCTGGCGGCGACGCTTCCCGATGGAGCGCGCGTTCAGGTCGTCGCACCGCCAGCGACGCGCAAGCATTTTGCGCTGGCCATCCGTAAACACGTGCTGCCGGATCTGCGGCTCGTGGACTACGAGAAAGCAGGCGCATTCGCGCAGGTCAGCCGCGCGGCGGGCAGCGAGCGCGCTGCAACGGATGCTGAGCTCGACAGGCTTCTTGAAGCTGGAAATCTGCTCTCGTTCTTTTCGGGAGCGGTAAAGGCCGGGCGCAACATCGTCATCTCAGGCGGTACGGGCACCGGCAAGACGACATTCCTGAATGCGCTGCTGAAGGAAATCCCGGAGGACAGCCGCCTGATCGTGATCGAGGATACGCCCGAGGTCGTGCTCGCGCACCCGAATGCGCTCGGGCTGGTCGCGGTTGGAAGTGAGCTTGGCGAGGCGCGGGTTGGCATCGACGAGCTGTTGCGGGCAAGCCTTCGCATGCGGCCCGATCGCCTGATGGTCGGTGAGATAAGAGGATCAGAGGCGTTCACATTCCTGCGCGCGGTCAATACCGGCCATCCTGGTTCAATGACGACAGTGCATGCCGACAGCCCGCAGGGTGCGTTCGAGCAGATAGCCTTCATGACGCTTCAGGCAGGGCTCACGCTGACGCGATCAGACGTCATCGAATACGCGAAATCGGTCATCGACGTGATTGTGCAACTGTCGCGGATTCAGGGCCGGCGAGTCGTCAGTTCGGTGACGTTTCACAAGAGGTAGGCGGGGGTCATGGCCTGGGGCCTTCAGCGGGTTGTCGCCGGACGTCCGGCCAGCGCCCCCTCAAGCCGTCGCCGAAGCCATGAATCCGACATCGCGGTTGAAGTTTCGCAGGTTGGGGAAGATCGAATCCAGCTGGCCTTCGGATAGACCGAACCATCGCCCGATCGTGCCCGCATATTGATCGACAGACATAGACGGAACAAGAATGTTGCCCGACATGTCCGGGTTGGCAAAGCCTGTCTGATCGACGCCCAAGGTCGGGAACTGGCCGTACATGTTCCCACCATTGACCGCGCCGCCCAGCACGAATTGATGCGAGCCCCACGCGTGATCTGTGCCGTCGCCATTGGTGGTGAAAGTACGCGAGAAATCCGACGCCGTAAAAGCGGTCACCTGCGGACGCATGTCGATACCGTTGAGGTTTGCGATCGCGCCGTCGAAGTAGGCCATCGCATGGGCAAGGCGCGCAAGAAGAGGCGACTGGGTTGAGTTCTGGATGTCGTGGTTGTCGAACCCGCCCATTGAGACGAAAAAGACCTGGCGCCGGATGCCTAGCGCTGCGTTTGCGGCGATCGTCTTGGCGACGCTCTGCAGTTGTACAGCCAGCGCGTTCGTTTCGTTGACCCGGGTGATCGGATTGAGAAGCTGCGTTGGCGCAGCCACCGATGCTCCGGGGCCTCCGGCAGCGAACTGGACGTTGAGAAGGTCGGCAGCGCCCATTGAGCGGACCACCTTCGCGCCATGATCCTGCATGAAGTAGCTGGTTCCGGCCACGTCACCAATAATCTCGCGTACGCGCGCGCCAGCATTGCTGGCGCCAAAAACGGTGGTTGTGGGCGCGATCGCCGAAGTGATGCGGATGGCCGGCACGGTCTGGTTTGTTGATATCTGGTATTGGACGACACTCTGTCCCGCGAGCAGTACGGCGTTGCCGGCGGTCGAGATCGCGGTGAAGACCGCATTGGAGCCGTTGGTCGAAAGGAACTGGTCCGCCATGAGCCCGCCCCAGCCGCGGCGCGCCCCTTCTGCCGCGCCTGCCTGCCATGTCGATTGCTGGTCGTTGTGTGACATGAGATTGGAGGGCAGCGGTACGCTGCGGGCACGGTACTGCGCCTTGGTCGTCGGCTGGATCAGCGGGCCGACATTGGCGGCGATGGCAAGACGGCCGGCTGTCCACAGCGGGAGCAATGGGCCCATGTGCGGGTTCAGAGCGAAGGTGCGCACAGACGCGTTCGTCCCGGCCGGAACAGGGTTGGGCGTTGCCGGAACGATAGGAAGAACGCCCCCCCATGCCTCAGGCAACAGATAGGCGGTAGCATTGTTGGGCAGAACACGCCCGGTAATCGCGTTGGTGCCTCCGGGAGGTGTCGCTACCGTGCCGACGGGCATGAGGGCGATGGGGTCGACACCGTTGTTGCGGGCGGAGAAGTAGCGGCCCCAGCTGTCCGTGTCGGTCGCAAGCACGGTGTTGTTGGAGTCATTGCCGCCAAACAGGAAAATGCACACCAGCGCCTTGTAACCGGGCGCGGTCTGCGCTGCGGCCTGGCCCATGGTCGCCAGCTGGAAACCGAAGGTGGATGCTGCCGCCCCGACACAGCTGAGCGCGGTTGCGCGCCGGAGTATTTCGCGACGGGTGGCGGGCGATGTTGGCTTGTCGGTCATGCTCGGCCGCCTCAACGCTGGATCAGGTATTCGGGGGAGATTTGCGAAAAGAAGACAGCGGTCTTGGCCCTGTTCAGCCGTGCCGCGTCTATCGCCGCCTGGTTGCTTCCGGTGGCGGCAGGAATTGCAACAGCGGAGATCGCCGCGTTGATGCGTGCCTGAAGCGTGGGCGTCATCTGGCCGTAGAACAGCAACATGTTCATCCGGTCGACCAACGCTGTGGGATTGTCGGCAAGCGCAATTTCTGCGGCGTAGGCGGAGCGAACATCGCGACCCGACCCGCCGGTCGGCGTAGATCCGATGCCAGCATTGATCCAGTCCTGCATCTGATTGATGTAGGAGGCGGTGGTGACTTCATCGACGACCTGAAACTCCGGCGCGAGCAACATGTTCTGGCCGAGTTGTGTGGTAGCAGGCGGTGTAAACCCTGGGCGCCAGAAATTGAAAACCGAAGGTGAGGTGAGCGGGGACTGGTTGAGAGACGTATTCGCGCTCGTCGAGGTGATCAGGAAGTTGCCAGTCTGCGAGGTGGCGGCAAAGGACCGGGCCCAGTTGGTGACCCGGATCACGGGCTCGCGCAGTTTTCCAAAGCTCGGCGAGGTGGCTACCGAATTGTTCCGAGCTTCGGTGTCGTTGAGGATGGCGCGGACGACTGCCGCCAGATCGCCACGTACGCCCGTTCCGTTGTTCGCAAAGACGGCCGAGACCCGCCCGACATAAGCGGGGGTGGGGTTGGATGTCACCAGCTGCTGGATCAAGCGCCTGGCGATAAACGGTCCGGTGTTGGGGTGATTGAAGAGTCGATCGAGCGCTATGCGCAGGTCACCTGCCATATCGACTGTTGTGCTGGCCGGTATGGTTACACCGAGGAAAGTCTTCGCCGATGTTGAGTGAAAGTTGGGATAGAAGATCATTGGCCGCACCGAGCGGTCCGAGTGTGCGTTGCCGCCGGCGAATGTCGTGTTGTTGGGCGAGGTGCTGTACCAGCTGATGCCTGTGAACACCTTGGCGAGCCCCGCAATGTCTGCAGGTGTGTAGGCCGAAATCTGGTCGCTCCCATTGAGACGGGGCGTGCCGTCGCTATTGAGTTCGACCAGGCCGATGGTCATGAGCTGCATGACTTCCCGCGCATAGTTCTCGTCCGGCGTGCGAGTGCCGGCAGCGTCTTCCTTTTGATTGCCCAGGTAGGTGAGGTAGCGTCCCATCATCGGATGGAGCGTCACTTCCTCCAGCAGCGTGCGGAAGTTGCCGAAAGCGTTGCGCTGCAGCATGTCGTACCACGATGCGGCCCCCCGCGTGTCGACAGCTGCATCAGCCAGGGAAATGACGAAAATCTGAGACAGCGCAAACGTGATTCTCTGACGCAACTGGTCTGGCTCACTGATCGCCTGTCTCCACCAGGTCTGGTAGAAGTTGTTGGCGTTGACGGAGCCGTTGGCTGCGAGCGCACTATCGACAAAGGCTTCATGGCTGAGGGCCGGCCGCGGCATGGCTATCTGAGACGTGATCCAGCCATTTATTCCCTGACCCTGGACCTCAGCGATGCTGGATTCTGTGACGCCAAACGTCGCTTGAGTAAGAAGGCGGGCAGCTTCTGGCGCCGTCGGCGGCGGCGCTGCGGCGCCTTGTCCGCCTCCAGCGCCTGTATCGGTTGATGAACCGCCTCCGCCGCATGCGGCAAGCAAACAAACCAAGGCCGCAACGATTGTGTAGCGCATGGGGGCTTCCCGTTAGGACGGCCAGGAATTGGGCATGTCACTGCGGCACTCAGGTGAAATGGCGCTGCCGCGAAACTCGAAACCCGAAACACAGCCAGACGATGCAGAAGAATGCGCAGACCATCCAAGTGCAGAATTACGTGTTGAACACCGATAGGCAGGCTACCGGCGAACCGATTCTGCATGACATCAGAGCGTAGTGTTTCGCGGACGGCGCGCCAGTGAAATCTGAGCAAAGCTTGCTCGGTCCGCGCGTTGGGGTGCTGTATGGCCAGCACTGCCTGGTCTCCTTCAAGGCGGAGACGAATTGCCTTCGGAGAGACCCCGAGGACGCAAATCTGGTACCCATGCCGTCGCTGCCCGGCAGCCCTCATGCCGGACGCGTTGTGGCTGTCTATTTCTTCACTGCGGGCGGGCCGCATTGCAAGCCACGTCACCGCCCCGTCGTATCGTCGGACCGCAGAAGCAGCGCTTCGTGCCTGCTGCGACCTGGCGGACTTTGCCAGACGTCCGACAGGCGCGCGTGTCTGCGCACCCAGTCGATATCGGTGCACACGGTGGCGGCAAGATCCGACAGCCCTGCCGCACAATTGCGTGGCGACTTGAACAGCTGCCAGTCGTCCTGGTGCGCAATAACAAGGATGCTGCCGCCTGCATTGCCGTGCGGGTCCACCGACGGCGCAGCAGGGGGTATCGACGCGCAGGCGCCCGCCGGAGCCACTGCAGCCACACTCGCCAGCCTCATCCAGCGCGCTGTGACCGTGCCCACTGCAAAGAAGCCAGAACCGGCCTGCTCCTCAAGAGCCCCAGGCGCGAACCTGGCGGCCAGCAAGCGCGTCACTCTGGCAAGGCCCGGCCAGGTGGGGTCAGGCGAGGCTTGCCCGGTATTGTCTCCACGGCAGGGCTTCCTCGAACAGGTAGGCCAACTCCAGCAGCAAGCCGTCAGCGCCCGCCGCGGCACAGGCCTGCACGCCGATCGGCAGGTTCGTCGACGTGCGGCCCAGCGGCAGGCTTATCGCCGGCGCGCCGCAGACATTGTGGATCAGCGTATAGCCCACTTGCTGCAACAGCCGCTCGCGCAACGTGTCGAACGGCACGTCACCGCGCAGATAACCCAGCGGCGAGGGCGGGGAGGCGATCACGGGCGACAGCACCACGTCGAAGCCCTTTATCCATTCATTGTAGGCGGCCGTATTGCCGAGCAGGCGCTGGATCACCGCATTGGTGTCGGCTTCCGTGAGCTTCGATGCATTCGCAGCCATGCGCAGGCTGAAGGGCTCGAACGAGGATTCATCCGCCTTACGGCCGGTCTCCCTGGTGGCGCTCGCGACGTCCTGCGCGGCTCCTAGGGACCAGAACGCCAGGAAGTCATCGCCGAAGCTTGCGGTCGTCGGCCAGCTGGTCTGACTCACCGCGTGGCCGAGGTCTTCCAGAACCTTTGCTGCGCTGTTGACGACAGCGGCGACCTCCTTGTCCGCTTCGAACCCGGCAAAGCCCCTGGTCAGCACGCCAACCCGTAGCTTGCGCCGCACCGGTCCATCGACAAAGCCGACAGGCGCGTGAATGGCGGCGCTGCCCTTGCGCTCCACCAGCGACATCAGCCGCGCCGAATCGCGCACCGTGTGCGAGACGCAGCCCTGCACCGAGATGGCGAGCGGGCCCGGGACCTCGCCATCAGCCATGCGGCCGCGCGAAGGCTTCAGGCCGACAAGCCCGCAATTGGCCGCCGGGAACCGGATGGACCCACCGCCATCATTGGCGTGCGCCATCGGCACCACGCCCGCCGCCACCGCTGCGGCCGACCCGCCGGAGGATCCGCCGGTGGAACGGCCAAGGTCCCATGGATTGCGCGTTGGACCGAAAGCGAGCGGTTCGGTCGTCGGCAGGTAGCCATACTCGGGCGAGGCCGACTTGCCGATGCTGATCAGTCCGGTGTCGAGCATCGCGGCGACAAACGGTTCGGTGGTCGCTGCAGGCGGCCGCCCTGCTGTCACGCGTGTTCCGCTGCGTGTCATGACGCCCGCGACATTGTTGAGATCCTTGATCAGGTAGGGCACGCCTGCGAACGGACCGCTGCCGGGGGTCGCCGCTTGCGCGCGCGCCTGTGTGTACGTGTCCGCGACCAGGAAATTGATCGTCGGTTGAACTGCCAGCGCGCGCGCAATCGCAGCGTCGACTGCTTCACGGGCCGACATGTTGCCGGACCTGATCAGGCTCGCCATCTCGGTGGCGTCAGGTTCCGTTCCGCTGGCCGATATTCCGGGCGCACCAGCGCAGGCTGCAACCCCTGTCGCCCATACGGTGGCCAGAAGGCTTCGCCGTGTCAGCCGCATGTTGGTTTCCCCTGGATCGCGCTTCTTGTTTTGCGAAGCTTCACAGGCGGGGCCGCGCTGCGCAAGCGGCGCCGCAGCGGCAGGACGCACCTATCGCGCAGGCTCGATGAGATCCCACGGATTGCCGTACAGGTCCTCGAACACGGCGACCTTGCCATAGGGTTCGTTTCGCGGGCTTTCACGGAAGACCACGCCTTCACCGGTCATGCGCGCATGGTCGCGATCGAAATCGTCGGTCTGCGCGAAGAGGAAGACGCGCCCGCCGGCCTGCCTGCCGATTGTCGCCTGTTGCTCGCCCACCGCCTTGGCCAGGACCAGCGCCACGCCTTGCGCACCGGGCGGCTGCACCACCACCCAGCGCTTGCCGCCGCCCATGTCGGTGTCTTCGGCCAGCTCGAAACCGAGACAGCGCGAGAACCAGTCGATGGCCGCGTCATAGTCGCGGACGAGGAAGGCGAGCTTTGCGATCTGCATTACGACAACCCGTGGATGTTCCCATTCGCATCAATCGACATCAGTTCCGCCGCCGGGTGGCGTGGCAGGCCGGGCATCGTCATCAGGTCGCCGCAGATCGCCACGATGAATCCGGCGCCCGCGGATAGTCGCACTTCGCGCACGTCGAGGACATGCCCCTCGGGCGCGCCGAGTTTTGTGGGGTCGGAGGAGAAGGAGTATTGCGTCTTGGCGATGCAGACCGGCAGGCCGCCAAAGCCAGCTTCTTCCCAGCGCTTCAGCTGCTGCACCACTTTCGCGGGCGCATCCACACGCTCCGCGCGATAGATGCGCTTTGCGGTCGCCTCGATCTTGGCAAGCAGGGGCAGTGCGTCGTCGTAGAGGACCTGAAACCTGTCCTCCTTCCTTGCGAGCTGCTTCACCACTGCATGCGCCAGCTCTTCGGCGCCTTTGCCGCCTTCGGCCCAGTGACGGCATACGATCGCCTCGGCGCCCATCGCGCCGACGATACGTTTCACGGTATCGACCTCGGCCTGGGTGTCAGACGTGAAATGGTTCAGCGCCACGATCACGGGCAGGCCATAGCCCGTCAGGTTCTCGATATGGCGCTGCACATTCGCGGCGCCTCGCTGAAGCGCGTCGATATCCTCGCGGCCAAGATCTCCCTTCGCCACCCCGCCATTCATCTTCATCGAGCGGATGGTTGCGACCAGCACGGCCATTTTCGGCCTGAGGCCAGACAGCCTGCATTTGATGTCGAAGAATTTCTGTGCGCCGAGATCTGCGCCGAAGCCCGCCTCGGTCACGACGATCTCGCCCAGCTTGAGCGCCGCCCGTGTCGCCGTCACGGAATTGCAGCCATGTGCGATGTTGGCGAACGGTCCGAGATGCACGATGGCTGGCGTGTTCTCGATCGTCTGGACCAGGTTGGGCTGGAGCGCATCCTTCAGCAGCACGGCCATCGCGCCATCCGCCTTGATGTCGCCAGCCGTGACCGGCTTGCGCTCGCGCGTCTCGGCCACGATGATCTTGGCCAGTCGCGTCTTGAGGTCTGCCATATCTTCCGCAAGGCACAGGATCGCCATCACTTCGGATGCGACCGTGATGTCGAACCCACCTTCGCCTGGCGTGCCGTTGGCGGGTCCGCCCAGGCCGGTGACCACCGCGCGCAGGTTGCGGTCGTTGACATCCAGCGCCCGCCGCCAGCGTACGCGCCGCACATCGATGCCCAGCGCATTGCCCCAGTGGATGTGGTTGTCCACCATCGCCGCCAGCAGGTTGTGCGCGGCCGTGATGGCGTGGAAGTCGCCGGTGAAGTGGAGGTTGATCTCGTCCATGGGAACGACCTGCGAGAAGCCGCCGCCTGTCGCACCGCCCTTCTGACCGAAGCATGGTCCCAGCGACGGCTCGCGCAACGCAATCACGGCGCGCTTGCCGATCCGCGTCAGCGCATCGCCCAGCCCGACCGTCGTCGTGGTCTTGCCCTCGCCGGCCGGGGTCGGGTTCATCGCTGTCACCAGCACGAGATCGCCGTCCGGCCTGGCTGCCAGCGACTTCAGGAAATCTGCTGACATCTTCGCCTTGGTGTGGCCGTAGGGGATCAGCGCCTGTGCCGGAATGCCGAGCTTTGCGCCGATCTCCGCAATCGGTTTCAGCTGCGCGGCGCGCGCGATTTCGCCATCACTGTTCATGAAGACCCCTGTTGCTGGCGTCGATCTAAGCGGGCAGGGCGGAGGATGTCACGCATTTGGAGCAAGGCCTGCACAGGGCTTTTGATTCGACGCCATTGCGCCGTATTGAGAAGCGTCACTGCTGTCGTCCCGGTCCTGCGGAGTTGCCGATGAAGCTGCTGCCCCTGGTTCTTGCCGCCAGCCTGACAGCGCTCGCCGCCTGCGCCACGGCGCCGGCAAGTGACGCTGTCCTCCAGCAGACCGCCAGCCTGATGGTTTCGATCGGCCAGCATGGCGAGGGCATGAGCGGGGCCGACATCTCCGATATCGCCGCACAACTTGATGCACAGGTCGCAGCCGCGCCCGGCGATCCCTATGTCCTCAAGCTTGCGGCCCAGTCCCGCCGTGCCTTGTCGGATTATTCGCAGGACCGCGCCCAGCGTGTGGAGCTTCGCCACACTGCGCTCGCCGAGCTCGACAAGGCCATCACCCTCTCGAAGCCCGCCGATCCGGCACGGAAGGTGATGCTCAACGGGATGGAGTCCGAGGTCGGTTTCAGGGACCTTGCTGATCTGCGCGCCAGCCTGTTGCATCAGGTGACCACGGATCGGTAGGGAGCTAGATTTCCCCCGCCTTCGCCATGCGCTGAAGCTCACGGCCGATCACCATCTGCTGGATCTGCGTCGTGCCCTCATAGAGCCGCAGGATGCGCACGTCGCGGTAGAAGCGCTCGACCGCATAGTCCGCGATGTATCCCGCCCCGCCGTGCACCTGCACCGCGCGGTCCGCCACGCGGCCGACCATTTCGGTGCACCACATCTTGGTCGCCGATGCGATCAGCGCGGTCTTCTCCTTCGCGTCGTATTTGCGCACGCCGTCCATCACCATCGCGCGTCCCGCCACAGCCTCGGCGTAGCTTTCGGCGATCATTCCCATCACAAGCTGATGTTCGATGATTGGCTTGCCGAACTGTTTCCGCTCGGAGGCATAGCGCACCATCTCCTCGACCAGCCGCTCTGCGATCCCCACCGACAGTGCAGAGATGTGCAGGCGCCCGCGATCCAGCACGCTCATCGCCACCTTCATGCCCTCGCCTTCCTCGCCCAGTCGGGAGGTGATCGGCACGCGCGCATCCTCGAAGATCACGTCACAGACATTCGCGCCCTGCTGCCCCATTTTCTTCTCGGGCTTGCCGATGCTGACGCCGGGCGTGTCGCGCTCGACAATGAAGGCGGAGAGCCCCTTCGCGCCCGGCGTGTTCTGATCAGTACGCGCCATGACCGTGAAGATCGTCGCCTTGTCGGCATTGGTGATGTAGCGCTTGGCGCCGTTCAGAACATAGTGATTGCCGTCGCGCACTGCCCTTGTCTTTGCTGAACCTGCATCGGATCCCGCATCCGGCTCCGTCAGTGCGAAACTCGCGATCGCCTCGCCGGTGGCGAGCTTGGGCAACCATTCGCGCTTCTGGTCCTGCGTGCCGAACATCACAATGCCCTGGCTACCGATTCCGACATTTGTGCCGAAGGTTGAGCGGAAGGCAGGCGAGGTGCGCCCCATCTCGAGGATCACCAGTGCCTCTTCCTCCAGCGTGAGGCCGAGCCCGCCATACTCTTCCGAAATCGAGAGACCGAAGAGACCGAGGTCGCGCATCTCCTGCACGATCCTGTCCGGTATCGCATTTGTCTCGGAGACCAGCTGCTCGTTCGGCCGGCAAACTTCGTTGACGAAACGGCGCACCGTTTCTACCAGCTGCTGCCGCGTCTCCAGATCGAGCGCCATTGTGGTCTCCAGCTTTCGCAATTGCGTTGCGCGTGTCTCGCACGTGCGAGAGGTTTTTATCAACAAGCTGCTCAACAGTTTCCACAGGGCGCCGCAATTTACGACGCGGGGATTTCTGTCATCCTGATTGTGTTCAGAGAGGAGACCGTCGCGGGTCGAGCAACTGGATGTCCCCACGGGTAAGCCTGATTGGACAGGCGCTGAAGTAATGGGGAGCAAAACGAGCACCGGAAGTGGCGCGTGGCCTGCAAGGCCTGCGGCACGCCCAGGGCGGGATCCAAGACCGCGCGGGCCCTCGAGAGGGGATGACCGGAGAAGAGCGTGGCTTCAGCTGCGCGGTGACAGGAAAGTGGGCGTCACGCCCAGAGTTCTGTGGCCCGCAAACCAGAGCGCTCGAGGCTCAGCTTTCGCCGGATGGCGTCGAACGGGCGCGCTCCTGATCAGGGCGCAAGGTTGCAGGACCGAGGCTCGAAGGACGAACTGGCGGACCACCATGGTGTCGCGCCGGCCCTGTGAAAGCAGCGGCCGGCGTCGCCGTTTTTCCGGTCGCGCTGCGGGTGTTGATTCGAGCATGGAAAAAACCCGCGCCTGATGGCGCGGGTTGAGGGTTTGGCCTGCTGGTCCGGAGTGGCAGCCTGCCAGAAGCTGATCGGCGCAGGCTTACTTGATCCTGATCGTCGCAGGGCCCTGTCCGCCCTGCACCTCGAAGGAGTCGCCGGACTTCTTGCCGGCAGGGTAGGCGACGCATTCCTCCTCCGGGGCAAAGTTCGATGACGTGCAGAGCTTGCCGCCTTCGACGCGCCATTTGCCGGTTACCTGCCCATCCATGGCGGTGAATGTTCCGTCCGGCTTGTAGCCGACATCCACTTCCATGCCCCCAGCGCTCAGCACGATGCCCCTGGACGTCACATTGTCGAGCGTCGTCTTGTCCTGTGCGGAGGCAGGCGCCGCCACCATCATGGCTGTGACAGCCAGCACCAACGATCTCATGGAACAGGTCTCCGTCTTTTCTGATCGCCGTGCGCCCAACCACACGGCGCAGCGGTTCTAGCAGCTTGCGCTCCGTCCGAAAACCGGCCGGGCGCAGTCATGCTGTACTTCCGCATGCATCAGGCAGCGTGGCCCGGCGTCATTGCCTCAAGTTTTGTGCGCGGCCAGAACTGGCCGGCCGCAAGGGTCGCGCGCACCGGCCAGAGACGCGGCGAGCATAGGAATTTCACGCCCTCATTCATGAAGTGCTGGGCGTGCTGCACGTGCAAGTCACCCTCGACGCCGACCAGCACATTGGAGGCCCGGGCCTGTTCGACGGCTGCGGTGACGCGCGCATATATCTCCGCGCGAAGTGCAGGAGCCCCGAGCGCCCCCGGCGGGACGGAAAATCCGATTGCCGCCGGCTGGAGTTTCAGGAGCGAGGTGATGTCCGGTTCGGCCCAGTTCAGTCCGATCGCAATGCGCTGCGCGTAGGGCCGCAGCGCCCGCATGATGTCCTCGATGTAGATGCGGGGATATCCCGGTTCGACACAGCTGACGCGCAGCACCCGGAAACGGGCCAGATTCGGATCGAACCTGGTCATCGCCTGCACCATGCGTGCGAGGCTCTGCGGATCCTGCAGGCTCGACACGTGCAGCGCAACGCCCACCATTGCACTCTTCCCCGCTGCAAACAGCGCCCGCATGTCGGCCTCGGACGCAAGCAGCTTGCGCTCGTCCATGTCCGCATGGCGATGGCTGGTCTGGTCCCAGTCCATTGGAAAGCCCGTGGTCGGATCAAGCGGCGAGATGAAATACATCGCCAGAGCCCCACGCTGCGCCTCCCAGATCGGGGTGTAGCCCATTGCGACGGCCGGTGACCCTTGCGGCGGGGCAGGTTGGCGCGCTGCTGTCAGGGCCGGGCCGAAGACCTGCGCAAAGCTGTCGAGCGTCATCGCCTCGTGCTGTGCGCCGAGCTGTATGTCGTCGAGGTCCGGCTCGCCGAGGAAGTAGGCGTTGAGCTCCCTGGCAATGCGGTTTGTGGCGGCTTCTGCGAATGAACCCGAGAACGCGCCAAACACCAGCAGAAAGCCATCCGCGCCTGCGAACAGGACATCGTCGGGAGCGAGGCGGCGGGAAATGAAGTGGTAGGCGTGGACGTTTACACGTTCCCGCTTCTGCGCCCAGCGATCGCCATAGCGGGCGCGGATTTCGGTCAAGCCAATGAACTGGAACTGCGCCACGTCCAGCGTCGTGCGCCCCTTCGCCAATCGGCGAATCCGTTCGGCGAGGTTCAGCCCGCCCAGCGCTTCAATCCCGTCACCCATCCTCACACCCGGCGGTTTCCTGCCGGCCCTCCGCGGGTAGGCTGCAATGGAGGGATGAGAAACGGCTTAAGCGCGCGATGCGAATTGTATGGATAATGCCACGGTTACCAAGCCCGGAGCCGTTCTGGCTCAAAGCTGGGATTCTCTGACAACCCGCTCATAGAACGCCAGAGAGTCCCGAACGAACGCTGCCCGCGTGAATGTCGCCTCGTAACTTGCGCGGCCACCGGCCACGAGCCTCGAGGCAAGTCCCGGCTCGGACATCACGCGCCGCATCGCATTGGCCAGGGCATCGACATTGTTCTTCGGGATCAAGAGCCCGTTGACGCCATCGACCACATACGCCGCAGGCCCCACCGCATCCGCCGCCACCAGCGGCCGTGACGCTGCCCACGCATCCACAGTCACCGTGCCGAACGGTTCATAGCGGGACGGGAAGGCGACGAAGGTCGAGGCCGCCAGCAGCGCGCCGCGATCATTGCGCCAGCCGAGAAACCGAACGCGATCATCCAGCCCGAGCCGCGTGCAATGCGCCTTCAGCTCGGCCTCAAGCGGACCATCGCCGGCGATCCAGACATACAGCCCCGGAACCTTCGCCGTCGCATCGAGCAGCGTATCCAGCCCCTTCTTCTCATGCAGCCGCGCCAGTGCGAGCGCCACGGGCGCATCCGCGGGCGTGTCCAGCGCCGCGGGGTCCGCAGCAGGAACGCCCGTAAAATCCGCATACGTATGAATGATCGCCGCGCGGTTCTCAGGCACGCCCTGTTCGCGGATATGGCGCAGCAGGTCCTTCGTGAGCCCCACATGCCATGCGCAGTTCGCAAAGCGCACAAGCTTGTAATACCCGCCATACCAGCCGATCGATCGTGATCGGAAGGACGCTGGTGCAAACTCGCCCGCGCGGCCCATCCAGTACTCCGCCACATCCGGCCTGAACTCGCGGATCAGCCTCGCGATCGCTCCCTGCGTCGGAAACGGCCACAGCTTGTTGAAGCTCGCGGTCTCGACACGGATGCCCTTCTCGCGAAATGCCTTCAGCCGGAATTCATTGTCGGCGCGCGTCACCACCGCCTGCGCCACCCCCGCATCAGCCAGCGCCATCACGCCTTCCAGCATGATGTTCTCGGCTCCGCCTTCCTTGGCGCCGGCCATGACATGAAGAACGCGCATTGTTAATGCCCAGGATCGAGGAGCGGCTGGATATCGCCTTCAAGGAGGCGTGGCAAACGGCCTCTCGCGCATCACCATTCGACGATGATCTTGCCGAAGTGCTGGCCCGATTCCTGCCGGCGGAATGCTTCGGCCAGCATCGTAAGCGGAAACGACTGGTCCAGCACCGGCTTGATGCCATTGGCCTCGATGGCGCGGATCATGTCCTGCTGGTGCTGGCGCGCGCCGACCGTGATGCCGATCAGCCGGATCTGCATGCTCATGAGCAGCGCCGTATTGATCGATCCTGCGTATCCCGCCAGGACCCCGATCAGCGAGATATGCCCGCCAAGCCTGCTCGCGCGCATCGACTGCTCGATCGTACCTGCGCCGCCGATTTCCACGACATGATCGACGCCGCGCCCGCCGGTGAGTTTCTTCGCTGTGCGGCCCCACTCCGCATCGTCCTTGTAGTTGATCACGTGATCGGCGCCGAGCGCTTTCAGGCGCGCCGCCTTGTCCGCGTTCGAGGTGGTGGAGATTACGGTCGCCCCAGCCGCCTTCGCAAACTGCAGCGCGAAGATCGAGACCCCGCCCGTGCCCTGCGTCAGTACGACATCGCCTGCCTTGATGTTGCCGATGACGACCAGCGCGCGCCACGCGGTCAGCCCCGCGCAGGTCAGCGTCGCCGCCTCTGCATGCGAATATCCCGTCGGCGCTTGCGTGAACGACGTGGCGCGCGCTGTGACCATCTCGCGCGCATAGCCATCGGCGCGATCGCCGGGGACAGCGCGAAGGAGATCGACCGTCGGCTCGCCGCCATGCCAGTCCGGAAAGAATGTCGAGACGACGCTGTCGCCTTCCGAAAACTCTGTGACGTCGGCGCCCACCGCAGTGACAACGCCCGCGCCATCCGACATGGGGATACGGTCCTCTTCGACCGGGATCATGCCCTTCACGACAAGATAGTCGTGGAAGTTGAGCGAGGAGCCGTGCAACCGCACCGTGATCTCGCCTGGTCCCGGCGTCGCCGCAGGAGCGCTGGCCACGAAGATGTTGTCGAGCCCGCCGGGCTTCTTTAGGCGCATCGCTTTCATGGGGTGTTCCCTTGTTCGGCCTGTCTCTTGTTCTCGGCGACAAGACGCTGAGGCGGACCGGCGAACCCTACACGCGGGGCGAATTCCTTGGAATGTCCCCCGGTACCAAAAACCATCCGCCGACCCCGCCGGTTTCCGCGCCAGCGGCTCGCCATGGCAAACCTTGCGTTTATCAGGGCAAGATGATGCGCTTTGCCCCATAAACAGCGGTTGTCCCCCGGCGCCTTCCCGCGTAGTTTCCGCGCGCTTTCCGGAGACGTTTATGTCCTATCGCCTGTTCGGGGCCGAGACCTCGGCCTATTCGACCAAGATGCGCGCATTCCTCAAATACAAGGGCGTTCCGTTCGACTGGACGCCGCGCACGCAGGAATCCGAGGACGAGCTGAAGCGCATCGCGCGCTTCCCGACGCTTCCTGTCCTGGTCACAGCCTCCGGCTTCGCTGTCCACGACACCACGCCGATGATGGAGGCTCTCGAGGCCGACAGCCCCGAGCCGTCGGCAACGCCGGCTGACCCGGCGCTGAGTTTCCTCGCCTGTGTTCTGGAGGAATACGCCGACGCCTGGCTCGCCAAGACCGTTTTCCACTACCGCTGGACGCGCAAGAAGGACCAGCGCCTCGCCGCCGCCCGCGCCATCGACGACTACTACGTCACCAGCCCGCCGGAGAATCGCAAGGCCGCCGAGGATCTCGCCCTCGAGACCATGACCGGTCAGCTCAAGACGATGCAGCTCGACGGCGAACTCGGCGATGTGCTGGAGAAATCCTTCAAGCGCTTCGTCAAGCTGCTCGACGAGCACCTGCGCAAGCACCTCTTCATCTTCGGTGAGCGACCCTCGATCGCGGACTTCGCGATCGCTGGCCAGCTGATCCAGATGATGAAGGATCCGACGCCCGCCAGGATCATCGAGAAGGACGGCGGGTTCGTCGCCAAATGGTGCGAGTTCATGTCGGCGCCCACCGCGTCCGGCCCGTTTGCCGCGCTCGAGGATCTCAGGGAAACGCTCGCACCGCTCTTTCAGGACGATCTCGCGCTGTTCTTCCTGCCGTGGGCTGCGGAGAATCTCGAAAGTTCGCTTGCGGGCGCTGAGACTTTCACCGTCACGCTCGGCAAGGAAGCCGTCACGCTGACACCGCTCCGTTCGGCAGCGCGCTCGTTCCGCGAACTGCGCCGCAAGTTCGTGGCGGGGCAGGCGATCGATACGCTGAGGGCGTTCACCGACGAAACCACAACCACGATCTTTCTCCAGCGTCCCCAGCGTGTCGACATCCGCCCTGCGCCTGCAGCGGAGCCTGTCGCCGATGGCAACGACGCCGCTCCGGTTGCCGAGGCCGACGCCTCGCCGAAAGAGGACGCCGCGCCCGCAGCCGGCGATGGCCGTCCTCGCCGTCGCCGTCGTCGTGGCGGCAAGGGCGCCGCTGCAGATGCATCCGTCTCGACGGATGAGGTTGAAGTGGTTCAGGAAGAGGCGCCCATCGCCTTCGTCGACGAAGGCGTCGACGTCGAACCGCCGTCGACAGAAGATGACGCCCCGCCAGCCGAGCGCCCGTCCGACGAGCCCTGATCCCCCGGGAGCGCCGCGATGGATCCGTTCTCCCTGCTGCTGAGAGCACCGGTCAACCTGGCGCTGCTGGCGATCAATGTCGGCCTGTCTATCGCCGCGTTCCAGAACGCGCGCCTGCTCGACAGGCTGATGTTCGACGTCGGCCGCATCAGGAGGAACAAGGAATGGTATCGCTGGGTCTCGTCAGCTTTCATCCATGGCGACCCGACGCACCTGTTCTTCAACATGCTGGCCCTGGTGTTCTTCGGGCCTGCGCTTGAAGTCGGACTGGGGACAGCAGGATTCCTGGCGATCTATTTCGTCTCGCTGATCGCCGGCTCCGCCTGGACATGGATGGAGCATTTCCGCGATTCGAACTATCGGGCGCTTGGTGCATCCGGCGCCATCTCCGGTGTCACCACTGCGGCCGCACTCTTCTTCCCGTTCTCGACAATCTATCTCTTCTTCGCCGTTCCGATGCCGATGATCGTCTTTGCCCTCGGCTATATCATCTGGTCTGCCGTAGCGTCCGCAGGTCGTTTGCGCGACGGGGTCGGGCATGCGGCCCACCTGGGAGGCGCGCTTGCAGGCGCCGCCATCGTCTGCCTGCTCTGGCCCGAAGCGCCGCAGGCCATGATCGATCAGCTAGCGGACAGGCTGCGCGGCTTCTGATACCGCTCTCCAAAAGGAGAGCCATCATGACAAGAATCCCAGCCGCCATTTTCGCCCTCGCGGGCCTTGCCACGCTCAGCGCCTGCGGCGCCGGCGAAAGCGAGTTCGTGACCAAGGGCGCCGCCGCCTGCGTCAAGGAGGAGGGCCAGCAGGCCGCGGCCAAGTGCGCCTGCCAGACCCGCATCATCGAGTCGGCGCTCAACGAAAAGGAAAAGAAGTTCGTGCTCGCGACCATGAGCGCCGAGGTCATGGATCCCGAGGCCGGGATGAAGGCGCTCAGCGATTCTGGCCTCACGCTAGAGGACATGATGTCGATGGGCCAGCGCATGGCCGCCCTTGAAGGCCGCATGGACACGGAATGCCCGGTCTGATCTGACCGCGGAACACAAATGAAAAGCGGCGCGTCCGGGGGGAGGGGCGCGCCGCTCTCTTTCGAGGGATCCAGGCCAGCGACTCCGGGGGGAGGGAGAGGGCCGGCCGGCTCACCTCGCGTCGTAGAGACAGTTACTCAGATCGGAATGCCTGCCTCTGGTTTCAAGACCCTCACGCAGCAGAAGCCTTGCGAGCGTCGATCACCTTGGGCGAATGCTCGCCACCGATCGTGATCTTGCGCGGTTTCATCGCCTCCGGCAGCTCGCGCTTGAGCTCAATGCGCAGCAGGCCGTTCTTCAGATGCGCGCCGCTGACCACGACGTGGTCGGCAAGCTGGAAGCGCCGGATGAAGCCGCGCTCTGCAATGCCGCGGTGCAGGAATTTGCGGTTCTCGGCGCCGCTGTCTTTCTTGCCGACGACGATCAGCTGGCCTTCCTTCACCTCAAGGTCGAGATCGTCGTCGCCAAAGCCGGCGACAGCCAGCTCGATGGCGTACGCATTGTCGTCGTCCGTCGACTGCTCGATATTGTAGGGAGGATAGCCCTGCACGCCATCAAGCCGCGTGGCGGTGTCGATCAGGCTGGCGAGCCGGTCGAAGCCGACAACGGTGCGGTAGAGGGGGGAAAAATCGAAATTGCTCATCTCTGTCCTCGTTCAAGCAACAGTCGGACGCAGCTGCGTCCGCTTGGGTTGACGTCCAGAGGCCATTCGCGGCGCCACCCAATGGTCTGCGCCTTGGCCTCCAAGGCCCGCACATGCGCTGCCTCGCGAATTGAGTTGGGAATGCGCATCCTTGCCGTCAAGACCGGGTGGTCAAGTGACGCCGTCGAGGTAAAGTCGATTTGAACCGCTGTCGGGGACCGTCAGGAAAAGACATGAAAACAGGCCATCTTCTGCTTGCTCTCGCTGCGTTTGGCGTTTCGGCCTGTGGGGGCGGCGAGCCAGCGCCGGTCGCGGCGCAGGGGTCTGTGGCGGAGGCCGCCGCCCCTCAAGCGCCGCTCGAGGCGGCCGTCGCGGGCGCCTGGCGGTTGGAGCAGGAGAAGGCGCGCGACAAATGGCGCCACCCAGTCGAGACGCTGACGTTCTTTGGCATCAAGCCGTCCGACACCGTGGTCGAAATTGCGCCGGGCGGCGGCTGGTATACCGCCATCCTCGGCCCCTATCTGAAAAGCGGCGGTGGAAAACTCTACGCCGCTCATGTCGACCCGGCAGCCTCAGAGGGAGCACGCGCCAATGTCGAGACCTACCGGGCAGCATTCGTGGAGCGTCCGGAAACCTATGGCGACATCACACTGACCGTCGCCTCGCGCACGAGCCCGGGTCTGGCGCCCGATGGCACGGCTGACGCGGTGCTGACCTTTCGGAACGTGCACAACTGGATGGCGGGCGGCTATGCTGACAAGATTTTCGCGGACGCGTTCCGTGCGCTGAAACCGGGCGGCGTGCTCGGCGTTGAGGAGCACCGCTTGCCATCCGCGCGCGACCAGGACCTGCGCGCCACCACCGGCTATGTTCTCGAAAGCTATGTCGTCCAGCTCGCGCAGAACGCCGGCTTCGTGCTCGAGGAATCCTCCGAGATCAACGCCAACCCGAACGACCCGGCCGACCATCCCCTTGGCGTCTGGATGCTTGCGCCCACGCTCGACCAGCCGCAACCGGGTACGCCCGAAGCCGAAGGCTACGATCCTGCCAAATACGCCGCCATCGGCGAAAGCGACCGCATGACACTCCGCTTCCGCAAACCTGAGGCTGCCTCGATGATCGAGCCTGCGCCGCCAGCCCAGTGACGGCCGCGCTCATCGAGACCGAATCCCGCAATCGCACGACCGGCGTGATCCTCGCTGCATCGGGCGCCGGGCTGTTCTCGCTCAAGGGCGTCGTCATCAAGCTTGCCTTCGCCGAAGGTATCGGCGTCTCGCAGCTTCTCACATTGCGCATGGCGTTCTCGCTGCCGGTCTATCTCGTGATAGGCGTCGTGGCCTTCACCCGCATGCGCGAAAAGCCAGTTGCACGGTGGTGGCTCGCGGCAGGCGGGCTAGGCCTGATGAGCTACTACCTGTCGTCCTGGCTGAATTTTGAAGGCCTGCGCTATGTCTCGGCCCAGCTCGAAAGGCTGATCCTGTACATCTACCCGACCATGGTCGCGCTGATGTCGTGGGTGTTCCTGAAGGACAGGATCACGAAGCGACACGTGATTGCGCTTGTGCTTGCCTATGCTGGGGTCGCGATCCTGTTCGGCGCGGAGATCGGCCATCAGGGCCCCAATGCATGGCTCGGCGGCGGGCTGATCTTTGCGGGCGCGTTCATCTATGCGGTCTATGTCACGGCGTCGAAGCCCGTGATCAAGCGCCTTGGATCGACCATGTTCACGGCCTTCGGCATGTCGATCGCCTCGATCGCCTTCCTGACGCATAGCGGAATTGAGATGGCCTTCCATGCGCCGCCGCCAGTCACGGCCAACGGCTACTGGCTGGCCCTCACCCTTGCGATCTTCTGCACAGTGATCCCGAGCTTCATGATCGCCGAAGCCATCAGCCGCATCGGCCCTGGCCCGATGAGCGCCGTCGGCGGGATTGGTCCGGTCGTTGCTGCGTGGGCTGCTGTTGCGATCCTGAAAGAGCCGTTCGGCTGGCCGCATGCTGTCGCGATGGCATTGACGATTGCAGGCGTCTGGCTGCTGGCCAGGCCAAAGCTCACGCGCACTGCAGGCGCCAGAACCTGGTGACTAGTTGGCGATCGGAGGCGCGACGATCTCGCGCCCGGTCATCCCTGCGAAGGCAATCGTGGTCTTGTCTTCGAGGAACGCGCCGATCGCCTGCACGGCCAGAGGCAGCCCGGCCGCATTCACGCCCAGCGGGATGACGGTCGAGGGCAGGTTGGCGACGGTCGCGACCCCGGCCCATCCGAGCTGATCGCCGAATTTCGATGGCTGGCCATCGATCGGCAACGCCCGCTTGCGCCAGTCGGATTCGCGCGCATGCGTGTAAGCGGCAGTCCCAAAGGCCGGGCAGAGCACAATGTCGAAGTGCCTGAAGAAATCCGCCCACTGCCGCCTCAGCCGCAACTGCTCATCCAGCTTGTCGAGCCAGGCATGCGCCGAGAGCGGCTGGCGCGGATTCGCGGGATCGCCACGCGTGATCACGGTATGCAGCATCGCCTGATAAAGCCGCCACGAATGCGCGATGTCAGGAAGCAGGCTGGACTGCCGAGCGACAGAGGCGCCTTCCTTCACCAACTGGTCTGCCAGCATCTCCAGCGCGCCGAGAATGTCGCTGTCCGCGCGCGCCACTGGATGATGGTCCAGCACGAAGACACGAAAACTCGCAAGCCGCCCATGGCGGGCAGATGGCAGCACAAGCTTGTTTGCAGCCGCTTCCGTATCCGGCCCAGCGACAACATCCAGAGCGGTCGCAAGATCGTCGGCCGATCGCGCCAGCGGGCCGATCACGCTCAGCAATTGCGGATTGATGATTTCGCCGCCCGCGAAATGGCCGCCCATCGGGATCACGCCATAACTTGTCTTGTGGCCATAGACCCCACAGAACGCCGCTGGAACGCGCACCGACCCGCCAATGTCGGAGCCAAGTTCGATCGCCGAAAGTCCCATCGCGATCGCGGCCGCGCTCCCACCTGACGATCCGCCTGCCGACTGCTCGAGCCCATGCGGATTGCGCGTGCGACCATAGATCGGGTTCTCTGTCTGCCAGTCCGCCAGCGCCGGCGGCACGTTCGTCTTGCCAAGCACGACGGCGCCTGCCGCCTTGAGCCGCTGCACGGCAAGCGCATCCTCGCGCGCGCGATGCCCGGCATGCGCTTCCAGGCCCCAGGTCGTCGGATGGCCGCGCAAGTCGAAGCTTTCCTTAACCGTCATCGGTATGCCGGTCAGCGCCTTGAAATCGCCACGCGATATCGCCACGTCCGCCTGCCGCGCCTCGGCCCGCGCCCGATCGAAATCCCGAACGACAACGGCGTTCACCTGTCCGTCCAGCCGCTCGATGCGATCGATATGCGCATCGCAGAGTTCTGTGGCGCTGAACGTCTTTTTTCGCAGTCCTGCGGCCAACTGGCTCGCAGTCATGCGGTGCAGGTTCGGATCGGTGCTCATGCCTCCAGTCTAGCGCAAGCGTGCTCCTTCGTCAGCCGGAACGTCGATGAGGCAAATGCGAAGAAAGTCAGAAGCCTCGCCAGTCCCACCTTCCATCGCGCAGCGCACGGCTTTAGGTAGAGTACAGAGGAGTCCCGCCCATGCTGAAACCTGCTGCTGTCCTTGCATTTTCAGCCATCGCGCTCGCAGCCTGCTCGAACCCGGCAGCTGATCTTGATGGTAATCTCGAAATCGGCGGCACTGACCCGGCCTACTGGACGGTTCAAGTCGACCGCGAGACAGGCAAATCGCTGATTTCCATCCTTGGTGCAGCCAGTCTCGAGGGCGAGGCGCCCGTGAGATCGCAAGACGAGGCCGGCGCCTTCCTGCTGACGTCGAAGACACCGCAGGGAGACTTCGTGATGACCGTGATTCAGAAGGAATGTTTCGACGGACTTGCCGAAACCGCGCGCCCGTGGAGCGTGACGGCAACGTGGAAGGGCGAAACTCTCAATGGCTGCGCAACGCCGCGCTAGCCTCAGCACGCCGCGATTGACTTGTGCAAAGCGCAGCGGCCACAGTCCGGGCCGTGTGTCATCTATCGACGCCAGAAAGAGGAGACTGTCATGCGTCTTGCCTTCGCCGCACTGTTCTGCGTGACCACGATGCTGGTCGCCGCCTGCAGCAGCGGAGCAGCCGAGCCCGGTTCGCCCGACTGGTGCAAGAACACGCCGCAGGACAAGCAGGTCGAGGATCCAACCGCGATGGCGAAGTGCTTGGAATCGGCAGCTTCGTAGAAGCCTTACGCGCGTGGATGCGATTCGGCATGCACCTTCATCAGGCGCGCTGCGTCAACGCCGGTATAGATCTGGGTCGTCGACAGGCTGGCATGGCCCAGCAAGGCCTGGATTGATCGCAGGTCACCGCCATTGGCCAGAAGGTGCGTTGCGAACGAGTGGCGAAGCGCATGTGGTGTTGCAGTCTCCGGCAGGCCCAGCCGATGGCGCAGCTTCTCCATCAGGCGCTGCACCATGCGTGGATTCAGCGGCCCGCCCTTCTCGCCGCGGAAGATCTGCTCGTCCGGCGCGGAGGGGTAGGGGCAGAGTTTCGCATAGTCGTTCACTGCTTCGCGCACCGCGCGGATCAGTGGCACGATCCGGACCTTCCGCCCCTTGCCGAAGACACGCAGCTGTTCTGACGCCGGCACGTCCTTGCCGGTGAGGGCGAGCGCTTCGGAAAGACGTAGTCCAGCCCCGTACAATAGCGACAAAATCGCCGCGTCGCGGGCGAGGACCCAGGCAGGCGCGTCGTCGCCATCGCCTTCGCCGGCCATCTCGATCGTTTGCGGCGCGATCTTCTCCGGCAGCGGCCGCGGCAAGCGGTGCGGACGGCGGGGGCTCTCGAACATCATCGCCTTGGCATTCGCCGAATCGAGGCGGCGGTCGAGGAAGCGGTAGAACGCGCGCAGGCTGGAGGCCGCGCGTGCACGCGAGGAGGCTGCGAGATTGTCCTGGCTGCGGCGGCGGGCGAGCCAGGCGACGACATCATGACGGGTCAGGCTCTTCAGGTCAGACACGTGTGGTTCGCCGCCCAGATGCTCGACCAGAAAACCGATGAAATTGCCGATGTCGCGCTGATACGCCTCGATGGTCATGGGTGACGAACGGCGCTCCGTCTCCAGCCAGATGGAGAATTCCTGCAGCGCTTCGCGGGCTGTGTGGGGCGTGCTCATGGGCGGCAAGGTGGCCCCGCCCCGTTAAGGCCGCGTTTCAGGCCGTATCCCGCCGGTTGAACCTGCCGCGTTCACGGTCCATTCTCGCGCCATGCCGTCTCGACCACGAATCGTATCGGTGCTGTTGCCACAGCCCCTGCCGGAGCCGTTCGACTACGAACTGCCCGAAACCCTCAACGCGGGTCCCGGCAGCTTCGTGACTGTGTCCCTGGGGCCCCGCGAGGTGACCGGCGTCGTCTGGGCCGAACGCGCCACGCCGTCCAACCGGAAGCTGAAACCGGTGCAGGATGTCATCGGCGCGCCGGGCCTTTCCGCCAACATGCGCAGCTTCATCGAGCGGGCGGCAAAGTACATCTGCGCTCCATCCGGCATGGTCCTCGCCATGGCGATGCGATCGCGCGAAGCGCTGGACGAGCCGCCGGTCGAGACGCTGGTTGTCCGTACCGGAGACACGCCGCCGCGCATGACGCCCGCGCGCGAGCAGGCGTTGGCCCAAGCCACCGAGCCCATGTCGGGCGCCGAACTTGCGCGAAAGGCTGGCGTTTCCCCGGGCGTGGTGAAGGGTCTGCTGGAAGCTGGCGCGTTGATGCATGTCGAGCGCTCGCTCGATCCGCCGTTTCCGCTGCCCGATCCAGATCTCCCCGCCAAGCAGCTCACTGGCGAACAGGCCGAAACGTCAGCATACCTGCGCGGGATGGTGCGTGAGGCCACGTTCCGCGCCGCGCTTCTCGATGGCGTGACCGGGTCTGGCAAGACGGAAGTCTATTTCGAGGCAATCGCAGAGGCGCTGCAGGACCCTGAGGCTCAGGTCCTCGTCCTTCTGCCGGAGATTGCACTGACACAGGCCGTGACGTCCCGTTTCGAAGATCGCTTCGGCGTTGCGCCGGCCGAATGGCATTCCGCGGCCGGTTCATCGGCCCGTCGACGGGTCTGGCGTGAAGTGGCGGCGGGCAGGGCGCGTATCGTGGTTGGCGCACGCTCGGCATTGTTCCTGCCATTTGCGAAACTTCGACTGATCATCGTCGATGAAGAACACGACCAGTCCTACAAGCAGGAGGACGGCGTCCTCTATCACGCACGCGATCTTGCGGTTCTGCGGGCATCGGTCGAGCAATGCGCAATCATCCTCGCCTCTGCGACGCCATCGCTTGAGACACTGCACAACGCGCAGGCAGGAAAGTACGTTCACCTTCGCCTGCACGCGCGCCCCGGCGTCGCCACCTTGCCGAAGATCGCACTCGCAGACATGCGCGTGGAGCCGCCAGAGACGGGGCGCTGGATCGGTCCGCAGCTTGCGGGCGCCATTGAGCAGACGCTGGCGGCGAAAGAGCAGGCGCTTCTGTTCCTCAATCGCCGCGGTTACGCGCCCTTGGTGATCTGTCGCGCCTGTGGCGAACGACTGAAGGCGCCCGACACGGATTCGTGGCTGGTCGAGCATCGCTATACCGGCCGACTTGTCTGCCACCTCACTGGCTTCACGATGGAGAAGCCGCTGGCCTGCCCCCATTGCGGCGCGCGCGGCTCACTGACCGGGGTCGGTCCAGGCGTTGAACGGCTGGCGGAGGAAGTCCATACGCGCTTCCGTGGTGCGCGCGTCGAAATCCTGTCGTCCGATACCGTCGCGTCGGCCGACGATCTGCGCAGCCTGATCGCTCGCATGGAGACTGGCGCGATCGACATTCTGATCGGGACGCAGATCGTCGCCAAAGGCCACAACTTTCCGACGCTGACACTTGTTGGCGTGGTCGATGCAGACGCCGGCCTGCGTGGCGGCGATCTCCGCGCCGGCGAGCGCACCTTTCAGCTGCTGCTGCAGGTCGCAGGACGGGCGGGGCGGGCGGACAGGCCGGGCCGCGCCATCATCCAGACCTATGCGACCGAAAGTCCTGCGATCGCGCTGCTGGCCGCCGGGGATCGCGACGCCTTCATCGCCCACGAGCTGGACCAGCGCCGGCTCGTGGGCTTCCCGCCCTATGGCCGTCTCGGCGCAGTGATCCTGTCCGCGCCTACCGCCGAACAGGTCGACGATGCTGCCCGGATGCTGAGCGAAGGCCAGCCCAATGCCGCAGGCATCGATGTGTGGGGTCCAGCGCCAGCGCCGATCACCATCCTGCGCGGCCGCCATCGCCGGCGTTTCCTCGTGCGCTCGGATCGCAATGTCGATCTCTCGTCTTTCCTGGCGGCGTGGAAGGAGCGCGTGAAGCTCCCCGCTTCTGTCCGCATGACGCTGGATGTGGAGCCCTACAGCTTCATGTGATACGGACGTCCAAAGCAATCATCGATGCGGGCACGGAGCTGACGGGGCTGTCGATCGCCCGGCCATCAGCCGCGTATGCTCAAGGGAGGGCGCCATGGGATATCTGAGGCTTCGCCAGATCGCACTTGTCGCCAGGGATCTGGCGGCGGTCGAGAAGCAGATCGCCGACGTGCTTGGGCTGGAGATCTGTCATCGCGATCCCGGCGTCGGCAAGTATGGTCTGCACAATGCGCTTTTTCCGATGAGCGGGACATTTCTTGAGGTCGTCTCGCCGCTGACCGAAGGCACGGCTGGCGGTCGGTATCTTGAGCGTCGCAGGGGCGATGGCGGATACATGTACATCGTCGACTGCGACGACCTGGAGCGGCGGCGCGATCATTTCAAGGCGATGGGCGTGCGGCTGGTGCAGGATCTGAAGTCAGGCGACGAGGTTTCCACATCCGAGGCGCTTCACCTGCATCCGAAAGATACCGGCGCGACGCTTCTCTCGGTTGACCGACATTCGGGCGGTGCGGATGTGATGGGGGGATATCACTGGGCTGGTCCGCGCTGGCAGGAGAAGGACCGCTCCAAAACCGTCGCGGCGATCACCGGAGCGCGGATGCAATGCGATGATCCGTCGACGACGGCCGATCGCTGGAGCAAGCTCCTGGAGCGTCCAGTCGAGCGGAGCGAGGGAGGTATCTGGACGATCGAACTCGATAATGCCCGCGCGCGGTTCTCGCCGCTGGAGGATGATCGCGGTGAGGGCCTTTCGGCTGTTCGGCTGTCCTGCCGGGATGCGAAGGCGATCCTTGCCAATGCGGACAAGGCGGGTGTGAAGATCGGCGAGGTTCCGAGCGGACCGTTTGTCGAGCTTTGCGGAACGCGGTTTGTCCTGGCCTAGAGCGTCCACACCCGTGCAGTCTTGACCGGGTGGTTCTCGATTTCGGTTGTTGTTTCCACCGCATACTCCGCCACCTGCCGGAAGGCGTTGCGCGGAAAGTAGGTTCGGCCAGGGTCGCCCGCGAAGATTGTTGCGCCGTTGGCGTGGGCGCGTTCGAGCATTGTGCGGAAGAGGCGCGCCGGCGTCTGTTCGTAGAATACGTCAGCGGCGAGGATCACGTCGTAGTCTGGTGGATCGCCGTTCAGGAGATCACCGCCCAGATAGCTGAGCGCCACACCGTTGATGTCCGCGTTCAGAGCCACGGCGGCCTCGCAGATCGGATCGATGTCGTTGGCAACCACCGCCGCTGCGCCCGCGAGCGCCGCGGCGATTCCCACGAGGCCAGAGCCGCAGGCGATGTCCAGCACAAGCTTGCCGCGAACCGTGTCCGGGTTTTCGAGCACATAGTGCGCCAGCGCCTGGCCGCCGGCCCATGGAAACGCCCAGAAGGGTGGGGCGACATTGGCTTCTGCAAGGTCCTTCTCGGTCGCCTCCCAGATCGGGGTCAGTTCATCGGCGATGTGCATCCGGATCGGGAGGCCAGGAACGGGCGCGATCCGCGTATTGGCGCGGATGAAGGCCTTTGCCTCCTCGAGCGTTGCGACTGACCGCTTGCCTTGCAAGGCTATCCCTCTCCAGATTGCGCGGCCCTTTCGAGGCCGCCTTGCCGATGCCGCCCGCGCGGCGCGAGCAGGGGCCCGTGCTCCCTACTCGAAGTTTCACGTTGGCGCAGCCGTGCTGCTCGACAATGGCGTGATCGTGCCGGGCGCCAATGTCGAAAACGCGAGCTACCGGCTCTCCTGCTGCGCCGAGCGGGTGGCCATGTTTGCCGCCCGGACACAGTATTCCAGGTCAGCATGGTGGCGCTGGCCGTCAGCTGCGGCGCCGATGATTTCGTGCACGCGGGCAACCACACACGCATGCCCTGTGGCGCCTGCCGTCAGGTTATGGTGGAATTCATGGCGCCTGACGCGTCGATATGGATCGACGGCGTCGGCACGCACAAGCTATCAGACCTGCTCCCGACGCCATTCAAGCTCACCAGGATGCTCCCATGACCGACTTCACGATGTTCGATTACAAGGTGACGGATGGCGTCGCCGTCGCGACGTTCAACCGCCCCGACAAGATGAACACCTTCACCCCCGTGGTGATGCGGGAGATGATCGAGCTGTTCGACAAGACCGATTCCGACGATGCGGTGCGCGCCGTGGTCGTGACAGGTTCGGGCAGGGCGTTCTGCGCCGGCGCCGAGCTGGGCATCGCGGGGGCTGACACGTTCAACTACAACAAGCGCGCGGCGAGCGAGGAAATAATCACGAACGGCTTTCGCCGCGATGGCGGCGGCCGCGTGACGCTGCGCATCTATCGCAGCCTGAAGCCGGTCATCGCGGCGGTGAATGGCGCAGCCGTGGGCGTGGGCGCCACGATGCAGCTGCCGATGGATTTCCGCCTTGCATCGACCGGGGCGAAGTTCGGCTTCGTGTTTGCTCGCCGCGGGATCACCCCGGAGGCCTGCTCGGCATGGTTCCTGCCGCGCCTTGTTGGCATGCAGACAGCGCTCGACTGGGTCTATTCGGGGCGTGTGTTCGACGCGCACGAGGCCAAGGATTCGGGTCTGGTTCATTCGCTGCATGGTCCGGACGATCTGCTGCCGGCCGCGCTGGAGCTGGCGCACCGGGTCACCGAGAAGTCGGCGCCGGTCTCGATCGCCTTCTCGCGTCAGCTGATGTGGCGGATGATGGGCGCCTCGCACCCGATGGAGGCGCACAAGCTGGACAGCCGCGGCATCCAGCTGCGCGGCCAGTCGACCGATGTGAAAGAGGGCATCGAGAGCTTCATGCAGAAGCGCGATCCCAACTTCCCCAATACCGTGTCGGCTGATTTTCCAGCTGACGTCTTTCCCCCTGAGCCTGAGTTCGAATAGGCCGCGGGCAAGCTGGGGAACTCCAGGCGTGCGGGTTTCGTTCTTCGGCTTTGAAGCCGATGAGAACCCCCATGTCTTTGTCGCTCGAGCTGTCTGACCAGGCTGTTGTCTGGCGGCTGGCGGGATCAGCCCTGATTGCGGTCATGGCGCTGGCGGCCATCTTCTGGGGCGGGCGCATCCGCAAGCGGGCCTGTGAGAAGGTTTCTGCGGCGGCCGGAGAACAGCCGCAGAAGAAGCCACTTGGCATGGCCCATTTCCTCCTGTCGCTCGCAGCAATCGGCGGCGCGGCATGGGCGATCCTCCAGGTCTGGGGTGTCGACACGACGAGGCTGATGGCCCCCGCTGGCGGTCTGCAGTTGCTTGGTGTTATCCGGGTCGTGGTGATCATCGCCATCGCAGCGGCGGCGCTCGAGATTGTCAACCTGCTCGCGCGGACATTGCTCGAGCGGGTGGCCAGGCGCAGTGCGGATCACCGCCGCCGCGCGGCCAAGCTCCGCACGGTGGCGCCTCTGATCAGCGGCCTGATCAATGCGATGATCATCCTGGTCGCCATCGCCATGGTGCTGGCGGAGGCTGGCATACAAGTGGCGCCGTTGCTGGCCGGGGCAGGGGTCGCCGGCATCGCGGTCGGCTTTGGCGCGCAGAGTCTGGTGAAGGACCTGTTTACCGGGGCCTTCCTGGTGATCGAGGACATTGTCAGCCATGGCGACATTGTCGAGATCGGCGGCGTGTCGGGCAAGGTGGAGGCGATGACGCTGCGCACCATTCGCCTGCGCTCGTTCGACGGCACGCTGCACATCTTCCCCTATGGTGAAGCGCAGGTGATCCACAACAGGACCAGCAGCTTCTCCACCTTCGCGTTCGAACTGCAGGTCTCCTACCTGTCGCGTATCGATGAAGCGCTTGCCGTGCTGAAGCAGGCAGGCGAGGAGGTGCAGGGCGACAAGGAGCTGGCGCGCTGCATGATCGGCGGGCTTGACCTGGTGGGCGTGGACAAGCTGTCGGACAACGGCGTGATCCTGAAAGGCCGCATACGCACGATAGCTGGCGAGAATGCCAGGATCGGCAACGCCTTCCTGAAGCGCGTCAAGGAGAAGATGGATGAGGCGGGTGTGCTGATCTCGCATCGTCACCTGCCTGTGCCGCCCTACGAGACGATCAAGAACGTGGCGATCGAGCAAACGCGCGATGGGGGGACGGAGCTGGCGATCAAGCCGGACTGAAGGTTACAGGGAGATTTCCAGGATCGCCGGGATTGCAATCGTTCGCTTCATCGCAAAGCGCGGGTTTTCTGGCATTGATGTCTGCCTGGGAGATTCCATTGTACAAGCAGCGCATCTGCGATCTTTCGATACTTGTGGTCGATGACCACCGCTTCATGCAGCAGGTGATGCGCTTGATGCTCAAAGGGCTGGGGGTCCGCGAGGTGAGGTCGGCGCTCACGGTCGACGAAGGTCTGAACCTGCTGTCGTGCCAGAGCTTCGACGTCGTCATCGCCGACTACCTCATGGGCACGCGAAATGGCGCCGAGTTCACGCGCTTTGCCCGGTCGGAGCATTCGACCGGAGACCGGTTCGTTCCCATCATCGCCTGCACGGCCGACACTACCCAGCGGACCGTGAAGGAGCTGCGTGACGCCGGCGCGGACGAGATTCTCTGCAAACCTGTGTCGCCGACAATAATCTGGACCAAGCTGACCGCCGTGACGCATGCGCGGCGCAACTTCGTGACGGCGCCGGATTTCTTCGGGCCTGACCGCCGCCGTCGCGTGCGCTACATGAGACCCGTTGAAGATCGCCGCAAGGTCGATGCGGAGATGGTCTAGGTCACTTCCGCTCGACGACCTTGATCGTGTCGGTGGAATTGTCCGAGGCATATGGATAGCCCGCAGTGATGACGAAGCGCTTCACGCTGGAGGCGGCTTCGTGGCGGTTCACGGCGTCGAGAATGTCGTCGAAGCTTTTTGGCTCTTCCGGCTCGAGGTCGGCGCTGACGCCCCAGACGAGCGCGAGCTTTCGCGCTGTCGGCAGGCTTGGCGTGAGGGCATGGATCGGCTGTCTGGGTCGCGTTGCGGAGACACGCTGGGCCGATGAGCCCGAGCGCGTGAAGACGACGAGCGGGCAATCGAGATCGTCGGCCAGCCTCTGCGCCGCGCGGGCGCAGGCATCAGCCGTAGAGGGGGTGGCGGTCCAGGAGGTGGCCTGTGCAGACGGGTTGGCGTCGCGGTCGGTTTCGATGGCGCGGATGATGCGGTCCATTATGGCGACGGCGGCGGTCGGGTGTCGGCCGACGGCGGACTCTGCCGAAAGCATCACGGCGTCGGCGCCCTGGTAGACGGCGGTTGCGACGTCGTTGGCCTCGGCGCGTGTGGGCACGAGCGCCTCGACCATGGACTCGAGCATGTGGGTTGCGACGATCACCGGCTTGCCGTGGGCGCGGGCGACGCGGATGATGCGGCGCTGGGCAATTGGCACCTGCTCGGGGGAGAGTTCGACGCCGAGATCGCCGCGGGCGACCATCACCGCATCGGAATGCTGGACGATGCCTTCGAGATCATCGAGGGCTGCGGGCTTCTCGATCTTGGAGATGATCGGAATGCCGGCGCCGAAGGCTTCGCGCGCCATCACGACATCTGCGGCTCGCTGGACGAAGGACAGGGCGATGTAGTCGACGCCGTGCTTCAGCGCGAAGTGGCCGTCGGCGATGTCTTTCTCGGTGAGGGCAGGAATTGGAATCGGGCGACCGGGGGCGGCGATGCCTTTGCGGCTCATGATTCGGCCGGGGGCGACGGGGCGAGCGATGCGGTCATCGCCATCGACCCTGACGATGTGGAGCATCATCTTGCCATCGTCGATCAGCAGCTTGTCGCCCAGCTGCAGCGAGGCGACGAGTTCGGGGTGGGGGATGGGGATGATGTCGGGATCGTTCGAGGAGGCTGCGGCGCGAAGCCGGAGTTCGGACGACATGCGGACGTCAATCTGGCCGCCGGCGATGTCGCCGACGCGCAGCTTTGGTCCCTGCAGGTCGGCGAGGAGGGCGATGGGGCGGCCAACGGATTTTTCCGCCTCGCGGGCGGCTGCGATGCGGGCGGCGTGGCCGGCATGGTCGCCATGGCTGAAGTTGAGGCGGAAGAGGTCGACGCCGGCGCGGAGGAGTTCCTCCATCTTGAGCGCGCCATCGCTTGCGGGGCCAAGCGTGGCGAGGATCTTGGTGCGGCGGTGGATGGCGGACATGGCAGAGCCCCTGCGATTCGCGGGCAACCTAGGTCGGAACGGGGGAAATCGGAACCGGCGATGTGGGCGCGCAGGCGCGCGTCTTCCGTTTGCCAATCACGGCGCATGCGGTTGGGGATCATCCCGAGCGTTGTCGCGACGCTTTGCACGAGGCCCACGCACAGCATCAGCCCTTCTGCGATCCAATGATCGATAGGCGGCGGGGCCACTGCTCCGTTTGGTGCGGTTGTTCACGTTTCATCGGCCGGTGACGCGGCCGCGCGAACCGGAATACCTTTCGCGATCTCTGTGTCCCCCGCCCTTTTTGGCTCAGGGCCTTGAAATGTCTCGCGACAGCGGGGCCCCCATCGCCCGAAAGGCGCGCGTCTCCGGCGCGAATGCAGAATCCCGAGATGGGTGGCTTTGCCATGTGGCCGGCCTCCCCCGACGCCGTGGCGACCGAGGGAGGAAAGTACCGTGCGCTACTTCGCAAGGGCCTTGTAGACGAGCTGTTGGGACTCAGCTCGGAGGTTGATGGCGCCGGGGCCGGGGTTGCCGCGGCGCTGGATCATGCCGACGAAGCCGATGTCGTTGACGGGGTCGACCCAGAACCAGGAGCCGTCGATGCCGAACCAGTCATATGTGCCAACGGGTGCGGGATCGTTGTCCGTTGGCGCTGCCGTCTTCACCGCGCCGCCCCAGCCAAAGCCGCCGCCGCCCATCGCGCGGGCGTCGCCGATGTGGTTGGTCATCATGACCTTCACGGTGTCGGGCTTGAGGATCTGCTGGCCGTCGAGCGTGCCCTCGTTGAGGATCATCTGCACGAAGCGGATATAGTCGTGTGTGGTGGAGGTGAGGCCGCCGCCGCCGGATTCGTGGTGGTTGCGAACGGTGAAGCTGTAGCCGTCAGGGAAGACTTGCCTTTCGCCGGTCGTGGCGTTGCGCGTGTAGACCGTTGCGACGCGGTTCCTGTAGTCGTCTTCGGAGACGAAGAAGGCCGTATCGCTCATGCCGAGAGGCGTGAAGATGTTTTCGTTGAGATAATTGCCGAGCGTCTTGCCGGTAATCTTTTCAAGCGCGGCAGCCTGCACGTCGACCGTGTAGGAATAGCTCCAGCGTTCGCCGGGCTGGAAGAGCAGCGGGATCTGCGCGAGGCGGTTCATCGCTGCTGCCAGGTTGGGCTGGGCGTGCGGGTTGTCGCGCTGGAATTCGCGGTCGACGGCGGAGGCGGCGGATAGGCCATAGCCGAAGCCGGCCATGTGGGTCATGACCTCGTTCATGTTCGGCGGGCGGTTGGCGGGCACGACGCCTTCAGTGATCGAGTCAGCCTTCGTCGCCACCTTGAGACTGCCGAGTTCGGGCAGGAATTTCGTGATCGGGTCTTCGGCCTTCCAGAGGCCTTTCTCCCAGAGCTGCATCATGGCGACGCCGACGATCGGCTTGGTCATCGAGCGGATGCGGAAGATCGTGTCTTCGGTGACGCCCGGGCCGTCGATCGACTGCTTGCCGAAGGTGTTGAAGGCGATGAGCTTGCCGTCCTTTACCAGCGCGTATTGCAGGCCGACGACTTCGGACTTGTCGACGGCCTCCTTCATGCGGGCGTCGAGCGATTGCAGGCCGGCGGGCGTGAAGGCGGGTGCGGTTGCGGCGACATCCGTCGCGGTCGGCCATTGCGCGCTGCTCGCTGATGGGCCCATCGAGACGCAGGCGGCCAGCACGCTGGCAAGGCCCGCGGTGAGCCAGACTTTTCCGATGGTCATCATGCTGGTGCGCGACATTGCTGGTTTCTCCGTCAGGCGCTTGCGCGCGCCTTGTCGTATGATTGAAAAAGGGCGGCGTTGAGCCTCTTGTTCTCAACGCCGCCCCGGGTCGTTCTCCCTCGCCGCGTGCTACTGCGCGGGTTCCTTCGCAGCTTCAGCCGGAGCGGACGTTGCTGCAGCTGTCGCTGGTTTCATGGCTTCGTAGACGAGCTTGGCCGACTCGTTGCGGAAGTTCATGCCGTCCGGACGCGAGCCGCCCATCGACTGGATCATGCCGACGAAGAAGAGGTCGTTGGCGGGATCAATCCAGAACCAGGTACCGGCGGCGCCGCCCCAGTAGTGCGCGCCCTTGCCATAGGGCTGGCCGGTGATCGACGTGTCGTCATAGATCGCGAAATCCATGCCGAAGCCGACGCCGGGCAGGCCGGGGTTGGCGGTGGTGCCGTCGGAGTAGAGCTTGAGGTCGCCGATTGCGTTGGTGCGCATCAGCTCGACGGTCTCGGGTTTCAGCACGGTATTGCCAGCGAGCGTGCCCTTGCCGGCAAGGAACATCTGGGCGAAGCGCGCATAGTCGTGCGTCGTCGAGACGAGGCCGCCGCCGCCGGATTCCATGCGGTTCGCGTCTGTGAAGCGCGGACGGTCGGGGCGTTCTTCGTTCTTGAGCAGGGCTTTCGCGTCCTTGTCCCAGCGATAGACGTCGGCAAAACGCGGCACGTTGGCTTCGGTGACGTAGAAAGACGTGTCGTTCATGCCGAGCGGCGTGAAGATGTTCGCCTTCAGGTATTCGCCGAACTTCTGGCCCGAGAGCTTCTGGACGATGTAGCCCTGGATATCGACGCCGACGGAGTAATACCAGCGCGAGCCGGGATCGTAGATCAGGGGGATGTCCTTGATCTTGCCGATCATCTCTTCGAGGTTCGCCGAGGCGAGCACGGCTGTGTCGCGGAAGGCGTTGTTGACCGGGTCATCGCCCGAGAGGCCGTAGCCGTAGCCGGCGGTGTGCGACATCAGCTGCTTCATGGTCGGTTCGGCGCTGGCTGCGACGAGGACGGGCTTGCCGCCCTTCATCTCCGGCTTGCCGTCTTTCCACGAGAGCACTTTCAGGCCCGCGAGTTCGGGCACGTGCTTGGAGACGGGATCATCCATCTGCCAGAGGCCCTTCTCGTAGAGCTGCATCATGGCGACGCCGGTGATCGGCTTCGACATCGAGTAGATGCGGAACATGGAGTCCTTCGTCATCGGCGCGCCGGTCTTCGGATCGCCGGACTGGACGCCGAATGCGTTGAAGGCCGCGATGTCGCCGCCCTTGCCGAGAATGTAGGTCATGCCGGCGACGTCGCCGTCAGCGACGGATTTCTGCAGGCGTGCATCGAGGGCGGCGAGGCCTTCGGCGGTGAAGCCGAGCGCGGCCGGGTCAGCGACGGCGGCGGTGGGCCAGGTCTGCGCGTCTGAGGGCAGGGCGGCTACGGCGGCAGCTGGTTCCGGCGCCTTCGGCGCTTCGGGCGAGCAGGCGGCGAGGATGGCGAGTGATGCGGCTGCAAACAGCAGGCGCGATCCGAGTCTGGACGGTTTTGTGGACATTTTCTCCCCTTTGAGCGCGCCGGCTCTGGGGCCGGTCGACGGGGCGGACCATAGGTGGAATGGGCGTTACAGCCAAGGACGCAGGGGAAGCGATCCCGGAAGTGTGAAATCCCGGTTTCGAGGCTGGTATGCTGCCTCAGTCCTACATTTTGCGAACGAGTTGCAATTTGGAGGCGACCGGCGCTAGGTGACGCTTAGCCTGCGCAACCTGGCCAACGCATGACTGACACGGTCCGCAAAGTGAATCGGCTGCTGCGCCCTCTCTTTCTGGTGGGCGGGGTGGTGCTGACTGTTGTGGGTGTCATTGGGCTGGTGACGCCGGGATGGCCGGGGACGATCTTCCTGATCCTGGCGGCGGGGTGTTTTGCGCGATCGTCGCCGCGGCTGGAGGCGTGGCTGCTGGGGCATCCGCGGCTGGGGCCGAGCGTGGTGGCGTGGCGCGAGAGCGGGGCGATCCCGCGGAAGATAAAGTACATCGCGATCGCCTCGATGATCTTGTCCTTCGTGATCGTGCTGCTGGTTCACCTGCCAGTCCTGTGGACGGTGATCGTCGGCGTGTCGCTTCTGGCGAGCGCGCTGTATGTCGGCTCGCGGCCTGAGGGGCCGAAGGCGGCGGGTTGATCAGCCCACTGGCTTCCACACTTGCGCGAGGCGCTGGTCGCGGCGGCAGCCCTGGCGGTAGGCGTCGTAATCGGCCTTGTTCCGCTTGGCGTAGTCGCGGTGGTACTCCTCGGCCGGCCAGAAATCGCCGAGCGGCAGAATGGGGACGATGACCTTGCCGTTGACGCGGCCACTGGCGATCACCTGCTGCCTTGACGTGTCGGCCGCGGCTTTCTGCGAGGGCGAGGCGAAGATGGCGGGGGCATAGCTCTGGCCGCGGTCGCAGAATTGTCCGTAGGCATCGGTCGGATCGATCAGCGGCCAGTAGCGGCTGAGGAGTTGTTCGTAGGCGATCTTCGCGGGATCGAAGGTCACGCGCACGGCTTCGTAGTGGCCGGTCTGGTGGCGGGCGACCTGCATGTAGGTCGGGTTCTTCTCCTTGCCGCCGGTGTAGCCGGACTCGACCGAGATCACGCCGGGGATGTAGCCCATGTCGGCCTCCATGCACCAGAAGCACCCGCCGGCGAGGACGGCTTGCTGCCTTTCCTGTGCATGGGCGAGAGGAGCCAGCAGCAGGGCGATGAAGGCGAGAAGGAAGCGCATGCGGGGGCTCCATTGAGGTGTCGAAGAGGTGCCCGTTGTCAGCCTCGAGGACAAGTGCCGCTGCAGCAGGGCCCGATGCGGTTGGCGCGCTATAGTTACCCAGGTACAACGATCCTCGCGGCCGCGTGATGCGTATGATGGGTGGCGCGGGGCGGAAACTCGCCTAGGTAATCGGGCAGACAGGTACGATCAGGGAGATTGGTGATGCGCGTTGGGATCATGGCCGCGATTTCAGGTGCGGCGCTTGCAATCGGGGCGGGCCTTGTCGCCATTGCCCAGCCGCCGGCTGAAACGCGCGATCCGAACAAGGCTGCGTACACGCCCGCCTTCGCCGGACAGACACGTGCGCCCGCACTGACGACCGACACCAGGTATGAGGTGAAGGAGGTCGTCGCTTCGGGTCTGGCCTCGCCGTGGGCGGTGGAATTCCTGCCGGGTGGCAGGTTCCTGATCACCGAGCGGATTGCCGGCCAGTTCCGCATCGCGGATGCGGCGGGCAAGGTCTCGGCGCCGATCAAGAGCGGCGTGCCGGTGGTTCATGGCGTCGGCCAGGGCGGGCTGCTCGACGTGGCGCTCGATCCGAACTTCGCGATAAACCAGATGATCTACTGGAGCTATTCCGAGCCGGGCGCCGATGGGCGGAACAACACCGCTGTCGCCAAGGGCAAGCTGGTGGATGGGGCGACGCCGTCCATCAAGGACATCACGGTCATCTATCGCCAGAGGCCGGCCTTCGCGTCGAACCAGCATTTCGGTTCGCGGCTTGTCTTTGCAAAGGATGGCACGCTGTTCGTCACCCAAGGTGATCGCGGCGCGTTGCCGGCACGCATGCAGGCGCAGGACCTGAAGAGCGGCATCGGCAAGATCGTCCGCATCAACACGGACGGCTCCATCCCGAAGGACAATCCGTTTGTCGGCGCCGCGAATGGCGCGCTTCCCGAGATCTGGTCCTATGGCCACCGCAATGTGCAGGGCGCGTTCCTGCATCCGGTGACGGGCGAGTTGTGGGAGCTCGAGCATGGTCCGCAGGGCGGCGACGAGATCAACGTTGCGCGCAAGGGCAAGGATTATGGCTGGCCCACCATCACCTATGGCGTCGAGTATGGCGGCACGCTGCGCAAGATCGGCGACGGCGCGACCCAGAAGGCCGGCATGGAGCAGCCGGTGTATTTCTGGGATCCCGTGATCGCGCCGGGCGCGCTCACCTATTACAACGCCGACCTGTTCCCGAAATGGAAGGGCAGCGTGTTCGCCGCCGGCCTCAACCCCAGCTTCGTTGCGCGCCTGACAGTGGACGGCGAGAAGGTAACGGGCGAGGAGCGGTTCAAATTCTCCGACCGCGCCAATGAACGCTATCGCGACATCAATATCGGACCCGACGGCGCGATCTACCTGCTGACCGATGGGCCGAATGCGCGGCTTCTGAAAGTCGTGCCCAAGGCCTGAGTGCCGGACGCGATCATCCGATCTCGTCGAGCCATTCCGTCAGATGGCCAAGGGTTTCGACTTCGCGGTATTTTGGATTGCCGACGGGCTTCTCGGCGCGTTCGTGCTCCCACACGAGCGGGTAGGGGACGAGGGCTGCGTAGCCGCCGGCGGCGAGCATGGGCAGGATGTCGGACTTGACCGAGTTGCCGGTCATCAACGAGGAACCGACCGCGCCGCCATGGCGGGCAAAGGCCTTCACGTAGATCTCCGGTGTTTTCTCGGAGACAATTTCCACGCCCGAGAAATGCGAGCCGAGGCCTGAGGCGGCGAGCTTGCTCTCCTGGTGGAAGAGGTCGCCCTTGGTGATCAGGACGAGGCGGCCGCGTTGCTTCAGTTGCAGGAGCGCGTCCTCGACGCCGGGCAGGGGCTCGATTGGATGGGTCATCATCTCGCGGCCGGCGTCGAGCAGTTCGCGGATGACTTTCGTCGAGACCTGGCCGTCGCTGATCTCGAGCGCGGTCTGCAGCATCGAGAGCGTGAAGCCCTTCGCGCCATAGCCATAGGACTTCATGTTTTCGCGTTCGACGGCGGCGAGCTTCGCCTCTAGCGTGTCTTCGTCGGCAAAATCGCCCAGCAATTCGTTGAATCGTTTGTGGGTCAGGCGGAACACGGTTTCCGTGTGCCAGAGCGTGTCGTCTGCATCGACGCCGATGATCGTAAGGGGCATGCGGGCTCATAACGCCGGCAGGGCCGTGCATCAAGAACAGGCGCCGGGCTCCCGCGTCGTGTGGCCTGAAAACACTGCTCTCCGGTGTCACATAACCACAACAAAATCGTTCCCCGTTTGTCACGCGCCGTGACTAGCACCCGCGGAAAAGACAGATCCAAGGGGCTTGTGATGGCGAAAATGTTCAAGGCGGCGCATCTGGCGAGCGTAGCGGGGGCGGCAATCTCGCTGGCGGCATTCCAGCCGGCCTTTGCGCAGACGGCCCAGACCACGCAGACGACCCAGGACGAGATCACGTCCGCGAGTGACACCGTGGTGATCACCGGCATCGGCTATCGCGACCGCACCAACGAGACGGCGCCGGTGCTTGTCTATGGGGCAGACTACATCCAGCCCTTCGAACCGCTGACCGTTGGCGATGCGCTGAAGCGCGTGCCTTCGGTCACCTTCCTGTCGGACGTGCTGGAGTCGGACGGCGTGCGCCTGCGCGGCCTCGATCCGGCCTACACCCAGATCCTCATCAACGGCGAGAAGGTGCCTGGCTCGGGCGCGGACTCCGGCGCCTTCGGCAATGGCTCGGATGGCTCCTTCTTCGTCGACCGCATTCCCGCTGAGCTGATCGACAGCATCGAGATCGTCCGCTCGGCGTCGGCCAACCGTTCTGGCGACGCCATGGCGGGCGCCGTCAACATCGTGCTGAAGGATGCCTACAGCCTCGATGGCGGATACATTCGCCTCGGTGCGCTGGGCTTCGATGACGGCCGCGTGCGTGAAACCTATGGTGCGGTCTGGGGCGGCGAAGTGGGCGGCGGGCGTCTCCTGCTGGGCGCCAACGTGCAGGGGCGGCGGAACCCCAAGGAAAAGCTGTCGCTGCGCTTCGACAATCCAGCCGACACGACGGCGAACACGGTCGAGGATCAGTCGGACACGCGTGACGGAACGGACTATTCGGCAAACTTTTCCTATCAGATAGAGGCGGGTCCGGGCGAACTGACGCTGAACGGCTTTTTCGTGCAGACGGATCGGTTTGCCGATGAGGATTCGTTCGAATACACCGCGCTCCCCGCGCCATCGACCGTCACCGGGCTCAACCGCTCGAACACCAACCTCTTCACCATCAACAGCAACGACGTCGATACCGAGCAGAGCTCCTGGGCATTCTCGGGTGGCTATGAGTTCGACTCCTTCGGGGGGGAAACGCTGGTGAAGCTTGGCTACGCCAGGTTCGACAACAGCGAATCCGAATTCGAGAACGAGACCGAGTACCTGCGTGGCAGCGAGTTTTCCGCGATCCCCGCTGCAAACCGCATCTATCCGGAAGCTGATCGTTTCACGCGCGACCTCGCCCGGGTGGACCTCAACGACACCGAGTTCAGCGCGCGTGCGGAGCACACGCGCGAGATCGGCTTCGGCGAGATCGAGTTCGGCCTGCAATACGAGAGCAAGGAACGCGACAACCTGGTCAGTGAAGGGCGGTTCCGCACGGGGTCCGGCGGCGTGCTGGCTCTGGCGCAGGGCGCAATCATTCCCGACGCCAGCGGGTCCGGGGTTCCCGGCTACAGAGACCCCGCGACGGCCGCGATTCCCGGCGGGAACAACTCGATCGAGCGCACACAGATCGCGCCGTTCGCGGTTCTCTCAGGAGAATCGGGCGCGATGTCCTGGGAAGCGGGACTGCGTTACGAATCAACCGAGCTGGATGTGAACGACAGGACGGCTGCGCCGGCGCTGCAGAACACCAGCAGTGATTATGGCGTCTTCCTGCCTTCGGCTCACCTTCGCTGGGACCTGACCGACAGCGACCGCGTCAGCGCATCCCTGGCGCGCACCATCCGCAATCCCAGCTTCAACTTCCTGTCGCCTGCCGTGCTCCCTGCAGAGCTGGGCGACAACGATTTCCGCGGCGACCCGACGCTGGAACCCGAAACGGCCTGGGGCCTCGACCTCGGCTACGAGAAGCGGCTGGGCCGAACGGGGATCGCGGGCATCAATTTCTTCTACCGCGACGTGAAGGACCTCATCGAACTCGACACGGTCAAGATCCCCGGGACGAACAACCCGGCCGTTGGCTCGGGTGGCGCGGGCACGTTCATCTATGCTCCCGTCAACAGCGGCGATGGCAAGGTCTGGGGCATCGAACTCGATTATTCGGCATCGCTCGATTTCGTGGGCCTGCCCGACACGGGTGCGTTCTTCAACTACTCGTGGCTCGACTCCGACATTGACGACCTGTTCGGATCGCGTCGCTTCAACAGCCAGTCGGACTTCGTCTACAATATCGGGTTCATCCACGACATCACGGCCTGGGATGCTTCCTTTGGCGTCACCTACCGCAAGCAGGGCGACGCCTTCAGCCGCGTCGTCGGCGAGGAAGTGACAACCTCCTACGAAGGCGTGCTGGAAGTGTTCGTCGAGAAGACGATCGGCGACAATTTCACCGTTCGCCTCACGGGCGGAAACCTGACAGACGGCTCGAAGGACGAGGTGTTCGACAAGTTCGACACCTTTGCCGACCAGGTCGGGCGCAGCTATGCCGAGTACGAGCTGGAGACCGAGACGGCCGGGCCGACCTGGCAGTTGATCGGCCGCTACTCCTTCTAGGGGTTCGGCCAGGCGCCGGGGACGCTCGCGCCTGCTGGGCCTCGCCCTCTCCTGAACGGAGGGCGGGGCCCGCTGTTTCCCGTGGACAGTATGCGGGCAGCGTGCTGACACTCCGTGATGGACGGGCGGGTCGAGCCGGCGGGTCAACGCAACAGGTTTCTCGATTGGGTCGAGCGGGTCGGCAATGCCTTGCCCGACCCGATCTTCATTTTCGTCATCATCATAGCGGTGCTGGTCGTCGTCTCCGTGATCGGGGCGGGGGCGGGGTGGTCGGCCGTCAATCCCGTGACGGGCGAACCGCTGGTGGTGACCAGCCTGCTGTCCGAAGAGAATGTACAGAAGCTGTTCGTGGAAATGCCGCGGACCTACACCGGCTTTGCGCCGCTGGGCTTTGCGCTCACCATCATGCTGGGCGCGAGCGTCGCGGAGCGGTCCGGGTTGCTCACCGCACTGATGCGCGCGAGCCTGGGCGGGCTGCCGAGACAAGTGCTGGTGCCGATGGTCTTCGTGCTCGGCATGCTGGCGACTCATGCCAACGACGCAGCCTATATGGTCTACGTACCGCTGACGGCGATCGTTTTTGCGGCTGCGGGGCGCCATCCGGTGCTGGGGCTGATCTCGGGGTTTGCGGGCGCAGCTGTGGGGCTCGCGGGCAATCTTCTGCCGGGCCAATACGATGTGCTGCTGCTTGGCATCACGGAGACAGGCGCGCGGCTGCTCGTGCCGGACTGGACGATGAACCCGGTCGGCAACTGGTATTTCTCGATCGGCATTGCGGTGGTGTTCACGGCTGTTGGCTGGGTCGTGCTGGAGCGCGTGGTCGCGCCGCGCCTGGGCAAGTGGGAAGGGGAGAGCGGCGTTGCTGATCTTGCCGGCGTCGTGCTGTCGGGACGCGAGAAGCAGGGCCTGATGGCGGCTGGTGTTGCAGCGCTTGGCGTCGCAGCGCTGATGGCGGCTCTGCTGATGTGGCCGGGGTTCACGCCACTGCTGGACGAGGCGGCGACGGGCAGCCAGCGGACAACGCCTTTCTTCCGGTCGATCGCGGCGATGCTGTTCGTGCTCTTCATTGCGACCGGGTGGGCCTATGGCGCGACGGTTGGGACGATCCGGAACCATCGCGAGCTGGTCGGCATGATGGTGAAGGGGCTGGAGGTGATTCTGCCCTATCTCGTGCTGATCTTCTTTGCCGCGCACTTCGTGGCGATGTTCGGCTGGTCGAACCTTGGACCGATCACGGCGATCACCGGCGCGGACCAGCTGCGCGCGATGCAGGCGCCGCCGGCGGTGCTGCTGCCGATCCTCACCACCATGTCGGCCTGGCTGGATTTCCTGATTGCATCGGGATCGGCAAAATGGGCTGCGATGTCGCCGGTTGCGACGCCGATGATGATGTTGCTGGATGTCTCGCCGGAGATGACGACGGCGGCCTATCGCGTCGGCGACACGGTGACGAACCTGATCTCGCCGCTCAATCCCTATGTCGTGCTGACGCTGGTGTTTGCCCAGCGCTGGGTCCCGAGCCTGAAACTTGGGACGATGATTGCGCTGCTGCTGCCGCTGGCGATCGCGTTCTATTTTGCCGGGATGGCGTTGACTGCAGCGTGGGTCGCGCTTGGGATTCCCGTGGGGCCGGGGGCGCCGGTTGGGTATGAGATTCCGACTATTGCCCCGTAGGTCTGTGAGCCCGAGCCCGTGCTTTGCGGCAGGGTTCACTGTGCGAACCTGTTCATCCTGCGCAGGCCCCTCGCGCCCTCGATCGAAGGATGCGCGCGTCTAGCTCTCGAACCCGCCCGACAGGAACGACTCCGCCAGCGCGCAGTGCAATGCTGCGCCGCGCGCCATGACTTTTTCGTCCAGCACCATGCGGTTGGAGTGGAGGGCGCAGCAGGTGCGCCAGTCGCCGCCTTCGGGCGAGGCGCCAAGGAACATCATGGCGCCGGGCGCCTTCTGGAGCACGTAGGAGAAATCCTCTGCGCCCATCATCGGTGTGGGCATCTCGAACCAGGCGTCCTCGCCGAAGGTCTCTTTCGTGACGCGGCGGGCGAGCGCGTGGGCGCGGCTATCGCAGAGCGTGACGGGGAAGCCCGGGATGATCTTGAGGTCGGCTTCACAGAGGTGGGCGGCGCAGACATGGTCGACCACGCGCTGCAGCCCTTCGCGGGCGATGGCGCGGGATTTTTCCGAGAAGGTGCGGATGGTGCCCTCGATGAAGGCTGTCTCGGGAATCACGTTGTTGGTCGAGCCTGCCCTGATGTGCGCAATGCTCAGCACGGCGGGATCGAAGGCGGGGACGCGGCGGGTGATCATGGACTGCAGCGCCATCACCATCTCGCAGGCGACGGGGATGGGGTCGACGGCGTCGTGCGGCTGCGATGCGTGGCCGCCCTTTCCCTTGATGGTGAGTTCGATGCGGTCGGCGGCGGCGAGCAGGGGGCCAGGACGGCCAGCGAAGACGCCCGATTGTATGTTCGGCGTGATGTGGAGCGCGAAGGCGGCGTCCGGGATCGGATCGATCAGGCCGTCATCGAGCATGTAGCGTGCGCCGTGCCAGCCTTCCTCGCCGGGCTGGAACATGAACTGCACGGTGCCGGCAAGGCGATCACGCTGGGCGCAGAGCGCGTGGGCGGCGGCGACAAGCATGGCGACATGCGTATCATGACCGCAGGCGTGCATTGCGTTCTCGACCTGCGAGGAGAACTCAAGGCCGGTGTCCTCGTGCATCGGGAGGGCGTCCATGTCGCCGCGCAGGAGGACCGTGCGGCCATTCGATGGACCGCGCAGGGTGGCGACGAAGCCGGTGGTGGACGGGCCTTCGGCGTATTCGAGCGGCAGGCCGGCAAGGGCAGCCTTGGCCTTTGCGGTGGTGAGCGGATTGTGCAGGCCAATTTCTGGCTCGGCATGGATAGCGCGCCGCAGGCTGATCATCTCGGGCAGCAGCGCTTGCGCGGCGTCGATCCAGTGCGTCATGGCTTCCGGTTTTGTCATCTTGCTTCCTCGTTCCGGGACAGCATCGAGTATAGCAGCCGCGAAAGGAACAGGAGTTTACGTGAAGGCCGTATTTTTGCCCCGGCCGTGCGAAAACCGGTCTCATCTGCACCGGTGCGCGGTAGCATCCCGGTAACCGCTGCAGGCGCATAGCCGGTATCGAGGCAAGGAGTGCGAACCATGACCCGTGTCGCCGTCATCATGGGGGGCTGGTCGTCCGAGCGTCCCGTATCCCTGTCTTCGGGGAAGGGCATGGCGGAGGCCGCCCGCAAGGCTGGTTACGAGGCCATCGAGGTTGATGTGACGCGCCAGCTTGCCGAGCAGCTGACGGCTCTGAAACCGGACGTGGTGCTCAACGCGCTGCACGGGCCGTGGGGCGAGGATGGCTGCGTACAGGGCGTGCTGGAGATTCTCGGCATTCCCTACACCCATTCCGGCGTGCTTGCTTCCGCGCTCGCAATGAACAAGGACAAGTCGCGGGCGGTCTATGCGCAGCATGGCCTCGACATTGCCGAAGGCGGCATGTTCCCGGTTGCGGACCTGGCCCGCGACCATGTCTACGAGCCGCCCTATGTGATCAAGCCGATTGCGGAAGGTTCATCTTTCGGCGTGTTCATCGTGCGGGCCGGGGCCAACCGTCCGCCGAAGGAACTGACTGACGGAACATGGAAATTCGGCAGCCATGCGCTGGTCGAAAAATTCATTCCGGGCAGGGAGTTGACCGTCGGCGTGATGGGCGACCGGCCGATGGCTGTCACCGAGATCACGACCTTAAGGGAGTATTACGACTTCGAGGCGAAATATGAGGCAGGAGGATCGCGTCACGTCCTTCCTGCAGACCTGCCGAATGCGGTCACCGAAGCTGCGCTCGACGCATCGCTGAGGGCCCATAACGCTCTTGGCTGCCGGGGCGTGTCGCGGTC
>CAIMMO010000072.1 GCA_903842595.1 uncultured Alphaproteobacteria bacterium
CAACTCAAGGACCACATCGATGCGTTCATCGCTTCCTACAACGAAAACGCCGTGCCCTTCGTCTGGACTAAGGCCAAGGTTCGCCAACGTCGGTTCAAAAACCGCCGTATCAGCCAACTGTGATTCCGGGTACTAGAGCCGGATCTAAGGGGCGATCTCGCTCGCGATCCTGTCTGCCAGCAACCGCCCCTCTGGCGTGAGCGCGATCCTGTCTTCAGACGCGCTCACAAGCCCCTCGCGCATGAACTCTGCAACACGCGTTGCATCCGGCATCTGGCCCAGCTCGTGAACATCACCAACGCGGAACCCCTCTGCGACGCGCAGGCCCATCGCCACGCGTTCGCGCGCATGGGCGAGGTCGTCGAGCTTCTCGGCCATGGCCCAGCCAAGGCCGTTCGACGTCACCTGCTCCATGTAGTCGCCTGGCCTGTCGGCTGCTTCCGTCGCCCAGCGCTCCTCACCCGTCGTGAAGCGTCCGTGCGCGCCCGGCCCGACGCCTGCCCAGTCACCCGACGCCCAGTAGATGCGGTTATGCGATGACTGGTGCTGCGCGCCCCGCGCATGATTGGAAATCTCGTAGGCGTCATAGCCCGCCTCGCCCGTCATCGCCTGCGTGATCTCGTAGAGCCCGGCCGAGCGATCATCATCGAGCGGGGCCCAGTCCTTCCGCTTCACCGCGAAGGCGAAGGCCGCGCCTGGCTCGATGGTGAGCTCGTAGAGCGAGAGATGATCCGCGCCAAGTTCAAGTACGCGCGCCAGTTCCGCCTGCCACGCCGCAGCGTCCTGGCCCGGCTGCGCATAGATCAGGTCGAGCGAAACCGAGCGGAACGCGGCGCCGGCCGCATCGAACGCCTTCAGCGCATCAGACGACGAATGCGTGCGGCCGAGGAATTTCAGGCGCTCATCGTCGAGCGACTGCAGCCCAAGCGAGAGCCTGTTCACCCCCGCCGCGGCAAAATCTGCAAAGCGCGCAGCATCGTCGGGGTTTGCCTCGATCGTGATTTCCGCGCCGGGCTTCAATCCCCAGAGGCGATCCACCTCGGCGACAACCCGCGCGACCTGCTCCCCCGTCATCAGCGATGGCGTGCCGCCGCCAAGGAAGATGGAATCGGCCCGCCGAGCCCCCGTGCGCTCGCGCCAGCCGCCGAGGTCTGCAAGGATGGCATCGAAGAGAGGCGCTGTGTCGCGCGCCTTGGCGGCATAGACGTTGAAGTCGCAATACGGGCAGATGCGCGCGCAATACGGCCAGTGGACGTAGACGCCGAAACCGCGATCCGGGTTGAACCCTCTCATGACCGACACGCGTGGCGCGAAAGCCCTGTCGCAGTCAACCTGCAGGCGTCGGGTGTGCCCGCAGCGCGAAGACAATGGGCACGCGCTGGCGATGCGCCGGGTCGATGCATATCTTGCAGCCATGGCTCTGGATGATGTTGCAACCGATCGCGGGTCCGATCCCCGCGCTTTCGCCGGCGACATGAAAACCAGCGGGTTGAACGCGAATTCCGGATCGAAACCGACCGCATCGTCCTCGACCGTGACGCGCCGGTCTTGCGCTTGCCGCGTGCAGCAGATCCTTTTCTCGAATTGCCGGTCGCGGCGGCGGCTCGTGATCGCATTGGTGATCAGATTCTGGAACACCGTTGCGAGGAGCGTTGAGTCACACCGGACCAGGGCTTCGGCAAGAACCCCGACACTCGGGCCGGTAGCGGGTGTGTGAGCCCTCAATACTCCAAAAGACCTGGCCTGCAGGTCACGCCGAGAGAAATGCCTTCAGCTTGTCGAACGCGATCGCGCGATGGCTCATGGCGTGCTTCCGGTCGGGGTCCATCTCGCCGAACGTCTCCGTCTCGCCCTCGGGCACGAAGATCGGATCATAGCCGAAGCCGCGATCGCCGCGCGGCGGGAACACCAGCTGCCCGCGCACCACGCCTTCAAAGCTCTGCACATGCCCGTCCGGCCAGGCGATGGAGAGCACGCAGGTGAAGCTGGCGCGCTTGTCGACTTCGCCATCGTCGGTAGTCTCGGCCTTGAGCGCCTCCTCGATCTTCTGCATCGCGGCGCCGAAATCCTTGTCCGGCCCAGCCCAGCGCGCCGAATAGATGCCGGGAGCGCCCGACAAGCCATCACAGGCCAGCCCGGAATCATCCGCCAGCGCCGGCTCACCCGAGGCAAGCGCCGCCGCGAGCGCCTTGAGTTCGGCATTGCCCTGAAACGTGTCGGCGGTCTCGTCGGGCTCGGGCAGACCAAGCTCGCCGGCAGACACCGGCACAAAGCCGATATCGGCCAGCAGAGCTCCCAGCTCCTTGACCTTGCCGGGATTATGGGTCGCCGCGATTATGCGTCCGGGCGGTAACTTTCGGCGGGTGCTCATGGGCGAAACTGCGTCCTTTCAGCTCTGGTGGCTGTACGGGGGTGGACGTACATATTGTTTGTCGATATGGTCCGAATCCATCCCGCCAGACAAGCTGCCCACTGGCAAGTTGAGTTGAGACTTGGGGAAGCTGTTTTGCCTGACCGTGGCGGTTCAGGCTGATAACCGCCATCCGTGCGGCAGGGTCGGATCGGAGCCCGGAACCAATGCTGATGCGCGCGACCGGCCGCGGGTCGATCTCGTCATTCCTGAAGCTGGCGGTGGATGTCGCCTGGGTGGTGGCTTGCGCCCTGCTCGGCTTCATCTGGATCATTGCCGCGCTGGCAATTTACTCACTCATCACCGGTAATCCGACCTTCATCGACAATGTCGGCGAGAACACATTCAACACGCCGCTGACGCTCGTTGTCTGGACCGTGATGGGGTCGATCCTGTGCGTCGGCGCGATGATTGTCTGCGCGTATCTTCGCGGTGTTTTCGAGACGCTGGTCGCAGGCGACCCGTTCGTTCCCGAGAATGCGCGCAGGTTCGGCGCCATTGCCATCGTGCTGGCAGCGATGGAAGCGTCCGCCATGTTCGTCGCGACAGTGATCAGGCTGATATTCAGCGCCTTCGCGCCCTCCGGTCAGACGGTCGCGTTCCCTTTCCCCAACATCAACCTGCCGATCTGGTTCGCCGTGCTCACCCTGTTCGTGCTCGCGCAGGTCTTTCGCGAGGGCGCGGCGATGCGCGAAGAGCAGAAGATGACGATCTGAATTCTCATCCGGCAGACGATGGTTCGGACATTGCAGGGTCCGGACATTGCACATCCGGCATGGTTAAGGGCGAGGCGCAGCCCAGATTGCGTTGATGAGGTTCCGGCGGATGATCCGCCGGCGCAAACAAGGGACGACAGCGGCGCCGATGGCGATCCGGGTTACTCTCGACAGGGTCCTGCTGGACCGACGCATGTCGCTCACCGAGCTGGGTGATCGCGTCGGAATCACGCTTGCGAACCTGTCGATCCTGAAGACCGGCAAGGCAAAGGCGATCCGCTTCTCGACGCTCGAGGCGCTCTGCCGCGAACTGAACTGCCAGCCGGGGGATATTCTCGTCTGGGACCCCGACTCGGCAGCTGAGGCCGGCGATGACGATGGCCGCGCCGTCGCCGCAGAATAGTTCGACCCTCGCGCGCGTGCGAGCCTTGACGGCGCCAGGTTCAATCTTGATCTCCTGAGCTAAGATCGATCGCGCGCTTTCGAGCCCGGAGACACACAATGCCCGGCAACGCCGCGAGCGGAATGACCGGCGATATATCCCAGCTCCTCCTGGGGATTTGCGCCGGCGCCCTGTTGGCCATGGCCGCTGCCATGCTGCGCGCACCGCGGCAGACGGCGCGCTGGACGGGTTTTGCGTTTTTCCTGGGTTCAGCCCTTTTCGCAATCAAGCTCTGGAATGACGAGACGATGGTGCTTTCGCCGGAGCTGGGCACGCTCGTCGGCGTAATGGCGATGACGTCCGTCGGCTGGTTCTGGCTGATGGTTTTGGCGCTTTTTGGCGATGTCGACCGCTACCGGCCGATCATGTTCCTGGCCCCCGGGGTTATGCTGGTTTGCGGGATCATCACTGCACTGCAGCTGAGCTCCCCGGCGATCTGGCTCGTTTCGACCGCCGCCCAGATCACACTCGCCGTCTGGTCGATCCTGATCGTCATGCGCAGCTGGAAGGACGACCTCGTGGAATCGCGCCGCCGCCTGCGCGGACCGTTCATGGTCGCAGTTGGGCTCTACATTCTGTCCATCAGTGGGTTCGACGTGTTGGAAATGTTCGGCACGGTTCCGGACTGGTACCCGATGCTGAACGCTGCCCTTTTCGCAACCGTCGTGCTGTGCGGTGCGCTCGCATTTCTCGACCCCCGCGAAGCCATGTTTGGCGCCTATAGCCAACCGATCGAACCGCGCCTTGCCAGCCAGCCGACAGCTCAGCTGCTGGCGCAGGCGAATGGTCACGCCAACGGCCATGACAGCACACCCCCTCCTTCGCCACCCGCCCTCGACCGCGCGTCAAAGGCGGATCTCGATCGCCTCGAGACCCTGATGTCGCGCGATCAGATCTGGAAAGAGGAAGGACTCACCATCGCCTCCCTCGCCCTGCGCGCCAGCATTCCCGAAACGCAGCTGCGTCGTCTGATCAACGACTGTCTCGGCTACCGCAACTTTCCCTCCTATGTGAACGCCCACCGGATCGCCGCCGCCAAGTCGCGCCTCTCCGACCCGGGCGAGGCGCGCGTCTCGATCTCCACCATCGCTTACGACATCGGATTCGCCTCGCTCGGGCCCTTCAACCGTGCGTTCAAGGAAGAGGCTGGCGTCTCGCCGTCTGAGTGGCGACGCAAATCACTCGGGATCAGCTCGCCGATTTCTGAAGAAGTCTGATCGATTTCTGAAAACCCGAGCGAAATCAGAGCACACCAGACGCAGGTCATCGCCACTCTCCGTTTCCCGAAAAGTCTTGTCGAAAGTTTGAAAAACGCTTCGTTTCCTGGAAATGGCGAGCGGAGGTTCAGCCTCGACCCCATCCTTGGTTCATCCAATGAAGGAGAAACCACATGGATACGACCACCTCCCCGAACCTGTCCTCGAACAATGCCGCCCTGATCGCTGTCGCCCTCTCGCTGGGCGCGGTAATCTGCGGCGCAGCTGCCGGCGCAGCAAACGCCGACACCACCCCGCCGACCTCCGAAACGATCAGTATCGCCGACCTCGACCTCTCGACGGCTGACGGCGCGCGCGCTTTCCTGAAGCGCATCGACATCGCTGCCCAGCGCGCCTGTGGCGAAGACCCGGTCCGCAGCCCGCTCTTCCCGCGCGAACCCGGGCTCTTCGAAAAATGCGTAAGGGATGCGGTCGCCACCGCCGTCCGCACCGCCGACGAACCGATGATCGCGTCTGCGCACACGGAAGCCATGAAGCTCGCCTCGCGCTGACCGATCCTGGCGGCGCTCCCGCCCAGGCGCCTGACGGCGGGCTTTGCGGCCTGAAGCGACTCTGCCGCGAAGCCCGCTGATTTTTCGGGCAACACGCCGGTCAGCCTATCTTGCTTGCCTCTACCGTTTCTTCGGCTTGCCCTGACGCGGCTGCGCCATCAGCCAGAAGCCGAGCGTCATGACCTTGGCGTCATCAAAGAACGCCGCATCGACGCGGGCCAGGAAATCCTCGCGGGTGAATTCCACGCGGCGCACATCTTCCTTCTCGGCGGCAAGGCCCGACGCCTTCGGATCGACAAGGTCGTCCGTGTTCACAGGCGCGTAGTAGAGAAAGATCCGCTCCGAACTTGACCCCGGTGAGACATAGCCGTTCGACACCAGCGTCAGCGCATCGGCGCGATAGCCGACCTCCTCCAGCATCTCGCGCCGGATACAGTCCTCAGGCTCCTCGTCCTCCTCGACCGACCCCGCGATCGCCTCGAGGATATAGCCCGGACCCTTGTCATGCGTGGCGATGCGGAACTGTTCGGCCAGCACGATCACGTCGCGCTCGACATCGTGGATCAGCGCGGCCGCGCTGTCGCCGCGCTCGAACACCAGCCGCGTCGCATCGGTGAGCCTGCCCTTGCCCGCAGCACGATCGAAATCGAACACGTATTCGTCGATCTTGTAGCGGCCCTTGAAGACCGTCTTCTTCGACTTGATCTCGACCGTTCGCGTCTTTGCGGCGCGCTTGGCTGCGGCAGGCTTGCCGGCGGGCCGCTTGGTGGTCGCCATCACAGACCCAGCGCCTTCCTCTGCGCCGTGAACAGGTCCTCGCAGCCAGCATGCGCAAGATCCATCAGCGCAGCGAACTCGTCGCGCGAGAAGGCGCGCTGTTCGCCCGTGCCCTGGATCTCGATCAGCTTGCCGCCCGAGGCCATCACGAAATTTGCGTCCACCTGCGCATCGGAATCTTCCGGATAGTCGAGATCGAGCACAGGCACATCCCTGTAGATGCCGCACGATACCGCCGCGACCTGCGCCGCCAACGGGTTCGTCTTGATGACACCCTCCTCGACCAGATAGCGGCAGGCCAGCGCAAGCGCGACATAGGCGCCGGTGATCGCCGCCGTGCGGGTGCCGCCATCGGCCTGCAGCACATCGCAATCGAGCGTGATCGTGTTCTCGCCAAGCGCCTTCATGTCGGTGACGCTCCGCAGCGCGCGGCCGATCAGCCGCTGGATTTCCTGTGTGCGTCCTGACTGCTTGCCTTCGGCGGCTTCACGGCGCCCACGCGTATGCGTGGCGCGCGGCAGCATGCCGTATTCGCCCGTGACCCAGCCTTCGCCCTTGCCCTTCTTCCAGCGCGGCACCTCGCCCGCCCATGAGGCGGTGCAGAGGACATGCGTGTGGCCAAACTTGGCAAGGCATGAACCCTCGGCATAACGCGTGACGCCTGCTTCCAGCGTGATTGGGCGGAGCTGCTGTGGCGTACGGCCGGACGGGCGCATGAAGAACCTCTGATAAGCTACAGCGCGGCTGGTAGCAGAGGCTGGGCGAGGTTCCTACTCTGGTTTCTATTGGGGCGCGGTCGTCAACGCCGCGATCGTGCGCGCCTCGATGATGCGGTCGAGCGAATAGGCTTCGAGCACGGTCGGCTGCGCGCCTCCCGACAGATAGACAAGGAACACATTACCCGGCTTGCCGTAGAGGGCGTCCTGGCCGGTCATCTGTCCGCACGGCGGCGCCATGCTGGAACCAAGGTTGATCTCGGTCGACGGGCCGCTTCCCCTGATCCAGCGTATCGGCTTCAGCACGGCCAGAGGCTGGCCGTTCATGTAGTCGAACTCCTTCGGCAAGCCCTTCGTCTTGTCCTCGCGCACATAACGCACCAGCACGAGCGCTCCCGCCTCATCGAACAGGCGCGCCTGCTGCTTCAGCGTCCAGTCGCGCGTCTCCTCGGCATATTTCAAACCGTGCGCGGCGCTCCACGCCGTTGCCAGCGCCTCGACATCGGCCGCAGGCGTCCCCGCAGGCGCTGGAGGCGGCGGAGGCGGCGGCATGATCGAACACGCAAGCGCCGGCGAGGCGAGCGCCGCCATCGCCACCGACATGGCAGCCGCAAACCCGATCCTGCCGAGCACTTTCATTGATCTGACCCCTGTCACGTTCCGTCCACCGACCTTGGCCCTGTAGCAGACAGCCCGCAAGACGCCCCGCACAGGCCAACCCGTATGGAGCGGTCAATCATTACATGGTTGAACCGTGCCGACTGGCCCCATACCTTGCACGCGATGACCAGCACCCCGCGCAACCCTCCCGGATCGGGCGCCGCCCCGTCCGGAGCACCCCTTTCGGCCTTCGCCGCAATGGACAAGCGTTCGCGCGACATCTTCCGCGAGATCGTGCAGTCCTATCTCGACACCGGCGAGCCCGTCGGCTCGCGTACCATCTCGCGCCGGGGCGTCGCCCTCTCCCCGGCCTCGATCCGCAACATCATGTCGGACCTCGCCGAGATGGGCCTGATCGACAGCCCGCACACCTCCGCCGGCCGCATCCCCACCCATGCGGGCCTCCGCATGTTCGTGGATTCCCTCCTGCAACTCGGCGAGCCGGGCGAGGACGACAAGCGCCAGATCGAAAGCCGCCTTGCAAGCTCGGGCCGCCGCATGGAGAACGTGCTCGGAGAAGCGTCCGAAATCCTCTCCGGCCTCGTCGGCGGCGCAGGCCTCGTCTCGACACCCGCAGCCGACGCGCCGATCCGCCATGTCGAGTTCGTCCGCATCTCCAGCGAGCAGGCGCTCGCCGTCATCGTCGCGGAGTCCGGCGAGGTCGAGAACCGCGTGCTCGCCCTTCCGCCGGGCCTGCCGGCATCATCGCTGCTCGAGGCCGGCAATTATCTCAACGCCCGCATGAAGGGCCGCACCCTGTCCGAGGCGCGCGCCGCCGTGCTGGAAGAAGTCGGCTCGCGCCGCGCCCTGCTCGACCAGACCGCCGCCCGGCTGGTGGAAGACGGCCTCGCCCAGTGGTCCGGCGAGGATCCCGGCCGCGGCCGCTCCCTCATCGTGCGTGGTCGGGCCAAGCTTCTCGACGACCCGCGCGCCGGCGAAGACCTCGACAAGGTGCGCGATCTCTTCAAGGAGCTGGAGCGCTCCGAAAACCTGCTCAACGTGCTCGATACCGCACGCGAGGCTGACGGCGTCCGTCTCTTCATCGGCTCTGAAAACCCGCTGTTTTCCCTGTCGGGTTCCGCGATGATCGTCGCCCCCTATATGAATGGGGAACGGAAGATTGTAGGGGCGCTGGGCGTGATCGGACCGACACGGCTGAACTATGCCCGCGTCATTCCGATGGTGGACTATACCGCACAGGTCGTCGGCCGGATTCTCGGCGGGGCCCGCGCGGACACAAAGAGAGAGTAGAGCCTGTTATGACGAACGAGACGCCGCAAAATGACCAGACGGATGAGGACTCGCTCCTGTCGGCCGAGAACGAAGGCCTGGACGAAGCTGTGGGCCATCCCCGCGCGGAGCCGCATCCGCTGGAAGCTGCCTACGCCGCGCTCGAGAAGGAGCGCGATGTGCTGAAGGAAAACATGCTGCGCGCGCTGGCCGAGACGGACAATGTCCGCAAGCGCGCCAACCGGCAGATCGAGGAGGCGCGGCTCTACGCCGTCGAGAAATTCGCGCGCGATCTCCTCAATGTCTCCGACAATCTCGCGCGGGCCGTCGAGGCCGTGCCGGCTGACGCGCGCCATGCGCTCGATGGAGCCGTGAAGACCGCGTTCGAAGGCGTCGAGCTGACGCAGAAGGAAATGGTCACCGTCCTGTCGCGCCATGGCGTCTCCGCCATCAACGCATCTCCCGGCGCCGCCTTCGACCCCGCCCTTCACCAGGCCGTCACGCAGGTGCCATCGCAACACCCCGCCGGCTCCGTCGCCGAACTCTACCAGACCGGCTGGCGCATCGGCGACCGCGTCCTGCGCGCAGCGATGGTGGCGGTGAGCGGGGGCTCTGCCGGGCTGCAATAGCCTCGTCGTCTAGCCCTGCGCCGTATGCTGAACGGGGGCATTCAGCCCCTTCGCGATTGCCGCGACAGCTCGCATCGCAATTGTGCGTGCCTGCACCGGCGGCCGCAGCATACCTGACAGTTCGAGCACCAGCACGCCGTGCGTTGCCGTCCAGCACATGTGGGCCGCGTCCTCGACATTGCCGCTGAACAGGCCCTGCCCCTGCACCCGGCGCCAGCCCGCGGCCATCGTCTCGCGCGCGCGATGCATCGCCGCCCCCGTTCGGGATAGTCGGCGCCTGGCGGCTGGATGAACATCAGGCGATAGGCGTCGCGATTGGCCATCGCCCATCCGAAATACGCCTCGCCCGGCTGGATCCAGTCGCTCTCGCGCAGCGTGGCCTCGGCGGCGTCCATTGCGTCCGCCAGCCGTGTAAAGGCGCGCGTGCGGACGGCGTTGATAATCTCGTCCTTGTCCTCGAAATACCGGTAGGGCGTCATCGACGAGACGCCGATGCCCGCCGCCAGGTCGCGCATGGTCACGGCGTGGAAGCCATGCTGGGCAAACTTCGCCTGCGCCACATCGCACATGCGGTCGCGGAAGGCGGCCCTGTCTGCTTCGGTCAGCGGTCTGGTCAATGCGCCTGCCCCGGCTCAGCCTGCATACGATCGGGACCGCTTATGTTGGTGATGTATCACAATTGCACCGACGCAAAACGGGATCAGGATTTCCTCGCCGCAACACGCGACCATGCCTTTTCGTGCAGCATGCGGGCGCCCGTCTGTATAATTGGCTCGATCAACCCCACGCCCAGCGCAATGCGCCAGTCCCCCGTCAGGGCGAAGGCGACGCTGATCGCGACGCAGAGGCGCATGAGAGAATAGGTGACCGGCTTCAATGCCGCTGGCCGCAGCCTGGAAAGTCGCCAGCGCCGGGGGTTTCCGCCGGAGAGCGAAGCGATCTCGCCTGCCCTGTCGGCCGGAAGCCACCCGGCGCCGGAGTTCGAATGAACTTGCGCGTGCATAAGGGACGTCCCCAGTTCACACAATATGTATATGCGACTTAGACGCGGTTCAGGCATGCGCCCTCGCGCGACAAATTGCGAGACAACTCAACGAGTTGGTCGATGCCGCGGTGGACTGTTAAGGTCAATGTCGCCGATTTCATGCGTGCGCCTGCCCATGCTTCGACAAACGCTGCGGTTAGCGCGGCTGGTCAGCATGCGCTGGCAAATGGCGCCACACCCTCATCCCAAAGCTTTCAACGGGCACCCTTGCCGAGTAGCGCATGCAGTGCGCGTCCCACCAGGCATGAGCGCGGGCTCACCCCAGCCCGCGGCCCGTCCGAACGCCCTCGACTGCCTGTTGCCGATTGTCGAATGCCTCAGCACCCCGGCGCGCGTGAGAACGCGAACCTGCGCCCGCGCTAGAGGATATACTTCGACAAGTCCTTGTCGCCCGCCATGGCGGACAGTTTTTCACGTACATAAGCGCCGGTAATGCTGAACGCCTCGCCATTGCGCTCCGAGGCCGAAAAGCTGATCTCGTCCAGCACGCGCTCCAGAACCGTGTGCAGCCGCCGCGCGCCGATATTCTCGACCGTGTCATTCACCTGCACCGCAATGTCAGCGATCGCCGCAATTGCATCGGCGTCGAACGAAAGATCGACCCCCTCTGTCTTCATCAGCGCGGTGTACTGCATGATGAGGTTGGCTTCGGGCTCGGTGAGGATGCGCCTGAAATCATCGCGCGACAGCGCCTTCAGCTCGACACGGATCGGCAGGCGACCCTGCAGTTCGGGCAGCAGGTCCGACGGCTTGGCGACATGGAAGGCGCCGGACGCGATGAAGAGGATGTAGTCGGTCTTCACCGGCCCGTGCTTGGTCGCCACCGTCGTGCCCTCGATCAGCGGAAGAAGATCACGCTGCACGCCTTCGCGGGAAACGTCCGCGCCCGCACGCTCGGAGCGCGAGGCGATCTTGTCGACCTCATCGAGGAAGACGATGCCATCTTCCTCGGTGACGCGCAGCGCCTCTCGCGTGACTGACTCCGAGTCCAGCAGCTTGTCGGACTCTTCCTGCAACAGCGGCTTGTACGCTTCCTTGACCGTTGTGCGGACGCGCTTGCTGCGGCCGCCCAGCGACTTCGACAGCATGTCGCTGAGATTGATCATCCCGATCGACGCACCCGGCTGGCCCGGGATCTCGAAACCGCCGAGCGGGTTCGAGGCGTCGGCGACATCGACCTCGATCTCCTTGTCGTCGAGCTGCCCTGCCCTCAGCTTGGTGCGAAAGCTTTCGCGCGTCGATGGTTGCGCTGTCGCGCCAACCAGCGCGCTGAGGACGCGCTCCTCGGCTGCGGCTTCGGCCTTGGCCATGACGTCCTTGCGCCGGCGGTCGCGCACCATGCCGATGGCGATCTCGACGAGGTCGCGGATGATCTGCTCGACATCGCGGCCGACATAGCCGACCTCGGTGAACTTTGTCGCCTCGACTTTCAGGAACGGCGCCTTCGCCAGCCGCGCCAGGCGGCGCGAGATCTCGGTCTTGCCGACACCTGTCGGCCCGATCATCAGGATGTTCTTCGGGGTCACTTCCTCGCGTAGCCCTTCGGCAAGCTGCTTGCGACGCCAGCGATTGCGAAGGGCCAGGGCCACGGCGCGCTTGGCGTCGGGCTGGCCGACAATGAAGCGATCAAGCTCGGAGACGATTTCGCGCGGTGTGAATTCGGACATGGCTTCCTGCAAGACAGAGCTGGCATGAGCTAGGGAGGCCAGGTCAGCTTCGCTAGCTCATGGCTGCTCATGTCAGCAAGAAGTTTAGGCCGGTTCTTTCCTCAGGCAGGTTCCGGCGGGAAGATACGCCCCAGCGTTCCTTCCTGCGGGATTACCTTCAGCAGCCCGCGCCGCGCCGTGCGCCAGCCGCCGCCGAGCAGGACGATCGCGCCGCCGATGATCAGCGCCGTCAGCATCAGGGTGTTGACGCCGCCGCCGCCGAACTCATTGACCAGAACCCATAGCGTCGCCGCGAAGGTGACAAGTCCCGACACGATCAGCGCGCGCCGGTTGAGCGCCAGCGACAGGAGCGCGAAAGCCAGCAGGACGAAAAGCATCATCGACGCTTCCGCCAGGCTCGCCGGCGCAAATCCAGATCCAAGCAGGAGGCCGCGCACGCCAAAAATGATCTGCGGCGCAGCCGCCATGTGCAGCCAGAAGGCGTGATCGGACGAACGCGTGGAGCGCGTCGGGTCCTTCATGTCGAAACCGATGGCCGCAGCAAGCGTCGCCAGCCCGATGACCAGCATGGCGAGACCGCTGCCGACCTGCCCGATGCCGCTGAACTGCGCGACGGCGGTGTAGAAAAGGCCGGCGACGGCGCCCGCGAGCAGAAAAAGCGAGAACGGCAGACGGAAGCGGAGGAAGATGGCGCCAGCGGCGAGCGCCGCAGCTGCGAAGCCAGCATAGCTGATGCTGGTGATGATGTCCCACGGGCTGACATTGCCGCTCTCTGCACGAATTGCGGTGTCGACCGGGTCGATGAAGAAGCTGGCAAGGCCCGCAGCCATGATCGCCGAGGCCCAGACGACGGCAATCGACAGCGCCATGGATGGCAACAGCAGGCGACGCTTGCCGCAGAAATATTCCGCCAGCAGCCAGGCGCCGACGACCACGGGAATCGGCGCCAGCACAATGGCAAGGCGGATCGAGTCAGCAAGCGCGCGCCCTTCGGCGATCGATTGCGGCTCCGACAGTGCGCCGAGGCCCAGTACGTTGATGACGGAGATCGCCGATAGAAATCCCAGCCCCGTCATCAGCACGACGATGCCGATGGTGAGGAACACATCGTTGAAATTCGAGAGGAAGCGCAAATTCTCCGGATCGAGCATGCGCTCGGGATCGTTGCGCGCTTTCAGAAAGGCTTCGAAGCGCTTGGCGCCTTCGTCGCTGATCGCGCCCGCCTCGACGGCGGCGCGAATGTCGGTCTTGTCAAACATCCAGTGTCTCCAGGACGAAGTTGCTGTTTGTGTAGACGCAGACTTCCGCCGCGATCGTCATCGCCTTGCGTGCGATCTTTTCGGCGTCGTCTTCGTACTCATACAGCGCTCGTGCGGCGGACAGCGCGTAGTTGCCCCCTGAACCAATGGCCGCGATCGGATGCTCCGGTTCCAGCACGTCGCCCCTG
>CAIMMO010000073.1 GCA_903842595.1 uncultured Alphaproteobacteria bacterium
CAACTCAAGGACCACATCGATGCGTTCATCGCTTCCTACAACGAAAACGCCGTGCCCTTCGTCTGGACTAAGGCCAAGGTTCGCCAACGTCGGTTCAAAAACCGCCGTATCAGCCAACTGTGATTCCGGGTACTAGAGCCGCATCTTGCCGCTCAGGACATCGCGCAGGACGTCGGCGGTGATCGGCGAGTAGCTCTTGTTGGCCACATCCGCGACGAACAGCGGATCGCTGGTGTTCATCGGGTCGAAGCCCTCCTTGACCAGGTCCACTTTTCGATACTTCAGCGTGCCGGTTGTTTCGACCTCATCCTGGAAACGCACGAAGGCAGGACGTGCATAGGCTGGAAGATTGCTGGTCAGGTGCGCATACAGCGCCGCGAGATCAACGCCCTCTTTCGGCGTTATCGCCGCCATGCCGGCACGTCCATCCTGCCCCGGCACGGCAACACCATAGACGATCGCATGCTTCACGCCCGGCATGGACGAGATTGCGATCTCCACTTCGCTGGTCGAGACATTCTCGCCCTTCCACCGGAAGGTGTCGCCAACCCGATCGACGAAATAGATGTACTGGTCGGCGTCCATCTTCATCAGGTCGCCGGTGCGAAACCACCTGTCACCCTTGGCGAAGACGTCCGTCAGGATCTTCTTCTGCGACTGCTTCTCGTCATTGTAGCCGTCAAAGCGCTGCCGCGTCTCCTTCGTGATCGGCCCCACCGCCTCGCCGATCTCGTCCACTTCCGCCTCGATGCAGAGCCCGTCCGGTCCTCGCACGGGCTGCTCTGTCTCCACATCGAAGCGGAGGATCCGTGCCGGCAGTCGCCCGCGCAATAGGCGGGGAACGCGCCCGACGGCGCCGATTTTTCCATCAAGATTGAAGAAATTCACATTGCCTTCGGTCGACCCGTAGAACTCGACCAGGCGCTTTATCCCCGTACGCTCGACGAACTCGGCCCACACATCAGCGCGCAGACCATTGCCAAAGCCTTTGGTTATCTTGTGACTGCGCTCGAGCGCGCTTTGCGGCTGGTTCATGAGATACCGTCCCAGCTCGCCGATATAGACGAGCATGGTCGCATGGCTGTCGATTGCTTCCTGCCAGAATTGCGAAGCGGAGAATTTTCGCTGCAGCACGATGCAGGCCCCTGCGTTCAACGCCGTGCCCACCCCACACATCCCGCCCGTCGCATGATAGAGCGGCAGGGTCTGCAGGATACGCTCGTCCTGGCTCGCCTGCGTCGCATCCTTGAACACGCGCATCAGCCCACGCGCCCGCACGCCGGAAATCTTGGCCGCCTTGGGCAATCCCGTCGTACCGGACGTGTAGATATAGAGCGCCACGTCGCCGCCCTTGACGCCGGCCCGACCGGAGCGGTCGAGCCGGGTCTTGGCCGCGCGATCCACCACGCCGTCAATCTGCACAAGCCCATCGGCCGGCCCGCCAAGCACGAAGGCGCCGAGCGGCGTCTCAACCTGCCCGCGCGCTGATGCAAACTGCGGCGCAAGCTCGGGATTCATCACGATGGCCTTGCAGTCGACGATCTTGACGCAATGCGCAAGTCCGGCGCCGGACAGGTTGTAGTTGATCAGCGCCGTCCGCACAGCCACCTTCGCCATACCCGCCCAGAAGGCGATATAGTCCGGCCGGTTCTCCATGAAGAGCGCAACCGTATCGCCGGCTTTCAGTCCAACCGACTGTCCCCAATGGGCAAACTGGTTCGCACGCGCCTCGAACTCCGCGTAGGTCGTGTCCTTGCCCTCAAACGAAATGAAGGTCCGCTCGCGGTGGCCGTCGATCGCATCCTCGACCGCGTCTGCCAGCGTGTAGTCTGCCTCCGGATCGAACTTTCCGACCGCGCCGATGATACGGCGAAATCCGTTGATGTAGATCCAGTCGCTCTTCAGGCCTTCGAACAGGTTCATGATGACAGGTCAGCTGGAGTGCGGGAGAGTATGCCTACGAACATGCGATTAAAGCTGCGTTGCTGGTCCTTTCAACGCAAGATCTGGTCATCGCCGCCATTCGACGCGCGTCCGGTTGCGTCTTGCATCTCCGGTCGCGCTCCGCTGCAATGCCGCAAACTCCGGAGTTTCCACATGCGCTGTCTCGCCGCCCTGCTCCTCCTCGCCTCAGCCTGCACGACTACGCCGCCCTCAGCGCCGCCGAACAACAGCCCCATCCAGATGAACCGCGACGCCGCCGGCGCACGCGGTCCGGTACGAAATCTCGTGCCCCAGGCCGGGCAGGAAATCACCACGATCCGCTACTGGAAGATCCGGAAGGGAACCTTCCCGCAATTCCTGAAAGCCTCGCAGGACGGCATCTGGCCCTACTTCGAAAAGATCGGCGCCCGCATCGTCGGCATGTGGAAAGTCATCCCGGCGCCCGGCGAGGCCGAAGCTTCTCCCGACTATGACGAAGTCTACCTCACCACCCGCTATGCCAGCCTCGATCACTGGGCCGCCACGCGGGATGCCGCCGCGATGGGCGGCGACGGACCCGACTACGCCGCCCTGCAGGCCGCACTCGCCGTCCGTCAGTCCCTCACCATCGAGACAAAGGTGACCTTCCTGCAGGGAGTCGTCGGCCCTCTCCCGCCCGTCTTCATGCCGGGCAGCGGCGAGACGTTCGTCGAGGCCCCCTAGCGCGCCGCGCAACTCTCCGGCTTGATCTCGACGCGCGTGAACTTCACGCCCACACCGCCGGTATTGGTGATCGAATGCGGCCCCTCGGGTGGCGACCACACGGCGCGCACGCCCGCAGTCGGCTTCACCTCATTGCTCGCGACTTCGACGAACTTGCCATTCTCCATGCGGTATTCGGTGTAGACGAACTTCGCGCCGCCCTCCCCGCCGGTGTCACCATAGATGACGCTCGGCAAGGCATGAATATGGATCGGCTCGCTCGCGCCCGGGGGCAGGCGGATCTCCAGTACGCGCACATGTTCGTCCTCGAACATCACGCGGTGCGAATAAGGCGCTGCGGCCACCGCGTCATTCGGATGGCTCTCGGGATCGCAGAACATGCGTTCCGGCGGCAGGTGCTGCTGCGCCTCGGCAGCGGGCGCCAGAATCAACACCAGCATGATGGCTGCAAAGCGCATGCTAATCCTCCCGCTCGCGGCCTCTCAGGGTGGCGCGATCTCGAAACCGTCGATCGCCCGCGCTTCGACGTGGCCCTTGAAGTACATGTCCATCACGATGATCGTCCGCGGCGGATGCGCGCCTTCGCAGCGCACGTCATACTGATCCACGATCGACCCGAACACACCCGAACCAAGATTTCCCACGCGGCGCCAGGTCGGCGGCGCATCATTGGTGCAGCGCAGCCGCGCAAGATAGGCACGCTGTCCGCCCGGCATGTCCGCGCGCACCGGGTTCTCCTCCGACCCCAGCGGATGCCGCGCCGCCTCCTTGAGCGCCGCCCCCAGCCATGGCTGCAACAGCTGCCCGCCCTTCAGCACCTGGTCGGACACCTGCGGGCCGCCCATCGTGCCTGCAGCAGGCCCGCCCGCACATGCGCCCGCGTACAGGGCCGCGAGCAAACCCGCGATCAATCGTCCGCCCTGGCGTAGCATGTAGCCTCCGCGTATCTGCACCCGCTTCACCAGACCACGCCGCACCGCCGCCTGCAATCACCCGCGCCCGTTTGGCGCTTGACGCGCTGTGTCCGCCGTGGATTAGCCGAACAGGACGGAGACACCCATGCCCGAACCATGCTTCCGCTATGCCCGGCAATCCGACGCGCCCGCGCTCGTCGCCCTTATCGAGCACGCCTATCGCGGCGAGGATACGGCGGGGCGCTGGAACTCCGAAGCGCACTTGCTCAAGGGACCACGCACCAATGGCGACGAAATCTCGACCCTGATCGGCCGCGAGGACTCACGCTTTCTCATTGCCGAGCTGGACGCACGCATCGCTGGCTGCTGCCTCATACAGGGGCTGAGCGATCCCGCCCGCAACTGGTCGAGCGCGGACGGCCCCGCCGATTCAGATGTCGCTGCCTCATCCATCGGCGATGTGAACGCAGCTTATTTCGGCATGTTCGCTATCGACCCCGCCATCCACGGCGGCGGCCTCGGCAAGCAGATCCTTGCCGAAGCCGAGCGCCGCGCGCAGGATCTCTGGGGCGCTAACCAGATGGTGATGACTGTCATCAACCTGCGCTCCGAGTTGATCGAATGGTATCAGCGCCGTGGCTACCGCCTCACCGGTGCCACGCTTCCGTTTCCATTCAGCGACACGACGGGCGAGACAACCCGCGACTTTCATCTGACCGAGATGCGCAAGGACTTGCGCTGAAGGCCTCACCGCTTCGACCGGCCAAACCATCGAACAGCCGAATTTCCCTTCACTCTTGGTTTCTTGCCCGGATTTCGCCAGAAATGTCCGCTCAAGTGGATTTAGGGCGGGAATAGCGGGGAGCTGACGATGAAACGCGTGCTGATGACCGTGCCGCTCTTGGCGGCGGCAGCCTGTACGACCGACGATCTCGAATTATTCGCTTACGGGCTGAATCAAGCCGCTTACGAACTCGACGCACAGATCAACGCGCCTTGTCCGCCTGGAATGTTCCGACAGCATGTGTCGGACACCCTCCCCACCTCCTACCCGCGATACAGCTACGAGCAGGTTGGCTACCAGTTAAATCCTCTGGGCGGCGGCTACTCGTATTGCGCGGTCCCGGTGTACTATACGCATGACGACGACGATCATCATGACGACAGGGGCGACCGGCATGACGAAGAGTATTCGGACGGATACCGTGACGGTTATCGCGACGGGCGGCGCGACAACTGATCAGCCACCTTCCGCCTGCTGCCTTGGAATGCGCGCATCGTGAGGCAGGAATGATCCTCGAAACCATCGAAGTCGGCGGTTGCAGGTCCTACATACTCGGCTGCCCGAAAACGCATGTCAGCGCCGTGATCGATCCCGAAATCAGCGCCATCGAGCGCTATCGCGGCCTCGCCGCCAGGCACGGACTCACCCTCCGCTACGCCATCGACACCCACACCCACGCCGACCATTTCTCCGCCGCGCGCGAGATCGGCAAGGCGCTTGGCGCCCAGGTGGTGATGAGCCACCTCTCTCCCGCCTCCCATGTCGACATCAAACTGGATGATGGCGACCTGCTCCTGATCGGCGACATCCGCCTGCAGGCGATGGCAACGCCCGGCCACACCGCCGACTCCACCTCCCTCTACACGCAAGGCCACGTCTTCACCGGCGATGCCCTGCTGATCGGCGGCACCGGCCGCACCGACCTGCCCACCGGCGATCCAGAACAACTCTACGACAGCCTGTTCAACCGCCTGCTCAAGCTCGACCCCGCGACACAGATCCATCCCGCCCACGAATACAGGGGGCGCACCGGCTCCACCATCGGCGAGGAGATCGCCACCAACCCGCGGCTGCAGAACACCGACCGCGCAGACTTCGTCGCGATGATGCGCGCCCTCAACATCCAGGCGCCCACCCACCTCACCGAAGCGCTGCGCGTCAACATGAGCGGCGCGAAATCCGTGGCCCGCCTGCTGTCCGAAGCAAGTGCATCCGTCCCCTTCATGGCGATGGACGAACTCTCCCGCCGCATCGCCGCCCGGCAGAACGACCTCGTAATCCTCGACGTGCGGGAGAAGGACGCATTCGACGCCGGCCACCTGCCAGGCGCCGTGCATCTGCCGCGCGGCCAGCTCGAACTGCGCGTCAACGAGGCTTTCCCTGATCCCACCGTGCGGATCGTCGCTGTCTGCGAATTCGGCAAGATCTCCACCCTCGCCGCGGCAACCCTCCGCGCGCTCGGCTTCCGCCACGCCAGCGCGCTCGATGGCGGCATGGAGGGGTGGTGCGAGGCGGGCCTCTCGACGGAAAAATAGCGGTTCCCGGGCCATAACCCCTCCACGCGAACGCATGGATCAAGCTTGATCACGTGCTCTGGACGGGCGGGGCTGACATGAAGTTCCGGGTTGCGATCGTGGCGCTCGCCGCCTCACCCACCTTCGGCGCCTGCACCACCGCCGCACTCGCCCTCGTCGACGCAGCCCTCTCGCTCTGCAGCGACCTCGAATACCTCGACGGCGACTGCGCCTTCAGCCTGCACAAATGCCACGACAGCCAGGGCCACCATCACTGCTCGTTCAGCCATGACGAATACCATCAGGACGGCACAGGCCATCACCACGACAAGAACTCGGCCGCGGGCACGAAGCTTCTAAGCTGGTCATCGCCGCCCGCCCTGCGCTAAACTTGGCGCGCATGACCGACACCCTCACCATCGCACGCCGCTTCAACGGCCCTCACGATTCCGGCAATGGCGGCTACTCCGCCGGTCTCGCCGCGCAGTTGCTGCCCAAAGCGCTAGCCGTCGAAGCAACCATTCGCGCCCCGATCCCGCTCGACCGCACGCTGCGCGTACACCCCGCGGGCGACGGCATCGACATCATGACCGACGACGTCTCAGGGCGCATCCTCATCATGTCACTCCAGCCAACGCATCTCGAAGCGCCGAACGTGCAGTCTCCCGGCCTGCAGGCGGCCCAGGTCGCGGCCCACAAATTCCGCGATCCAGACGACCACGTCCTGCCACACTGCTTCGTCTGCGGACCGAACCGCGACGTCGGCGACGGCCTGCGCATCTTCGCCGACTGGTTGAAGGACCCATCCGGCATCGAGAACCCCAACGCCTTCCGCATCGTCGCAGCGCCCTGGCAACCCGTGCCCGGCCTCGCCGATTCATCCGGGCGCATCGCCCCCGAATACCTCTGGGCCGCGCTCGACTGCCCCGGCGCCTTCGCCATCGACAAGGAGCCGATCCTGCTCGGCCGCATGTCGGCGCGCATCATCTCCCGCCCCACGACCGACGCCCCCATCGTCGTCGTCGCATGGGCGAAAGGTCACGACCGCCGCAAACACTTCGCCGGCTCCGCCCTCTTCAACGAAGCAGGCGACCTCCTCGCCTTCTCGGAACAGACCTGGATCCAGATCAACGCCCACGCTCCGCCGAAGGAGATCTGAGCGGACTAGACGCGCCCCCGCCTTTCAGCGCAAATCGCGCATGGCTGTCGCACTGATGATCGCAATGGGAGCGCTGGGCCTTGCCGCCGTCGTGGCGTGGCTCATGGCCGTCCGCACCGCGCGTCGCATACCGCAGCCCGCCAGCGCACCGCCGGGCAAGCCGCGCAACCTCGCCGGCATCGTCCGCGCCGCCTTCTCGCCTACCGACGAGGACAAGGCAGACCCCGCGCTGCAGAAGCAGCTCCGCACGCAGGTCCAGATAGCCCTCGCCTGCTTGATCACCATGGCCGTCGCCAGCTTCGCCCTGCCACTCACGCCCGTCGCAGCGCCGCCAGCCGTCGCTGAGGCCGCAGCGCCGCCACCCGACCCAACCGGCATGACGCTGAGCTACATCCGATCCAACCAGGACGGCACGCTGCCTGAACGCGTCATTGTCCACGTCGTATCGCCGACTGAAGTGCACGTCGCCAAGATGCTGGCGCCCTGCACCGACGCTGCCTACGTCACCGCCGTCTTCGATCCCGTGACCAGAGAAGCAACCCGCCTCGTCGGCGGCCGCCTCACACGCGAGAGCACGCAGAAACCGCAAGCCTTCATCGATCTCGTCCCCGGCACACGCTCGCTCGAAGTCCGCCTCGGCGACCCCGCCTCCAGGCCCGCCGAAATCCACCCCGCCCCGCTTGCGCCATGGCGCATCTACGATTTCGACCTCGCCGAGTTCGCTCTCTTTGGCCCCCATGACCACAAGGACTTCTCCTTCGGCTTCGTCATGGCCTGGCCTGATGGCACATCGCCCACCCTGCGCATTCTCGGCGCGGTCAACGCGAAATTCCTCTACAGCTCGGATGAAGGCGCCAAGGACCACTACCGCCTCTCCGGCCCCGCCTTCACCGATCCTGTCATCGGAAGCCGCGGTGGCGAAATGATCGCCGACGCAAGGAGCGGCCACGTCATCGAAGCCCGCTTCGGCCGCCCCAATCACCCCGGCTATGACAACTTCATGCTGAAACTGACCGAGGCTGCCCCGCCCCCAGCAGGCGCGGAAACGTGGCGCAACGCGCTGGCGGAACACTGGAGAAATTGTCCGGCGGCAGATCCGGGCAAATAGGGCCATTTCGAAACCGCAAGGGCGATGAGGGTATCGCCTCGCAAAGCCTGTGGCCTACGCCGCCTGAACAGCTTGCCCCACGCGCCCACACCGCTATTCTCCCGCCATCCCGAGGGGCGCGAACGGACGTTCGCTGAGATCGTCGCCATTCTGCGCGAGCACCCTTAGAACCTGATCCGGATCATGCCGGCGAAGGGACTGGAGAAATGATGACTGAACAGACTCAACCTGCGACTCCACCGCCGGCCGGGGCCATCCCGGTCGAGAACCTGCACAATGGCCTGCGTGGCCAGCTGCAGAAGGACGAACACGTGCTCTGGCAGGGCAAGGGCTCGGGCCGCGCGCTCGACGCCTTCAACCCCGCGCTTATCCTGCGTTTCGCCCTGCTCGCCGTCGGCGTCGCCCTGCTCGTCTACCTGATGCTGGACAATCGCAGCACGACCTACAACTGGGTTGCCTGGGCGCTCGCCGCCGTCCTGGCGGGCCGGCTGGCCTGGTTCGTGTGGCGCAGCTCCGCCACGCCATCGCGCCAGGTGGCCATGCTCACGACCCAGCGCGTCGTCTCGATCGACCTTCTGCGCCCGATCACGAACTGGATGGTCGCCGTCGGCGGCGAAGGCCGCGCCGACGGCAAGCATTCCCCGCCCCACCCCATCATCGTCACCGGCACGAAGCAGCGCGGCCACATCCGCCTCAACCGCGCGCCGCAGAACACACGCGCCTACCCACCCTTCATCCTGTTCAACGCCGAGCGCCCGCTGGAAGTCGCCGAACTGATCAAGCGCACGCTGAAGATCGACCAGCCGATCGAGGACAGGACGAAGTGACAGCTTCAGTCGATCTCTGGGCGCGCCACCTCCAGCCCGGCGAAATCCTCGTCTGGAGCGCCAGCACGTCCAGCGATCTCCTGCGCGCCACGCGCCGCCGCCGCATCGCCGTCGCGCTGATCTCGGGCACAGCCGCCGCCGTGCTCGCCGTCTTCCTCGGCCTGCGCTTCATTGAAAGCGTCGGCGGCTACGCCACCGCCAATATTGGCGCCTCCATCGTCACGCCCATCTTCGGCGCCTTCTCGCTTGCGATGGCCGTCCTCGCCTATGGCTCCTTCCGCCGCCTCGCCGCCAAGCCGCAGAAGGCGCAACACTACGCCGCCACCACCACCCGCCTCCTCGCGCTCGACGCGGCCGGCTCTGTCGTAGGTGAAATGCAGGGCGCCGACGTCGGCGGCGTCATCGCCGGCGGCCGCCCGCAGACGCCCGACATCTACGTCCTCCGCAGGGACGACCCCAGGGAAGAACACGTCTTCGCCCTCGAACACATAGATCGCCCGCTGGAAGCCAAGGCGATCATCGAGGAAACGTTTGCGCAGCCTCCGTCGGAGGCAAGCGAATGATCGACCTCCTCGCCGTCCAGAACCCGTTCACCCTCAAGCTCGCCTTGTTCGTCGGCGCATTCCTGTTTGCTGCCTCCGCCGCGCTTGTACGTCCGTCCATCGTCCAGCCGCTGCTCACCAGCATCCAGAACTCGCCGGGCATCATGCATGCCACCGCTGCCGTCACGGCCTTCGCGGGCGGCGGCCTGCTGGTCGCGCACTTGGATTTCTCCTCGATCACCGCCTCGCTCGTCACCCTCACCGCCATCTGGTGGGCGGTCGAGGGCCTCGGCCTCCTCGCCATCGGCCACCGCCTGAAGATCGACAGCCCCGCCAATGTCCGCCTCTACGCGCTCTCCAACATCGCGGCGCTGATGACCGGCGTTGTCCTCCTTATCGCCGGCGTCGCCGGCATCGCCTTCCCCACGGAGCCCAGCTCATGAACAAACCAATCGATCCGCGCGACCTGCAGCCGTTCCGCGTCACCACCGGCCCGCTGCCGGCGAGCCAGAAGCTCTATTCGCCCGCGCCCGGCTTTCCGGATGTGATGGTCCCCTATCGCGAGATCGCGCTGCACCCCACGGCGAAGGAACCGCCGATCCGCGTCTACGACACCACCGGCCCCTATACCGACCCCACCGTGCAGATCGACGTGCACGAAGGCCTGCCCAAGGTCCGCGCCCCGTGGATCGCCGCGCGCGCCGACACCGAGTCCTACGCCGCCCGCCATGTGAAGCCGGAGGACAATGGCCACGTCACCGGCGACAGGCTGGTCACGCAATTCCCTCACCTCACCACGCCCCTGCGCGCCAAGCCTGGCGCCCGCCTCACGCAATACCAGTACGCGAAGGCCGGAATCATCACCGCCGAGATGGCCTACGTCGCCCACCGCGAAAACATCTGCCGCGAGGCGATGGCCGAAGGCGCACAGGACCGCCGCAATGACGGCGAGAATTTCGGCGCCGAGATCCCCGCCTTCATCACCCCGGAATTCGTGCGGCAAGAGATCGCCCGCGGCCGCGCCATCATTCCCGCCAACATCAACCACCCGGAACTCGAGCCCGTCATCATCGGCCGCAACTTCCTGGTGAAGATCAACGCCAACATCGGCAACAGCGCCGTCACCTCCTCCGTCGAGGAAGAAGTCGAGAAACTCGTCTGGTCGATCCGCTGGGGCGCGGACACCGTGATGGACCTCAGCA
>CAIMMO010000074.1 GCA_903842595.1 uncultured Alphaproteobacteria bacterium
AAACGCTTGTCACAGAAGGGTTGCATTCGAAGTCATTTTGTGTTCGGCTCGTTTTAGCGAGGATTTTCGGGAGGGAGCGACCAACATGTCCAGCGGAGCGGGCTTCAAGAGATCACTGACAGGCGGCGTTGCATTCTTCGCGATTGCCATGAGCGCCCCGACGGCGTTCGCGCAGCAGGGCGAGGCCGACCAGCGCGCCGTAGATGGTCAGGACAGCGGTCGTGATGTCATCGTTGTTACCGCCCAGCGCCGCGAGGAGAGGCTCCAGGACGTGCCGCTGTCCGTGACCGCGGTCAGCGCAGAGACCCTCGAGACGCGCAACATCGTCGATGTGTCACGCCTCGATGTCGTCACCCCGGGCTTCACCTATGGTCGCTCCGGTATCGACAGCCGTCCTGCGATGCGCGGCGTGCGCACGGAGAATGTCGGCGTCAACGGCGATACCACGATCGGCTATTTTATTGACGGCATCTACCAGTCGCGCGCTGCTCAGGCCTCTGCAGCCTTTGTCGACGTGTCCCGCGTTGAGGTGCAGCGTGGACCACAAGGCACGCTCTATGGCCGCAATACATTCGGCGGCAACATATCAGTCGTCACCAACGCGCCGGAGCTCGGCGCTCAGTCGTTTGCCGTAAATGGCCAGTACGGTTCGTTCAACACCGCGCGCGGCGATGCCTATGTAAACATCCCGATCGGCGATCGCGCAGCGGTGCGCTTCGCCGGCGCGATCGCGCAGGGCGACGGGTATGTCGAGAATGCCTTCAACAGCGAGGCAGATCTGTTCGACACCGACATGAGCTATCTGCGTGGCGCCTTGCGGGTCCAGCCGATCGACACCCTCGACATCGTCCTTCGCGCCGATGTCCTCGAACAGAGTGGCAATGGCGGCTCGGCTTTCGGCTACAAGCTCATCGGCTCCTACTACAACCCCACGCTGGGCGCGCCTGTCTTCAATTCGACGCCGCTGTTGCTGAACACGCGCCCGAACAACCGCGACGGTATCGACGACAATCCAGGGCTGGCCGGCGTGCAGGATCTCGGCATTCCGATCTTTGCCGCCAGTGATCCCTATACGATCGACAATGACTTCCTGAGTTCACTCGACCTCAAGCGAACCGGTTTCACCGGCGAAATCGCCTGGGACGTTGGCGCAGTGACGCTGAAGTCGATCACCGGATATGTCGACTTCGAGACCGAGCGCACCCAGGACAGCGATTTCTCGCGCAACCGGATCGCAGCCGATTACCAGCTCACCGCGTCTGAATCGCTGAGCCAGGAACTCCAGATCCTGTCCGATTTCGAGGGGCCCGTGCAGTTCGTCGCCGGCGCCTACTACTTCAAGGACGACCTCAAGGGGACGTTCATCAACCAGCAGTTTTCGCCGATCGTCAACGGCGTCGCGGCCAATGGCGGCGTCCCGTTCGGCGGCTCCTTCTACGACGACCAGGTCTCCCACGTCATCTCGACAGCCTTCTACGGCCAGGCCGAGTACCAGGCGACGGAACAGCTCAAATTCACAGCTGGCGTACGATATACCGAGGATGACAAGCGCTTCCGCGTCAATCGGCCTGTCGCCCAGTCGGCAGCGAATGCCATCGGGGTCATCATCCAGAATCCGGTTCCCATCGACTTCGATCCGACGGCAGCCGTCGACAGGGAGCTGCAGAAGACCTACGACAAGACGACCTGGCGCGTTGGCGCCGACTACAAGCTGACCGCAGACAATCTTGTCTACGCGTCGGCAGCGACCGGCTTCCGCTCGGGCGGCTTCAACACCCAGACCGTCGCCCAGATCCAGACATTTGCCCCGGAGGA
>CAIMMO010000075.1 GCA_903842595.1 uncultured Alphaproteobacteria bacterium
CTGGTGGAAATGGTATTGGGATCGTCGGCCATGGGCTCTCTCCTCGAGCGCCGTGGACAATCCACGCGCTGAAGGAGAAGGGGGCCGTCGACAAAACTACCGGCCTAGCGGCTTAGCCTACCGCGCGAGCGGTTTAGTACGATCGCCCAAAGTCCGCCGGTTTTTCGCGACGTCACATGTTCAAGAATTGCGAGTTTCTGCACACGAGCGACAGCCCATGTTAAAGAAAGGCCGAATTTGTAACTTGAGCCGATCCTCATGTTGCAACCGACCTGACTTGCCCAGGAATTCTCGAAAAAGGCGCACCGGGAATCGCAGCTTCGAGCCCCGCCCTTGCCGGCCCGCCACGATCCGACGGATGGCCGAGCGGCTCTCGAAATGCCTTTCCGGGGAACGGGTTCGCTAGTCGGCATTCATGGGATGATCCCCAACAGCACGACAGGAACGCGCTCTTGACAAAGTACGGCATTGCCGTATCGATATGAGTCATGGATAAGCTGCTGACCGTCATCGAAACTCCAGCTTTCCTTTCCGACGCCGATTTTGCAGGGATGACAGAAGAAGATCGTGCGGCGGCTGTAGATCACGTCTCGCGCAACCCGGAAGATGGCGACGAACTTGGCGGCGGATTGTTCAAGATCCGCGTCGCTCGTCCTGGTCGCGGCAAGAGCAAGGGTTGGCGGATGCTGGTTGGCTACCGCAGGGGCGCTGACACAGTTTATCTGCTGACCGTCTTCGCCAAGGGCGACAAAGCGAACCTGACGAAACAGGAATTGCAGTTCCTGAAAGACCTTATGAAGAAGGAGCTTGGAAATGAAAAAGATTAGGAAGGCAACCACCAAGGTTGCGGCCCGCCCTTCTATTGCCGAGCGCACGGCCGTCGCCATCAAGCAGGCCGGCGCGCACGCGCGCGGCGAGCACGTTCCGGGTCTGGTTGTCCGCAAGCCGGTCGACGTCAAAGCAGTTCGTACGAAGGTCGACATGTCGCAGAATGAATTCGCTACGACATTCGGTTTTACGCTCGGCGCGGTGCGCGACTGGGAGCAACATCGTCGCACGCCAGAGCGCGCGGCGGCGACGCTCATGCGCGTGATCGAAATAGCACCAGAGATCGCGAAGAAGGCTGCAAGCGAGGCGGCGTAGACGTGCTTCGCTTTCGGCTCCGCTAGCGTCGCCGGCTGCTGTCCTTCGGCTTTACCTGCCCTAGGATCTTCGCGCCGGCACAAGCTTGAATCACGAACGGCAATTGTGGGCACCCACGTCGCCCAGCCCGTCAGATGTTGCGAATGGCTGCTGCGCCCGAAAGCAGATCTGTTCAAAAGCAGCCCCAGCAAGGCCAGCTCGATCAATTTCCGCTCACGGCCTCAGGGAGCCGGCTTGGTGGAGAATGAACCCCAGCAGTCGCCCAGCAGCATGCCCCTATACGTCCTGGAGCCATCGCCGCGCCAGGACATTGACACCCAGCGATCCTGTGAACCAGTGCCCGCACTGTAATCTAGCAAGGCAAAAGTTGTTGCTCGGCCTGACACTTCGGGATCGCGCGCAAATCGCTCGAATGCTTGTTCGACATCGCCCCGAGCCTGCATCGGCGAAAACGTGCGCCAGAGTTCCCACAAAGGACCAGCCCGCAATTGACTACGACATGCCCCCGTTGCGACGGTAAATCCCACCTCCTCGCCGTACAAGAAATGGCGGACATTCAGTGGAAGCAGATAGACACCCTTGGGGCCAACGTGGAGGGTATTTCCCAAGAAGCTATATGCGAGATCGCCGTCACGCCCATCCGGACTAACGAAGTCTAGGTTTGCGCTCAGAAGAAAGTCACCGACTGCAGAAAACAACTCAGGACCACTACTGCCGAGAAACTTGGAGCATCGAGCAATGGTGCCTGCCTCCCAGCGATCACAGCGGACCCACTCTCCTGTCCATGTGGCCCCACCCGTGTAGACCAGATCACTGGCGTCTGACGTGCTCGCATCGCTGCACGATGCAAGGCCAAAACAAAGCAATGCGAACATAGCTTCAGGAGCGCGCATCGAACTATCCCTAGCCCACTATCTTTACCGGTCTAGGCGAACGGCTGCCAAATGACGAATGGCTGTTGTGGGCCATTGGCTGTCACTCGGTTGCAGCGAAGAGGGCCCACAAGTCGCAGTCCGCGTGACGCTCTTCGGGGTGACCGCGCAGAAGCTCCTTTTGCAACTGAGCCGCACGATGATAGTCCGTAATCAACCCCCACCTTGAGAGCTCCGCGTTATCTAATTCCGGCCATCCACCGCAATTGGACAATGCACTAACACCTGTCTCGGCCTCCACCAGATCGAAACCGACGAAGCGAAAAGAGTTCAATTCGGCCGCCAGTATCGGAGGCCCAATAGGATCCCGCAAAACACACAGAAGGCGCGCCTCCTTCACATCTGACGCTGCGAGAGCACGGCGCAAGACTTCCAAATCCTTGAACAACATAAGGTAGTCGTGTTCGATGACGATGTGAGGCCAGTAATCATCGCGCACGTCCATGAGCACAGGCGGACAAAGCAGCGTGTCCAGCGAAACGAGCTCCTCGACCTGATTTAGCCCGGACCATTCGATGTAATTCGACCACGCGCCGTTTGCGGGCCCGAAGCGCTCGACAGCAGTGAACCAAGGCTCGGCCATGTCGAGAGGATAGGATGAATTGGCGACCGGCTGCAAAGGGCCCTCGGTTGCAGATGTGCCCTACCTGACGACATGCAGAACGCGCCACGGGATTCCGCCGCTGGCATCCGCAAACAGAAGACTGCCGCGAGCGATCAGCGCGAGGCTAACCAGACCGCCAGCGTCGTAATCGTCCGCAGAGCAAGTTTGCTCCACACCGTTGCTGTCGTCGCAAACGATAGTCGCGAATCCGCCGTCACGTGTTGCCTCATCGCAAAGCGTTCTGAGCACATCGAACGGGCACACTGCGTCAGGATATGCCGTGTCTGATCGAATAATCGCGTTGTGGGTCCATTCCACGTACTCGGCGAGCAAGCACGAGCAGCCCAACGGCTGTGTGCCCTTGCCCTTCTCACCGAGAAAGTAGACGAACTCATGACTGCGTTGGAGAGGTGGCGGCGTCCAGCTTGCCTTCTCCACGCCAAG
>CAIMMO010000076.1 GCA_903842595.1 uncultured Alphaproteobacteria bacterium
CGAACTCCTGACCCCCAGATTCGTAGTCTGGTGCTCTATCCAGCTGAGCTACGGGCGCGGCCTGTCGATGAGGGGCGGTTTGTATAGTCGGGTTGCGCGGTGCGCAAGGGTGCAGGTGGGACGGCGCGACCGGGCCGATTCCGCAGCAAAATGGGCGTTTGTGGCGCTGGGCCGGACGTGGGCGGCGATCAGAAGCCTGTTCATGCGGAGGATTCCTCGGTTGGTCGGGCTGTTGGTGTCAGGCCAGCCGGCCAGCCGGCAGCGGCGGACCGTCACTACGCGCGCGAAGCCGCCGCAATCCTGCGAACGCAGGTGAAATGCAGCTCCTTTGGGTCATGCCACCGAGAGCGCCTTGAGCCCGTGGCGAGGATGCGCGAGCCTTGCGCGATGACACTGCGTCTTCCCGTGATCGACGTCTCGCCCCTGCTCGCAGGGAACGACAGCGCGCGCCGTGCGGTCGCGGAGGAGATCGGCGCTGCGTGCCGCGACCTCGGCTTCTTTTACGCCGCCGGACACGCCATCTCGCCAGCAACGCTCGACCAGCTCGCACGCGCCAGCCACCGCTTCTTCGCGTTACCGGAAGCGGAGAAGATGCAGATCGCGATGGCGCGCGGCGGCCGAGCCTGGCGCGGCTTTTTTCCTGTCGGTGGTGAACTCACCTCGGGAAAGCCCGACATCAAGGAGGGGATTTATTTCGGCGAGGAGCTGGGCCCGGATGATGCGCGCGTCGCTGCGGGACTTCCGCTGCACGGCGCGAACCTCTTCCCCGACGCCGTGCCCGAACTTCGCGAGGCGGTCACCGCCTTCATGCACGGCGCGGAGCAATCGGCACACGCGATCATGGAAGGCGTGGCGCTGAGCCTCGACCTCGACGCGCAGTATTTCCGGCGCGCCTACACCTCACAGCCGACGCTTCTGTTCCGCATCTTTCACTACCCGGCCTCCAGCCCAGGCGAGGGCTGGGGCGTGGGCGAGCATACCGACTATGGCCTGCTCACGCTTCTGGTGCAGGACGATATCGGCGGCCTGCAGGTGAAGACGCCACATGGCTGGATCGACGCCCCGCCCATTCCCAGCGCGCTCGTCGTCAATATCGGCGACATGTTGGACATGCTCACCGCCGGCTATTACCGCTCCACCCCGCACCGCGTGTTCAACAGCAGCGGCCGCTCGCGCCTGTCCTTCCCCTTCTTCTTCGATCCCGGCTTCGACGCCCGCATCGTGCCGCTGCCCGGCCATGCCGCTGCCAACGACAGCGCGCAGCGCTGGGACAAGGCGAACCTGCACGCGTTTGAAGGCGCCTATGGCGATTACCTGATGGGCAAGGTCGGCAAGGTGTTCCCGGGTCTCGCGGCGAGCGTGAGCGTCACGCGCGCGTCCAGTCCATGATCCAGTTCCACTGCCAGGTCTTGCCGCCATCGCGGCTGACGCCCTGGCGCCACCGGCATGATGTCCCAGTGATCTGGTCCCACAGGCCGATCACCTTGATCGGCGTGTCGCCATCGACATCGTCGGACAGGAACACACCGTCGCCGCGCGCGAAGCCGCCCTTGACGCCCTCCGAGCCAATGACGCCCCACTTGGCATTCATCCAGTAGTCGCTCCAGACCATTTCCTTCATGTCGAGCGTGCGCAGGCCCATCCCGGAGAAGTCGCGCGCCGGAATGCACAGCTCTTCGA
>CAIMMO010000077.1 GCA_903842595.1 uncultured Alphaproteobacteria bacterium
CTGTCATCGAGATCGCGATCGAGCCGAAAACCAAGGCCGACCAGGAGAAGCTGGGCCTCGCGCTTCAGCGTCTGGCTGCCGAGGATCCGTCCTTCCGCGTCTCGACCGACCACGAGTCCGGCCAGACCCGCCTCAAGGGCATGGGCGAACTGCACCTCGACATCAAGGTCGACATCCTGCGCCGTACCTACAAGGTCGACGCCAACATCGGCGCGCCGCAGGTCGCCTATCGCGAGACGCTGGGCCGCAAGGCCGAGATCGACTACACGCACAAGAAGCAGACCGGCGGCACGGGCCAGTTCGCCCGCGTGAAGCTGATCTTCGAGCCGCTTCCGCCGGGCTCGGGCTTCGTGTTCGAGAACGAAATCGTCGGCGGCTCGATCCCGAAGGAATTCATCCCGGGCGTCGAGAAGGGCATCAAGTCGGTCATGAACGCCGGCCCGCTCGTTGGCTTCCCGGTCATCGACTTCAAGGTCAGCCTGATCGATGGCGCCTATCATGATGTCGACTCCAGCGTGCTGGCGTTCGAGATCGCCTCGCGGGCCGCTTTCCGCGAAGCATCGGAGAAAGTGGCGATGAAGCTGCTTGAGCCGATCATGAAGGTCGAAGTTGTCTCGCCTGAAGATTACGTCGGCACCGTTATCGGCGATCTTAACTCCCGCCGTGGCATGATCCTCGGTCAGGAGATGCGCGGCAACGCGACCGTCATCAATTCGATGGTGCCGCTTGCCAACATGTTCGGATACGTTAACAACCTGCGGTCTTCGACCCAGGGCCGCGCCAACTATACGATGCAGTTCGACCACTACGAGGCGGTGCCCAGCGCTGTCGCCAAGGAAGTCATTGAAAAACTCAGCGGCTGATGAAGCCCAACTGGCGGCCAACCCCCGCTGAACGAAGCTACGGAGTAGGATATCATGGGTAAGGAAAAATTCGCGCGTACGAAGCCGCACGTGAACGTTGGCACGATTGGCCACGTTGACCACGGCAAGACGACGCTGACGGCAGCGATCACGATCGTGCTCGCCAAGTCTGGCGGCGCCACGGCCAAGCAGTACGCAGACATCGACGCTGCGCCGGAAGAAAAGGCTCGCGGCATCACGATCAACACGGCTCACGTCGAGTACGAGACGGCCAACCGTCACTATGCTCACGTCGACTGCCCCGGCCACGCCGACTACGTGAAGAACATGATCACGGGCGCAGCGCAGATGGACGGCGGCATCCTTGTGGTGTCCGCTGCAGACGGTCCGATGCCGCAGACCCGCGAGCACATTCTGCTCGCCCGTCAGGTCGGCGTTCCGGCGCTGGTGATCTTCCTGAACAAGGTCGACATGGTCGACGACAAGGAACTGCTCGAGCTGGTTGAACTCGAAGTTCGCGAACTTCTGTCGTCATACGATTTCCCTGGCGACGACATTCCGATCATCCCGGGTTCCGCCCTGGCCGCCGTTGAGGGCCGCGATCCGGAAATCGGCGAACAGGCGATCCTGAAGCTCATGGCCGCCGTCGACGCCTACATCCCGACGCCAGAGCGTCCGCTCGACATGCCGTTCCTGATGGCGATCGAAGACGTGTTCTCGATCTCTGGCCGCGGCACCGTCGTCACCGGCAAGGTTGACCGCGGTATCGTGAAAGTCGGCGACGAAGTTGAAATCGTCGGTATCCGCGACACGCAGAAAACCATCTGCACGGGCGTCGAAATGTTCCGCAAGCTGCTCGATCAGGGCCAGGCTGGCGACAACGTCGGCATCCTCGTTCGCGGCATCGATCGCGAGCAGGTCGAGCGCGGCCAGGTGCTGTGCAAGCCCGGCTCGGTCAAGCCGCACAAGAAGTTCGAAGCCGAGGTGTACGTCCTCAACAAGGACGAGGGTGGCCGTCACACCCCGTTCTTCGCCAACTATCGTCCGCAGTTCTACTTCCGCACGACCGACGTGACGGGCATCGTTGAACTTCCGGCCGGCACCGAGATGGTCATGCCTGGCGACAACATCAAACTCGTCGTCTCGCTGATCGCTCCTATCGCGCTCGAGGAGAAACAGCGTTTCGCCATCCGCGAAGGCGGCCGTACCGTTGGTTCGGGCGTCGTCGCCAAGATCATCGAGTAGTCCTCGACTGATCGACTGAACACGAGAAGGGGCGTCAGGGAAACCTGGCGCCCTTTCGCTTTAACGACGATGGGATGCTGGGCGGGACGGTTACATCAGTCTCTGGATCAATCCAGTGCAGGAGGGCGCGTCTGAGGCTCAAGAGCGCGAGGCCGCGCGGACCATGGGTCCCTGTGGCGGCCGCATCGAGCGGGCGATCTGCAGTGTGGGGCAGGTGGGCGATGCGCCAGTTAAGGTTCAGCTCGTCAGCATCCCGGCCCCTGCGAGAACTGATTCCTGCGCCAGCGATCCAGAAACCGCGAATCTGATGTCGCGCAGGTCAGAAATCATTGTCCGCACCTCGGGTCTGGAGGGGCGCCAAGCCGGTCGCTGCCAAGTCGATCTGCCTAAAACATTGGGCTGATTGACCCCGGATGCAGATTCTTGCTGCCTGCGGCAGCTCGCCTCAAACTCGCGCTTGACGGGACCGGGGAGGGCGCGTAGTACCCCGGCTCGTTTCCGACCGGCTTAGCCGTATCCGAGGATTCTCGGATAAACGTAAGTCACGGAAGCAAAAGGAAAAACTCAACGCGTGCGGCGGCCCTCCGGGGGATACTTCCCGGTCAGGCTGCTTTTGCGCTGTTTCGGTGGTACCGATGGCACAACAGAATATCCGAATCCGCCTCAAGGCGTTCGATCACAGGGCGCTCGACATGTCGGCGCGCGAGATCGTGTCGACCGCCAAGCGCACGGGCGCCCAGGTTCGCGGTCCGGTTCCGCTGCCCACCCGCATCGAGAAATTCACCGTTAACCGCTCGCCCCACATCGACAAGAAGTCGCGCGAGCAATTCGAGATCCGCACGCACAAGCGCGTGCTCGACATCGTCGACCCGACCCCGCAGACGGTCGACGCGCTTATGAAACTCGACCTCTCGGCTGGCGTCGCCGTCGAGATCAAGCTGGGGAACAGCTAATGCGCACCGGAGTCCTCGCCAAGAAAATCGGGATGACTCGCGTGTTCGCCGCTGACGGCGCGCATGTCCCCGTGACCGTGCTCTCACTCGAAGGCTGCCAGGTCGTCGGCGTCAAAAAAGACGAAGTTCGCCAGGCTGACATCATCAAGAAGGGCGAAAAGGTCGGCACGCGTCAGGCTAACGATGGCTACACCGCCGTCGTCCTCGGCGCCGGCACGCGCAAGGCCAAGAACGTGAACAAGTCGCTCCGCGGCGCGTTCGCCAAGGCCGCCGTCGAGCCGAAGGCTGTCCTCCGCGAGTTTCGCGTCCCGGCCGATATGCTGCTCGAAGTTGGCGCCGAAATCAGCGCTGACCATTTCGTCGCCGGCCAGAAGGTCGACGTTGTCGGCATCACCAAGGGCAAGGGTTTTGCCGGCGCCATGAAGCGCTGGAACTTCGGCGGCCTCGAAGCCTCACACGGCGTGTCGGTCTCGCACCGCTCGCACGGCTCCACCGGTCAGCGTCAGGACCCTGGCCGCGTGTTCAAGGGCAAGAAGATGGCGGGCCATCTCGGCATGGAGCGTGTCACGACCCAGAATCTGGAAATCGTTCGCACCGATGCAGAGCGCGGCCTGATCCTCGTGAAAGGCGCCGTCCCCGGCGCTGATAACAGCTGGGTCGAGATCCGCGACGCCGTGAAGGCCAAGGACAACAAGGGCGCCCCGTCGCCCGCCGGCCTCGTGAAGAAGGGCTGAGCCTCATGAAACTCCCAGTCGTCAAACTTGATTCGGCAAAGGCCGGCGAGATCGAACTCTCGGACGCCGTGTTCGGCATCTCGGAGATCCGCTCGGACATCCTCCAGCGGATGGTTCGCTATCAGCTCTCCAAGCGCCAGGCCGGCACGCACTCCACGCAGAACCGCGACGACGTCTCGGTCACCACCAAGAAGCTCTATCGCCAGAAGGGTACGGGCGGCGCGCGTCACGGTTCGCGCAACGCGCCGATCTTCGTCGGCGGTGGTGTCGCCCACGGTCCGCACCCGCATAGCCATGCACACGGCCTTCCGAAGAAGGTCCGCGCTCTGGCCATGAAGCACGCGCTTTCGTCCAAAGTGAAAGATGAAGCCGTAATCGTGCTCGATGCGTTCTCCGGCGAGAAGACCAAGGATCTGGTCGCCCAGCTCAAGAAGCTCGGCGTGTCGAACGCCCTGTTCATCGGCGGCTCCGAAGTGGACGCTAAGTTCGCCAAGGCCGCCCGCAACATCCCCAATATCGATGTGCTCCCGCTCGCCGGCCTGAACGTCTACGACGTTCTGCGCCGCAAGACGCTGGTGCTGTCGCGTGAAGCGGTCGAAGGCGTGAACGCGCGCTTCGCCGAAGCCGAGAAGGCGTAAGTCATGGCCGCTCCCAAGGCTCTCCACTACACGCGCCTGACGGCGCCGATCATTACCGAGAAGTCGACCATGCTCTCCGAGCAGAACAAGGTTGTCTTCCGCGTGCCTCTCGACGCGACAAAGCCGCAGATCAAGGAAGCGGTTGAGGCCCTGTTCAACGTCAACGTGGTTGGCGTGAACACGCTCGTCGTCAAAGGCAAATCGAAGTTTTTCCGCGGCGTACCGGGCAAGCGCTCGGACGTCAAGAAAGCGATCGTGACGTTGAAGGACGGACAGTCCATCGACGTGACGACCGGGCTCTGAGGATAAGGCGTCATGGCACTTAAGACCTTCAACCCGACTTCGCCAGGCCGTCGCCAGCTCGTGCTGGTCGACCGTTCAGGCCTGCATAAGGGCGCGCCGGTCAAGGCGCTCACCGAGGGCAAGCACTCATCGGGCGGCCGCAACAACCTGGGCCGCCGCACGTCGCGCTGGCGTGGGGGCGGGGCCAAGAAGCGCTACCGCATCATCGACTTCAAGCGCCGCAAGTGGGACATGCCCGCGACGATCGAACGGCTGGAATACGATCCGAACCGCACGGCGTTCATCGCGCTGATCAAGTACACCGATGGGGAACTTGCCTACATCATCGCCCCGCAGCGCGTGGATGTCGGTGATACGGTCGTCGCCGGTGAGTCCGTGGACATCAAGCCGGGCAACGCCCTGCCGCTGAAGTCTATCCCGGTCGGCACGATCATCCACAACATAGAAATGAAGCCGCTCAAGGGCGCGCAGATCGCTCGCTCGGCTGGCTCCTACGCTCAACTGGTTGGTCGTGGTGATGGCTATGCCCAGGTCAAGCTGTCGTCCGGCGAAGTCCGCCTGATCCCCGAGCTCTGCATGGCTTCGATCGGCGCTGTGTCGAACCCGGACAACATGAACGAAGTGCTCGGCAAGGCCGGCCGCAACGTCAACAAGGGCTGGCGTCCGCATGTTCGCGGCGTCGCCATGAACCCGGTCGACCACCCGCACGGTGGTGGTGAAGGCAAGACGTCCGGCGGCCGTCACCCCGTCACGCCGTGGGGCAAGAAGACCCGCGGTCCGAAGACCCGCAAGAACAAGTCGACCGATCGCCTGATCGTGCGTCGTCGGCACAAAGCGTAACGGAGAGAAGCAAGATGTCCCGTTCCGTATGGAAAGGCCCCTTCGTCGACGGTTA
>CAIMMO010000078.1 GCA_903842595.1 uncultured Alphaproteobacteria bacterium
TACGGATCTTTGACTCGTTAAGTCTGCCTCTCAACCCGCACACGTCATCCAAACCCCACCTGATACTCAGGCTAACTTGGGAAGTTCAGACGCCACGTGGAATCAAGGCGCAGAGCCTCGAGCCGATGTCCGCCGGCGCGACGTACATAGGGGCATAGGGCAGGCATGTAAATAAAATCTTGCGGGGCGTCAGTGGGTTGCCAACAACGGTTCATTTCCGGGAACTATTAGTAGACGACGCGCTCAGGAAACCGGATCCGGCCCGGTCATGTGACAGCCGGGGACTGGCGGGTGATTTGGCGAGGCGTTTCTGATTCGCGTTTCAGAATAAGGCTTGAGGAGCGGCGGCATGGCGCAGGCGAGCATCGCGACGGCGGCTGAGATCCGGCTGCCGGACTGGCTGGCGGCGTGGCCCTTGCCGGCGGCGCACGTGTCCGACGCCGACGCAATGTGGCTGGCGGTGGCGATCGCGCGCGAAAATGTCGCGCGCGGGAGCGGGGGCCCGTTCGGCGCGTGCCTGCGGGACGATTCGGACGGCGAGATCATCAGCGCCGGCGTGAATCTCGCCATCGCGAGCGGCAATCCGGTGCTGCATGCGGAGACGGTCGCCTTGTCGCTGGCGGGGCGACGGCTACAGGCGCGTGGTGGCGTGACGTTGTTTACGTCGTGCGAGCCCTGCATCATGTGCCTCGGCGCCGCGCACTGGGCCGGCGTGAAGCAGATCGTGTCGGCGGCCAGCAAGGCGGATGCTGAGGCGGCGGGTTTCTGCGAGGGTGCCGGGACGCGCGAACTGCGCGCCGAGATGTCGGCGCGCGGGGTTGTGTTCGCAGATGGGCTTTTGCGGGATGAGGGCGCAGCGGCGCTGCGGCTGTATGTGGAGAGCGGCGGCGCGATCTATGGGCCCAGAGGATGAGGGCGCGCGGCTCGAATCTTATTGCCTATCGATAAGCCTCCCCTAGAGTGACGTCAGACAAATTCAGAGGGTGCGATGAGCAAGAAACTCATGACGGTAAAACTTGGTTCCGTGCTGGCGGCGGTGCTGGCGTTGAATGCCTGCGCGACGGGTGGGGGTACTTCGCAGACCTATGCCGCGCCGATGGTTCCGGCGGCGGCGCCGGAGCAGGCGGCGACGGCAGCGCGCGATCCGGTGATGCAGCGCATCGCGGCGATGGCGTACGATATTCCGTACACGAAGTATGTCCTCAAGAACGGTATGACGCTGATTGTGCACGAGGACACCAAGACGCCGACGGTGACGCTGCACCTCGTCTATCACGTCGGCTCGAAGAACGAGCCCGAGGGCCGGTCGGGCTTCGCGCACCTGTTCGAGCACCTGATGTTCAACGGCTCGCAGCATTTCAACGACGACTTCTTCAAGGCGACGCAGCAGATCGGCGCGACCAACCAGAACGGCACGACCAACACGGATCGCACGAACTATTATCAGACTGTGCCAAAGGCTGCGCTGGACACGATCCTGTGGCTGGAGTCGGACCGCATGGGCTACCTGCTCGGCGCGGTGGACCAGAAGCGGCTGGATGAGCAGCGCGGCGTGGTGCAGAACGAGAAGCGCCAGGGCGAGAACCAGCCCTATGGCAAGGTGTTCAACCACATCGTGGCGGCGACCTACCCTGACGACCATCCCTATGGCCACACAGTCATTGGTTCGATGGAGGATCTCAACGCGGCCACGATGCAGGACGTGCAGGACTGGTTCAAGCAATGGTACGGACCTGCCAATGCGATCCTCGTGATCGCCGGCGACATCAAGCCTGAAGAGGCGAAGGCCAAGGTCGAGAAATTCTTCGGCGAGATTCCGCCGGGACCGCCGCCAACGCAGCCGAAATCATGGGTTCCGGAGATTGCCGACAACCAGCGCGAGATCATGTACGATCGCGTCGCGCAGCCGCGCATCTACAAGACGTGGAACGTGCCGGAGCTGGGCAATCCGGAAGGCGAGCTTCTGGATCATGTTGCCGCAGCGCTGGGCGGCGACAGGAATGCGCGGCTGACCAAGCGGCTTGTGTTCGACGAGCAGGTTGCGACGAATGTGAATGTCGGCAATCCGCAGAGCGAGATCGCCGGCCAGTTCCGTATCGTGGTCACTGCAAAGCCGGACGCAGATCTCGCGAAGATCGAGGCGGCGATCGACGAGGAGGTGAACAAGCTGATCGCCTCCGGGCCGACGCAGGCCGAGCTGGACAAGAGTATCGTTCAGGCTGTCTCCGGCACGATCGCGGGTCTCGAGAGCACGTCGAACAAGGCGGCGCAGCTGGCCCAGTGGGAGATGATCGACGGCGAGCCGGATGGCTGGAAGAAGTCGCTGCAGCGACTGCAGGCGGCGACTCCGGCAAGTGTGCAGGCATCGGCGCGGAAATGGCTGACGCGCGGGTCGTACACGCTGAACGTGCTGCCCTTCGGTGAGCCCGAAGCCTTTGCAGATAAGGTCGACCGCTCGAAGATGCCGCAGCCAGGAATGATAGCAGATGCGGTGTTCCCTGAATTCCAGACGGCGACGCTGTCGAACGGGATCAAGGTCTATCTCGTCGAGCGGCATGACGTGCCGCAGGTGACCGTGTCGATGCAGCTGGATACAGGCTATCCGGCAGCCCTCGGGACGATGAAGGACGGGCTGTCGGGCCTGACGGCCAACCTGCTGGACGAGGGCACGACGAGCCGCTCGGCGCTGCAGATCGCCGACGAGATCGACCGGCTGGGCGGCTATGTCGGCACGGGCGGCGGCGGGGACACGTCTACGGTCGAGTTCTCGGCGCTGACGCCAACCGTCGATCAGGTGATGGCGATCTGGGCCGACGTGCTGCGCAATCCGGCGTTCGCGGAGGGCGACTTCCGCCGCATCCAGGCGCAGACGGCGCAGGGGCTGCAGCAGCAGCTGCGTGATCCGGGCTCGATCGGCCAGCGTGTGCTGTCGCGCGCGCTGTGGGGCGACGATCATGCCTACGGCCGGCTGCTGACGCCACAGGAAGTATCGGCATTGACGCCAGCGGACGCCGCCGCCTTCCACAAGGCGTGGTATGGGCCGAACAATGCGACGTTGTTTGTCGTTGGCGATACGACGCTCGCGGAGATCACGCCGAAACTGGAGGCGGCGCTACGTGGCTGGGGCGAGGCGCCGATGAAGCGCGCTTCCGTGGCCAGTGGCGTGCGGCCTTCGACGCCCGTCGTCTATCTGATCGACCGGCCGGATTCGGCGCAGTCGATCATCCTCGTCGGTACGACACAGGCGCCACGCAACCCGGCGGAAGACGCGCGTGTCTCGGCGTTCAACGCGCTGTTCGGCGGTAACTTTACCAGCCGCGTGAACATGAACCTGCGTGAGGACAAGGGCTGGTCGTACGGCTCGCGCTCGATCGTCAGCGGCGGTCGTGGGCCGCGGACGTTCACGATCCAGGCGCCGGTGCAGACCGATCAGACGAAGGGCGCATTGATAGAGCTGCGCAAGGAGCTCAACGACATCGTAGGCAGGAAGCCGCCGACGGCTGTTGAGGTTGACACGGTTCGCACCAACACACTGCTCGGGCTGTCGAGCCGGTGGGAGACTGCGGGCGCCGTGATGGGCACGCTGATGGACATCCACAACTTCAACCTGCCGGCGGACTACTGGGCGAAATACCCGGACGCCTATCGGAGCGTAACGCCGGCGGAAGTGGAGGCGATGGGGAAACGACTGATCCCCAACCAGAACCATGTCTGGGTGATCGTCGGCGACCGGGCGAAGATCGAGAAAGGCGTGCGCGAACTCAACCTTGGCGAGATACGCATCGTCGATGCGAACGGTGATCCGGTCAACTAGTCGACGCGGAGGCTGAGCTTATCCGAGGCGGCGAAGTGAGCAGGGAGTTCCGCGCTCACATTCGTCTGCCCCGGTGATACCGGGATCTCGAAGAGTTCGCCTGCAGCATCCTGCACGAAGACGCGCTGGCCATCGTCTGACGCCATCAGGCTGAAGTTGATGGCGTTACCTTGCTGGCTGAATTTCATGATCGCGCCATCGCGTTCGATGGCGCTACCGGTAAAGGCGATGAGAGCTGCATCAGGCGTCGCGGCGGCCTCGATTGACGCCGGCCGTTCGGGGGCGAAGCTGGTGACGGCAATCGGCGCAGTCGCGAGCAGCGTCCCAGCGATCATCATGCCAGCGGGCACGGCGCGGTTCCTGCGGACGGGCGCGCTGGGGGCAACAGCGTGATCGTTACGGGTCTGTGAACCAGCCATGGAATCACAACGCAGCGCCTGCGTGGAGGTTTCACGGCTGGCAAACTCAGTCTTTTGCCGTTGTCCGTTTCGCTTCTGACTTGGCCACACCTGTATCTGGTTTCGGCTTGCGGCGGCGGATGCGCAGGGCGTTTCGCAGCTTGGCCAGGCGTTTCCAGAAGCGGCTGCGCTCCGGCACAGGCAGCGGTTCGAGATTGTTGATGAACTGCTCCGCGCAGGCGCGCCAGGAATAGGTCTCCGCGTAGGCGCGGGTTGCCTCGCGGGAGCATTTCAGCGCTTCTTCGCAAGCGATGCGGAGGTCGTCATTCACCGCGCCGGCGTTGGAGCCAGGGATCAGGTCGCGCGGGCCCGGCACGCTGAAGCCGGCGACGGGCGTGCCGGCCGCCATGGCTTCGAGAATGACGAGGCCGAACGTGTCGGTGAGGCTCGGGAAGACGAAGCAATCCGCGTTAGCGAAGCAGTCGGCGAGTTCCTCGCCCTGTTTCACGCCGAGGAAATGCGCGTCCTTGTGCTTTGACTTCAGCGCCTCGAGCTGGGGGCCGTCGCCGACGACGACTTTCGTACCCGGAAGGTCCGTCTCGAGGAAGGCTGCGATGTTCTTCTCGACTGCGACGCGGCCGACATTGAGCCAGATCGGCTGCTTCATGCCAGCGAAGGGGCCACGGTCCTCCTTCCGCCTGCCGGGATGGAAGAGGTCGGTGTCGACGCCGCGCGACCACGGGATGATGTTCTTGAAGCGCTGGGCTTCCAGCTCGTCACGCATCGAGGCGGTCGCGACCATCACGCGGCCGGAGTATTTGTGGAACTCGCGGACATACATGTAGCCCATCCAGACGGGCAGGAAGAAGAAGCGCGCCGCAATGTATTCCGGAAAGCGCGTATGGTAGGCCGTTGTGTAGGGAAACTTCAGCCGCAGGCATACCCCGCGTGCGGCCCAGCCGAGCGGGCCTTCAGTGGCGATGTGGACGGCGTCGGGCTCGAACTCGAGGAAGCGCTCCTCGATGATCTCCTTGGCGCCGAAGGCCAGCTTGATCTCTGAATAAGTGGGCAGGGGAATCGTCTTGAAGCCGTTCGGCGAGACGATGTCCCAGGTGTGGCCCATCTCCTCGCACTCGGTGATGACACGCTTCATCGTGCGGACGACGCCATTCACCTGTGGGTCCCAGGCGTCGGTTACCAGCATGATGCGCATTGCGGGCGCGATTCCCTGTTTGCTTCGGGCTGGCCTGAATACGGGCCGGAGGCGGCTACGTCCATGGCCCGAGAGACAGGCAGAACGCAAGATCATTGCGCAAACGGGGCGGGTCTCGGGCGAGTTTCAAGTTGATCCGGCGCGGGGCGGCCTGCAGATATGCAGTTCCTGAAATGAGGCGTCCTCCATGCCGCAAGCCATGACCCGTTCTGCCGATTCGCTGGAGGCCGAGAAGTTCGAGGACGAGGGCAAGCGGATTGCGGAGCTGCTAGCGGCGCCTGCGCTCGATCCGGCGGAACGGCGGGCTGCTTCGATGGCGGCGCGCGACATCGTGCTGAAGGCGCGGACAGAGACAAAACGCTCAGGCGTGATGGAAAGCTTTCTCGAGGAGTTCGGGCTGTCCAACCCGGAGGGGCTGGCGCTGATGTGCCTCGCCGAGGCGCTGCTGCGTGTGCCTGATGCGGACACGGCGGATGCGCTGATCGCCGAGAAGATCGCATCGGGCGAATGGTCGGACCATCGCGGCAAGTCGGACTCGTTGCTGGTGAACGCGTCAACCTGGGGGCTGATGCTGACGGGGCGGATTGTGCAGCCGCCGGAGGACGCGGAGACGAATCCCGCGGGCTTCATGCAGCGTATGGTGCGGCAGGCGGGCGAGCCGGTGATCCGCAACGCCATGATGCAGGCGATGCGCATCATGGGCGGACAGTTCGTGATGGGGCGTACGATTGATGAAGCGCTGAAGCGCGGCCAGCGCAATGTGAAGAGAGGCGATGCGGCGAGCCATTCTTTCGACATGCTGGGCGAGGGCGCGCGAACGACGGCGGATGCGGGGCGCTATTTCGAGAGCTATGCGAATGCGATCGGCGAGGTCGGGAAGGCAAAGACGGGGGTATCGCCCGAGACGGCTGACGGGATTTCCGTAAAGCTGTCGGCGCTCCATCCGGCATATCGAGCGGTGCAAATTGAGCGGGTGCATCGTGAGCTTTATCCGATGGTGGTGGAGCTGGCGAAGCTTGCTGCGAAGCAGAACATCAACCTGACGCTGGATGCGGAGGAGGCGGACCGGTTGGTGCTGTCGCTTGGTCTGCTGGAGCGGCTCGCGCATGAGCCGGAGCTCGAGAACTGGACCGGGCTGGGGCTGGCGGTGCAGGCCTATCAGAAGCGCGGTGAAGCCGTGGTGCAGTGGCTGGGCGAGCTGGCCAGAACGGCGGATCGCCGGCTGATGGTGCGGCTGGTGAAGGGGGCTTACTGGGACTCGGAAGTGAAACGTACGCAGGTGGACGGGCAGCCCGACTATCCGGTGTTCACGACCAAGCAGGCTACGGATGTGTCGTATCTTGCCTGCGCGGATGCGCTGCTGAAAACGGGGCCGGCGATCTACCCGCAGTTCGCGACGCACAATGCGCATTCACTGGCGGCAGTCGACATGATGGCGAAACGGGCAGGACGGACGGACTATGAGTTTCAGCGCCTGCACGGGATGGGCGTTGCGCTCTACAAGGCGGCGGGGCGTGAGCGCTCCGTGCGAATCTATGCGCCGGTGGGCGCGCATCAGGATCTGTTGCCCTACCTTGTGCGGCGTCTGCTGGAGAATGGCGCGAACACATCGTTCGTCCATTCCTTCCTCGACGAAGACGTGCCGGCAGAGCGGATTGCGGCGGATCCCTATACCACGCTGTCAGCGGCGCCTGCCCGGCATCCGCGAATTCCGCCGCCGCCTGGGCTCTATGGCTCATCGCGGCGGAATTCGGCCGGCATGGATTTCAGCCAACAGGCGGTGCGTAAACGGGTCGCGGCGGAAGTCGGAAAGCTCGATGCGTCGGGCGCCGTCGCTGTTGGTCCGATTGTTGCCGGTGAAGCGCGCGTCACGCCAGGTGATCCGCTCTACGCGCCGGCGGAGCGCACGCGCATGGTGGGCACGTTTGCAGCAGCGACACCCAGCGACGCGGAAGCGGCTTATGAATCGGCTTTGGCTTATCAGCCGAAATGGAATGCGATGGGCGGTGCGAGGCGCGCCGACGTTCTCGAGGCGATGGCCGATGCGATGGAGCGTGAGACGGATCGGCTGATTGCGATCCTCGCGCGCGAGGGCGGCAAGACGCTGGATGACTGCATCGCGGAGGTGCGTGAAGCAGTGGATTTCTGCCGTTACTATGCGGTGGAAGCCGAGACGAAGTTCAAGGGGCTGCAGGCATTGCCGGGTCCGGCGGGGGAGACCAACGGGCTGGAAATGATGGGACGGGGCGTGTTCGTCTGCATCAGCCCGTGGAATTTTCCGCTGGCGATCTTCACCGGGCAGATTGCGGGCGCGCTGGCGGCAGGGAACACGGTGCTGGCGAAGCCTGCGGAGCAGACGCCGGTGATTGCGTTCGAGGCGGTGAAGCTGTTCCATTCGGCCGGCTTGCCTGTCGAGGCGCTGCACCTGCTGGCGGGAGATGGCAAGGTCGGCGCAAGGCTCACGGGTGATGCACGCTGCGGCGGCGTGGCGTTCACGGGATCGACCGAGGTGGCGCGGATCATCAACCGTCAGCTTGCCGGGAAGGATGGCCCGATTGCGCCGCTGATCGCGGAGACGGGCGGGCTGAACGCCTTGTTCTGCGATACGACGGCGTTACGCGAGCAGGTGGTGGACGATGTCGTGATGTCGGCGTTCCGCTCTGCGGGGCAACGGTGTTCGGCGTTGCGGCTGCTGTTCCTGCCGCATGAGACGGCGGACGAGACGCTCGAGATGATCAGGGGGGCGATGCATGTTCTTGTCATTGGCGACCCCGTTGATCCAGCGACGGATGTCGGGCCTATCATCGACGCGGAGGCGCGCGGGCTGCTGGATGCGCACCTCGAAAGGATGGGACCGGCGGCGAAGGTATGGCAGCGCGACATTGGCGCGCTGCGCGACAAAGGCACGTTCTTCGGGCCGGCGATCGTGGAGCTGTCGTCGCTGGATCAGATCGACAGGGAAGTGTTCGGGCCGATCCTGCACGTGATCCGCTATGATCCGGATGACATCGAGACTGTCGGTGCTGCACTTTCGGCCAAGGGCTATGGCCTGACGCTTGGGGTGCATTCCCGGCTTGAGGGTTTCATCGGACGCGTCAAGGCGAGCGTGCGTGCGGGCAATGTCTATGTGAACCGCTCGATCATCGGCGCGGTGGTCGGGGTGCAACCCTTCGGCGGCTCGGGCCTTTCAGGCACGGGGCCGAAGGCTGGCGGTCCGCACTATATCGATCGCTTCGCGACGGAGCGGACAGTGACAGTCAACATCGCGGCGCAGGGCGGAGATCCGACGCTGTTGAATCTCTGACGTCTACAAGCCCGCCCTCGTCATCCGAGGCGCGCCTTTCAGGCGCTCATCTGGATGAGGGTGGGCCTACAGATCCTAGCTTCCGCCGTCCACGCGGATGATCGCGCCGTTTGTGAAGCTCGAAGATGGGCTTGCGAGGAACAGGGCGGCGGTGACGATTTCCTCTGGTCTGCCAGGACGGCCGAGGGCGTTGTCGGCGGTCTCGCGCGCTTCGGGTGTCCAGGCCCTGGCGATGTCGGTGAGGAAGGGGCCGGGTGATATCGTGTTGACGCGCACCTTGGGTCCGTATTCGCGGGCGAAGCTGACTGTCATTGCGTTGAGGGCGGACTTTGCGCCGGAATAGGGCACGACTTCGGGTAGCGGGTAGAGCGCGCCTGAGGACGAGACATTGATGATCACGCCGCCATCGCCCTCGAACATGCGTTTCGCGATGAGCGAGGCAAGGCGGAAGGGGCCCTTGAAGTTAAGGTCCATTACCTTGTCGAACAGATCTTCGGTCATCGCATGGCTTGGCACGCGCGGGCTCATGCCGGCATTGTTGACGAGAATGTCGATGCGGCCGAATGCGTTCCATGCGGTATCGGCGAGGCGTTCAGCCTGATCCCAGTGGGACAGGTTCGCTGAGACTGCGAGCGCCCGGCGTCCGAGCTTCCGAACGTCTTCGGTGGCGGCCTCGCATGCATCCAGCTTGCGGCTTGCGATTATGACGTCTGCCCCGCGTTCCGCGAATGCGCGGACCATCTGCAGGCCAAGACCGCGGCTGCCGCCTGTGACAAGCGCGATCCTGCCTGAGAGGTCGAAGAGCGGGTCAGCCATCTACTGCTTGTAGACCTTCCCTTTCGCCATGACGAAATCCACCGACTCCAGTTCGCGAATGTTGGTAAGCGGGTCGCCATTCACGGCGATGATGTCGGCGGATTTTCCCGCCGTGATCGAGCCAATTTCGGCGGTGAGGCTGAAATGGTCGGCTGCGTTGACCGTGGCGGCCTGGATGGTCTGCAGCGGCGTCATGCCGGCGCCGACCATGAGGGCGAACTCCTGCCCATTGTCGCCGTGAGCGGAGACGCCGGTGTCGGTGCCGAAGGCGATCTTAACGCCAGCGGCGTGCATGCGGCGGAGCATGTCCTGCATCTTGGGGCCAGCTTCGAGGGCCTTGGCTGCCTGCGCGGGTTGCAGGAAGGTGTTGGGGCGCTTTGCTTCGCGGGCGACGAAGTCGCCGGCGAGAAGGGTCGGCACGAGATAGGCGCCGTTCTTCTTGTAGAGCTCAGCGGATTCGGCGTTGGCGTAGGTGCCGTGTTCGATGGAGTCGCCGCCGGCTTTCAGGAAAGAGTTGATGCCGTCGACCCCGTGGGCGTGGGCAGTCACCTTGCGGCCCATGGCGTGGGCGGCCTGAACGATGGCGGCAAGCTCAGCGTCGGTGAATTGCTGGCCGAGGCCTGCGGCGGTGTTGGAGAGAACGCCGCCGGTGGCGGTGATCTTGATGATGTCGGCCCCGTCGCGCACACGTTCGCGGACCGCCCGCGCGCAATCATCGGCGCCTGAGCAGACGCCGGGGCTGCGCAGCATCAGCGCCATGTCGCGTGGCATGCCGTTGGCGTCGCCATGGCCGCCATGGACGCTGATCGCGCCGGCGGAGGTAATGATGCGCGGGCCGCCGATGACACCTTTGGCGATGCCGTTGCGCAGGGCGAGGATGGCGTTTGCGTCAGCGCCGAGATCAGCGACGGTGGTGAAGCCGGCTTCGAGCGTTTTCATGGCGTAGCCAGCGCCGTCGATCGCCTGGTCGGCGCTGGTCTTGATGAACTCGTCGAGGCGTGCGCTGGGCCCTTGCTCGCTGGTGATGTGGACGTGGCTGTCGATCAGGCCCGGGAGGACGAAGCTGTTCTTGAGGTCGACGAGTTTTGCGCCCGACGGGACGCGCGAATAGCCGTTCGCGATCGAGACGATGCGGCCGTTGCGGACGAGGATGGTCTGCTGCGTGAGAACCTGACCGGAGGCGGGCTCGGCGAGGACGCGGCCGGCGTGGATGATGGTGTCCTGGGAGGCGGGTTGCTGGGCGGACGCCACAAGCGTGACCGCACCAGCCGCCAGTGCGAGTGCGCAGCTTGCGAGCAGCGCTTTTCCGGCTGTGATCTTCATCGATTTCCTCCCGATATCTCGAGATCAGCTATCGCTGGCCTTGCCGCCGACGGCAAGCCCGGCGCGGCGACTTTGGCGCGAGCGCCAAGTAGCCCCGTCGCTGGTCGACGTCGGTTGAAAGGAGAGTATGCTACCTCTCGTATCAAGTGTGGAGCCTGAAAACAATGAAGGTTGCGGACAAGGTCGTCATCGTCACGGGCGGGGCGAGCGGTATCGGCAAGGCGCTGGTGGAGCGCTTCCATCGCGAAGGCGCGGCGGCGTTGATCGTCGCCGACATGAATGGTCCAGGGGCCGAGGCGGTTGCGAAATCTGTTGGCGGCATCGCTGTGCAGGCGGATGTCACGACGGAGGCCGACGTGCAGAAGACTGTGCGAACGGCCGAGGATAAGTTCGGGCGGATCGACCTGTTCTGCTCGAACGCCGGCATCTCGCGTGCAGATCCGGATAGCGACAATGCGGGCTCTGCTCCGAATGAGCACTGGGAGCTGGCCTGGGGCGTCAATGTGATGGCGCATGTCTATGCGGCGCGTCATGCGCTGCCGGGGATGATTGCGCGTAAGTCGGGGTATTTCCTCAACACGGTTTCGGCGGCGGGGCTGCTGAGCCAGATCGGCTCAGCGGTCTATTCGACAAGCAAACACGCAGCGATCGGTTTCGGCGAGCATCTGGCGATTGCCTCGAAGGAGAACGGGATCGGCGTGTCGCTCTTATGTCCGCAGGCGGTCGATACGCCTATGCTGGGCGGGGCGGCGGGATCGCAGAATGTGGATGGGGTGCTGTCGCCGGATGATGTGGCGGGCGCTGTGGTGAAGGGGCTGGAGGCCGAGAGTTTCCTCATCCTGCCGCACGAGCAGGTGACGACCTACATGCAGCGCAAGACGGGCGATTATGATCGGTGGATTCGCGGAATGGTGCGGTTGCGCCGCGGCGTGATTGATGGGGCGAAGGGCGCGCGCTGATAAAAATGCGCCCCTTCTCCGGATAGAGAGAAGGGGCGCGAGAATGGCCGAGCCGGAACGTGGGGCGTCCTGGCGGTCCGGCCCACCTCGCCTTACTGGGGCGAGGCTAGGGGGTTCAGCGGTTGAGCTTCCACTCATAGTCGACGCCGTGGCCGCACACCGGCTGCGGAACGCCATCGACTTTCGCTGGCATGAACTTTCGGTCGCGCACCCAGCTGAGGGCTGTGCGGTCGAGAACGGGATGGCTGCTGCTGCCAGCCAGCGTGGCGGATGTGACGCGGCCGTTTGCATCGAGGCAGACTTCGAGGCGCGTGACACCCTCATTGCCCTTGCGCATTTCAGCGGCGGGATAAAGCGGAGAGGCGGCAGGCAGCATTTTCGCAGCCGTACGGACGGGCGCGCGGGCCGGCGCGACGTTGGCTTCAGGGCCGGCCTTTCCCCGGTACGGAGGTTGAGGATCGGGGGAGGCGTACTGCGCGTCTTCCGGAACGAACGTCGGGACATCGATGTCGATGGGGTCACGAGCGGTCGTAAGGTCCGTTTGCGTGTCCAGGGTCCTGGCATCGGTGAGCGGCGGTTCGGCCGCGGCAGGATCCGGTAGTGCGACGTAGGTGATTGGGTCGGGGATCAGCCGGTTGATATTGACGCCCATGCCGTTAGCGAAGACGTAGCCCATCGCAAGCGTGAGGGCCGTCGCCGACACCAGACCCGTGAGACGGGTTGATGAAAGCGCGTGTTCTCTCATGGCTCCCGACATGGAGACCTCCGTTGGACATGAACGCGGACTAGACGGGAAGGCGGCGGCTTCTATGGCGGCGTGGCAGGTTCGGTGATGTGCAGCGTTACCTGCTGGTTGCAGACGGAGATGGCTTCGCCCCCGCGGCTGGCGGGCGTGAAGCGAGCCGATTCGAGGGAGCGGAGCGTCGCGGCGTCGATGTCGGCGTCGCCGGATGAGATGGTGAGGGCGATGCTTTCGACGCGGCCCGTTGCAGACACGCAGAGACCGGCAGTGACCTGCGCATCACCGCTCCAGTGTAGCGGGACGGCGGGGGCCTTGAACGCGGCGGCGATAAGCTGCGGCCTTGAATGGCTGGCCGTGGAGCGCCCATTGCGATCGAGCGGTTCGAACGGGACGAGGACGTCGGCGGTTTCGCGGAAGATAGTCCGCTCGGGCTGGGCAGCCCAGGCAGCGACGCCGGCGACTGTGGTCAGCGTCATCACGATGGCGGCGGCGGCGACACTGCGGCGGCGCGAGATCGGCGCGCGGGCGATTTCGCTTATGCGCTGGGTGAGCGGGTGTTGCGACTCGGCGGGCCAGTAGCAGCCGACCGGGAGTTGCCGCGTGGCGAGATGAGTCTTCAGCAGCGTTTCGGCGTACTGACGGCGGACGCGGGGCCGGCGCGCGATCACCTCGGCATCGCAGGACATTTCCTGGTCAATGCACATGGCGTTTGCGCCGACATGGACCAGGGGGTTGAACCAGAAGAGGCAGCGCAGGAGCGCCACGACCGCGTTGATGCGGGCGTCGGCACGGTCGATGTGGACCTGCTCGTGCGTGAGGATCAGCTTGCGCTCGTCATGGCTGAAGCGGCCGACGAAATCGTCGGGCGTGACGATCCGCGGGTGGCGGAAGCCGACTATGGCGGGGCCTGCTAGGCCAAGATCGGCGTCGCGCAGGAAGGCGCGCTGGCGGCGAATGAGCAGCAGGGCGAGGGCCACGGCGCCGGCAAGCCAGGCGGCCGAGATGGCGACGGGCTGCCAGGATGCTGCCGCGTCGGCCTGCATGTGGGCGAGGCTGGCGGGCAGGCCGCCAATCAGGAACTCTGTGACAAGGGTTTCGGTCGTGCGCTCCGGCAGCAAAGTCGCGAGCATGGCGACCGGTACCATCGACCAGAGGGCGTAGGCGGCGTGCGGTCCGAATGCGCGGGTGACGTGTGCGCGGGCGAGCAGGACAAAAAGGATGGCGGCGGCGGCCGCGACGTTGAGTTCGATCAGCGTGGTCAGGAGGCCGCTCATTTCTTGTCCTCCTCGATCTTCGCAATCAGGGCCTTCAGCTGTTTGAGGTCGCGCGCTGAAAGTTTGCGGTGCTCGGCAAAGTGAGCCACCAGCGGGGCGACCTCGCCCTTGAAGAGCCGATCGAGCAGGCCCTGGCTTTCCGACTGCACGTACTGGGCGCGGGCGACGAGCGGCCGGTAGAAGTAGCCCTCACTCTCACGGGCGCCGGCGATGGCGTTCTTTTTGAGCAGGCGGGTGACCAGCGTCTTGACCGTGGCAGGGGCCCAGCCATTGTCCGGGCCGACAGCCGAGAAAATCTGGTCGGCGGTGAGCGGGGATTTCCGCCACAGCGCTTCCATGATGCGGCTTTCGGCGTCGGAGATCTGCGTCATGGTACACCTGTAATCTGATGCGAGATTATCGATGTAATCCGACCTGTCAATGGCGAGACTTTGTCGTTTCCGGGAATTGCTGCGGTGCGGGAGGGCCCCTGGGAGAGGACTCGGGGTGCTTGACGATCGACGTGTCTCCGGGCGATACCGCGCGCCTTCTCCGATCCAGGGGAGTGATGGATGCCATTCGAGATTGTCTCTGCCTCGTGAGCCGTAGCTGACCCCTTCGGGGATCAATGGCTGCCGCTCGCGCTGAACGACCCGCCAGCCTCACGGCCGCGGGCGCATCCCACGTTCAGACAAGGCAATACTCCCTTGAACATCTCGAAAAACGAGCAGCGCACGCTGCACGCGCTCGCGCAGGGCGGGCGCATTCTGCAAATCAAGGACGACCGCGGCGACATCATCGCTGTTGACTGCATCACGCGTGATGGATGGCGGCTGGCGGATTGCACGCCTGGCGTCTTCCGAAAGCTACGGAAGCGGCGGCTGATCCGCAGCGAAGGCGGCGGGCCCTATCGCGTGACGCGTGGGGGGCTGGCTGCCGTGCGAGCGCAGGTCGACAACCGTTAGGCCGGGATGGGGACGGGCGCCTCGCGATGCGTCGCGGGTGCGCCTGTCCTCTTGTTTCCGTTTGCGCGCATCGCATTTCGGCTTGGCGGGCCGCGCCGTCATCGGCATGAAGGGCGGGTGGACAATCGATGCGTGAGTTGAATGACGGACATGAGCACTGAGGCCCCGCCGCGCCGCCGCTACAAACCGGGAGACTTCGACCTGAAGGTGAAGCGCGCAAGCGCCGGGCTGGGGCTGTTTGCGGCCTCGCCCATTCCGAAGGGCGCCTGCGTGATCGAGTATACGGGCACGCCGATCACGCGCGAGCAGATGTACACGAGCAATTCGCGTTATCTGTTCGAGATCAGCTCGCGCAAGACGATCGACGGTAGCCCGCGCTGGAACACGGCCCGCTACATCAACCATTCCTGCCGGCCCAATTGTGAGATCGAGATCTACAAGGGCCGGGTGTGGATCTTCGCGCGTCGCAATATCAAGCCCGGCGAGGAACTCGGGTACGACTATGGCGAGGCGTACGTTGAGGCGTATCTCTCGGGCAAGTGCCTGTGTGCTGCATGCGCGCCGAAAGCAAAGGCGGCTTAGGGATCGGGCTATAGCCCGAGTGCCCATCCCGCCCTCGTGGTTCGACGGGTGGCCGTTGCGCCGCTTGCTCACCATCAGGGCGGAGGCAGCCATTGTGAGCAGCGCGCGCATTGCGGGACCGTGGAACCTGGGGGGCTCGGGATTTCCGAATTTTTGGATTGCGAACCTAGATCCCGCCGCCCGAGATCGAGAATTTGCGGCGCGTGCCGAGGAGCTTTTGCGCTTCGCCAATCGCTTGAGCGGCGGACTCGGCAAGCTTGAGGCGGGGTTCGGAGCGGAGGGCTTCGAGAGCTTCGGTGAGGTGGGCGATGCCTTCGCGCAGCATCACGGGGTCGAAGCGCTTTTCCGCTTTGAGACGGAGCGCGCGGCCGAGCGTGATGTTGGCGGCGATCCAGCGGTCGGGCGCAGCGGAACGGTTGATCTCGGATAGCGTTGCGCGCGCGATTTCGACCGAGCGGTCGATCCATGCGTCATTGCCTGAGAAGGCGAGTTGGAGCGCGCCGGCGGATGAGTCATCTACCATCTCGGCGAGCAGAGCCTGATCGGCACGCGGGCGCTGGTGAAGGATGGAGAGGACCGACTCCACGACGGGCTGCAGCCGCTCTGGCCGGAAGTCCTGCGGGCGGCCGAGGGCGGGGCGATACTGTTTCGCAGCGGCATAGGCCGTGGCGCGTGCAAGCGCCTCGTTCCATGACGGCTTTTCCTTCGGCATGGCCAAGGTGATGGGCTGGCGCGGCGGATCGAACGTGTTGGACGGGCGGGCGAGGATACGGGCGACGCCCTTCGCTCCCTTGGGCTCTTCGGCCCAGAGGATGAGATCTGCTTCGGTGCGCTTCATCAGAAGGTGCGCTTGCTCGTCGCCGTCGATATTGCCTGGCCAGGCTATTATGCGGAACGGGCCACCGAACATGTAGTCCTTGAGATAGGAATCGGCTGACCGGCGCAGGAAGGCGGAGATTGCCTTGCGGCGGCGGCCGCCGCCACGCACGACGATGACGCGCGCGCCGACTTCGTCATCACGACGGATTTTCGCGGCCATGCCGCTCCGGCGCATCGCGAAGATCGCACGGATGGTCCAGACCAGCAGGACGACAAGGGCGATGACGCCGACGGCGGCCGCGAGAAGCACGCCAATGCCGGCAAGCAAGGGCGAGCCTGCGAGGGACTGTTCAAGTCCCGTCCAGGCGTCGGACAGCGATTTCAGAATGCTCGTGAGAAAGTCCATCGACCGGTCCTGCCGCGTCCACCGTGCGGCTCTGCAGCGTTAATATCTACGGGCGTCGCAATTTCCGCGCAACGGCTGCTGGCGCCACACCTGACGAGAGAATGTGCTTACCGGCCTGTCATGCTGTGAGCTGGGGACGACGAAACGCATGGTTAATGGCGACCCCGGCAGGATTCGAACCTGCGACCTCCGGTTTAGGAAACCGATGCTCTATCCTGCTGAGCTACGGAGTCGGCGGGGGCGTTATGCCTGCAAACACGCCGGTTCGCCAGCGTGGTTGGCGGGCTGAGCGGGCCGATCCTGTGCTTGCTCACGAAGGGCGGATAGCGGTGGATTTCGACGTGGTGCGGGCAGCGGGCGCGTGGTCGCGGCGCACGCTGCCAATGGCCTGCCTCGGTGGGCTGTTTGCAGGCTGCACGGCTGAACCGGACCCGGTCGAGCGCGAGGCGGGGCGAACTGCGCGAATTCCCGACGCTGATTCGCTGGCGCTCGACACCGGGCTGCGGGGGCGGCTGGCGGAGGTGGAGGCGCCGGCCGCCGGCCGCCGGTCATGGTGATTGTCGGGTGAGCCCCTGGGGCGGGTGCAGCGCGGGCAGTGCCTGAGCGCGAGGCGCTCGGGCGGCGGGCGCGGTTCTGGCAAGGCGGGTTGTCACGCGAGCGGTTGGGTGTCGCCGGGAAGCTGCGTGTGCGCGGGAGGATCGCCACGCGGCCGGTGCAGGCGGGCGGCGATCCGGTGATCCACGTGACGCACTGGGCGCAGGGGGAGGTGGTCTGACTTCAGCGGCGCGAGCATATCCTGCTCGGCTCGCTCACCCTACACCGACGGAATAAGCCCCGCCTCTTCCGGATCGCCCACTATCCGGGTGAGCGACGACTTCAGCTTGCGCAGGGCCTGGTGTTCGATCTGGCGGACGCGTTCCTTTGAGACGCCAAGTTTCTGGCCGAGGGATTCCAGCGTGACGCCCTCTTCGCCGAGGCGACGCTCGTGGATAATCATCTTCTCGCGGTCGGTGAGGCGGGACAGGGCTTCGGCCAGCCAGGCGTTACGGGTGGCGCGGTCGCGGGTGATCATCATCGCGTCTTCGGGCAGCGCGGCGTCATCGGGCAGCAGGTCCTGCCATTCGGCGTCGCCCTGTTCGCCGATAGGGGCGTTGAGTGAGCGATCGGCAGCGGAAAGGCGCGAGCACATGTTGTCGACTTCACGCTCGTCGACGCAGAGCGCCTTGGCGACGGCGGCGCGGTTTTCCGGGGTGAGTCCGCCATCGCTCGGATCGTGTAGCAGTGCGCGCAGGCGGCGAAGGTTGAAGAAGAGGGATTTCTGGGCGGCGGTCGTTCCTGTGCGGACAATCGACCAGTTGCGTAGGATGTAGTCCTGCACGCAGGAGCGAATCCACCAGGTGGCGTAGGTGGAGAAGCGGAGTTCACGCTCGGGCTCGAAGCGCGAGGCGGCGAGCATCAGGCCTACATTGCCTTCCTGGACCAGATCAGACATCGGCAGGCCGTAAGTGCGGAAGCGGGCGGCGACGGCGACGACGAGGCGCATGTAAGCGGTGCAGAGTTCGTGGAGCGCGCGCTGGTCTCCCTTTTCGCGCCAGCGGCGAGCGAGGTCGAGCTCATGTGCGCGCTCGAGCAGGGGAGCCGACATTGCCTGCTTGACGAAGCGGCGATCAGCGCCTGTCGAGGTCGCGTCGTATGAGGGCATGCTGCTGGGCTCCCGGTTTCGTAGAACTTGATGTGCTGGCAGCGGTCAGCGTGGAAACCCACGGCATGGCCGACCCCACAGCATCAACGCGCCGGAGGTCGGGTGGGTTCCAAAAAAGTCAGCGAAGTTCGGGGTTCGGGGAAGCAGCAACGGTCCCGCAGGCGAATTGAGATAGAGCGCGTTGTGGCATCAGCAACGCCGCTGCTGGGAATCAGACAGCGACGGCTTCACGGTCGAAGAAGCCGCTTGCGCCAGGCTCCCGCGATCCATCGGTCGTCTCGGCGCGCGCGATGCCGACGCCATTGACGATGCGGATCTGATCATCGGCCTGATCGCGGGTCAGGACCGATTCTTCCACAAGCCACTCGATCTTGCGGATCTCCAGATAAGGCTCGTTTACCAGGTTCAGCTGGCCATAGATGTCGAGCAGGCGTTGGCGGCGCCTGCGGTCCAGTTCCGCAACGATCGCATGCCGAGACGCATCATCGATGATCCAGAGTTGCTCTTCGCCGCCTTGCGCGACCAGGAAATGTCCCTGCCGGGAAATAAAAAGGCAGAGGTAAGTGATGCCGGGCGCGAGGCAGATCATGGCGAGCGGGTTGAAACCCGCCAGCCGCGCATGGGCGAGGATAGCAATACAGCCTGCGATCACGAGCAGCGCCCCCAGCTGGAAGCGCCGCCAGTCGCGGACGGCCGTGTGGTGGCGGGAGCGGGAGAGTTGCAGATAGTCGATGACGCTTTCCCGAACCGATCCATGTTGCTCGAAACTGTAGGTCAATTCCCTATCGCCGAAAGCAAATGAGGTAAGCGTCGACAACCGCTTCTGTTCGATTCTCATCGTTTTTTCCCCCGGCCGAATTCTTACAGCCGCTCTAGTCACAACACCCAGCTGTGAGCAGATTCGAGAAGCGAAGATCTATCAACAGACCTCGCCTTTGAGGGGTATTGTTATCTGAAGGAAGTTCGTGTTCACGCTAGTGATTCGCGGTGTCCGGGTGGTGGATTCGCGCGTGACGGGAAGCTTAATTCGAGGCAATGATTCTGCTTTGGATCATCTGCTGGCTGGGCCTTCGGGGGTTCCGTTGCGAAATGAGGAGGCGGCCAAAGCAAAAGGGCCGCCCTGTCGAGGGCGGCCCTTGCTCAGTCCAGAGTCAAGTTTGCTGATCAGGCTGCTCGCTTGGCGAGCGACTTCGAGAGTTTCTCGACAGCATCGGCGTGCTTGATGTTCTCTACCGCCGCGAGTTCGCGAGCCATGCGGTCCAGCGCCGATTCATAGAGCTGGCGTTCGGAATAGGACTGGTCCGGCTGGTCGCCGGCGCGGTGCAGGTCGCGGACGACTTCCGCGATCTGGATCAGGTTGCCGGAGTTGATCTTGGCTTCGTATTCCTGGGCGCGACGCGACCACATGGTGCGCTTGATGCGCGCGCGGCCGCCGAGCGTCTTGAGCGCATCGCCGACGATGCGCGTGGACGCAAGGGCGCGCATTCCCGAGGACGCAGCTTTCGCCACCGGAACCCGGAGGATCAGCTTGTCCTGCTCGAAGGCGACCACAAACACTTCCAGCTTCATGCCGGCCACTTGCTGCGTCTCGACGCCTGTCACACGGCCGACACCGTGAGCGGGGTAGACAACGTGCTGGCCAACGTTGAAGAGTCCTTCGACGACTTTTGCCGGCTGCTTCTTCGTCATGCTTCGATCACCTCAATGTACTCGCAAATAGTGTCACGCTCTCTTTTGCGCCCACCCAGGGGTGTGCGGCATGGGAGTGCGGCCTGATGCGTTTCTGGTATCGCCCGTCGGCGAGAACAGACCCTTAGCACAATTGTAAGAAATTTCAACTCGTTGCTGCAGCGTGTCGACCTGAAAATACGCCGGTTTCATGCAGTCTCGCGGCTTTTCGCCTCAGCTTCCGGTCCCCGGCTTGGGCGAAAAAAGCGTTTCGAGCTTGCCCTTTACCTTAGCGTAATCGTCAGCGTCGGCGGGCGGTGTCCCTTTTACGGTAATGTTCGGCCAGACCTTCGCGTAGTCGGTGTTTATCTTCAGCCATTTTCCGTCCGCATCGTCCTCGGTATCTGGGACGATGGCCTCGACCGGGCACTCGGGCTGGCAGACGCCGCAGTCGATACATTCTTCGGGATGGATGACGAGGAAGTTCTCGCCTTCATAGAAGCAGTCCACCGGACAGACTTCGATGCAGTCCATGTATTTGCATCGGATGCAGGCGTCGGTGACGATGTAGGTCATGGGTCTTCGTGGGGTTCCTGAGGGCGTCTCGGGATCGAGCCGCGATGTGTGGCCTTGCGCCGAAAAAGTCAATTGAACCCAGCTATCAGGGTGCCTGAACCACGCCCGCCGCGCCATGGCCGCCGAAGATGGCCAGCCATGCGACCACGACGCCCCAGTGAATGACCACCCCCGGCCAGATCGAACCGGAACGCACCCGGGTAAGGGTGCAGGCGAGGCCGAGGCAGGCGACCACCATCAGGAAACCGGGTCTGAGGAATTCAGGATGGCCGAAGGGAAGGTTCAGCCAGACCTGCAGCGGATGCCAGAGGACAAAGGCCACAAAGGACGCAATGGCGACGGCCGGCGCGCCGCGCGGTAGCCAGCTGCGAAATGCGAGTTCCTCCAGCAGCGCCGGCGTCATGAAGGCCGAAATCCAGATCCCCATCATCTGGCCGCGTGGCATAGGATCGAACGTCAGCACACCTGCGCTGGCCGCCCAGGCCCCGGCGAACAGGACCAGCAGGAACAATACGAGCGCTTCAAGCGCTGCGCGGATGTCCGGCAGCCGGCGTAGCGAGGCCAGCGTCTGGCGCATGGGCGAGGAGGGCTCTGGCGATGATGATCCAGGCCCCGGCGGGCCAAGCGGTGTGGTCGATTCTGTCACGCAGGCCCTCTTGCAGGGGTCAATGGTGTCCGGTCAGCGCCCCATCCCTTAACAACTAGAGGAGGGGCTCATAGCACAGCGCCGCTTCTGCGGGCGGGCCCCTGCGTTCGGGCAGCGAAATAATCCGCACCAGTTTCGACCCGGATGGCGCGGTGAACGACAACACGTCACCGGCTTCGACAGGCGTGGCCGGCTTGTCGATTCGGCGGACCTGGCCGTCGCGTTCGATGCGCGCGCCCTTTGCCTCGATGGCTTCGGTGGCGGAGGTCCGCGCCTTGAAAAAGCGCGTACGCCACAGAAAGACATCGATGCGCATCCGTTCTTCGCTCATGAGGCCGCCTTTGGCGACTGGGCGGTCTGCGAACGTCGCGGCCTGCGGCGACGGCGCTGCGGCGCGCGGGCTGGCTGGGCAATGATCAGCTCTGCGAGCACCGCAAAGGGTCCGGTCGGCGGCGGCTGCGGATGCGCTGGCCGTTCGGGCTGACGTATCTGGCGCTCACGCTGGCGCTGGGCCGGGAAGCGCCAGAGCTTCACGGCGCCTGTGTCCTTGTCCTTCTCCGCGGGCTTGAGGCCGAGGGCGCGGAGGATAGCGGGGAAGTCCGCGGTCGGGCAGCCGACCTGGGCCGCGAGTTCGGGCGGCACGGCGAAGGCAGAGGCCTCGGATGCCCGGCGGATCTGGGAGATGGCCGATGCGAGGCGCTCGGTGAGGTCGGCGCGCACCGCGCGCGGACCGAGGCGGATATAGCCCGCCGTGTTGAGCAGGGCGTCGGTCCAGGCGCCTTCCTTCAGCGGGAAGGAGGATTGCGTGGGAATGCCGGGCGCAAGCTTGCCGGAATGTACGGCGCGTAGGGCGAGGGCGAGGCGGGCGGCGGAGGGTTTCAGCAGGCCCGGCAGCCAGGTCGCGATCCGTCCGGTCTTTACGCCTGCGGCGTTGAGCGCGGTGCGATCGTCGGCCGAGAGTTCGAAGGCGTGTGCGCCGTGGCGGCGGTCAAATGCGGCCCCGGTTTCGAGCAGCTGGTAGGCCGCGCCGCGCGCGCCGCCGCGCAGGGTGGCGCCGTCGAGCACGGTGCGAAGATCGTGCAGCGCAGTCAGGGTCACCTGCGAGTGAGAGACGAACCAGCCGAAAAGGCGCGCGAGTGCGCTTTCGCGGCCGCCCGTGCTGGCGTCGCGCGCGCCGATCAGCTCGAGCGTTGGCGAATGCCATTCCGTGGCTGCGACAAGCTTTGCGACCGGCGCACCGGCGTGAACGATTGCAGCCTTTGCCGGGTCGAAGCTGAGGTCGGCATCGCTCGCGTTGACGATGGCGATGAGGCGCTGTTCGATGATGGGGCGCAGCGATTTGAGGGCGGCGCCGCGCAGAGCGCGCCCCGCCAGCGTTTCGCCTGCTGCTTCGGCGTGGAAGACGAGGCCTTCGAGATGGCCGACAGGATGACCGCCGATCAGGACTTCGCCTGAGGAACCGATTTCGGCGGGCGCGTCTTCGTCGGAGTTGAGAGCCTTGAGCAGCGCGGAGGTGCGGCGGTCGACGAAGCGGCTCATCAGTGCCTGGTGCAGCGCATCCGACAGCTTGTCCTCGATCTCCCGCGTGCGGCCGCGCCATGTGTCTGCGTTCTCGAGCCAGTCCGTGCGGTTGGCGGCGTAGGTCCAGGTGCGGATTTCGGCGAGGCGGTGCTGGAGATTTTCGATCTCGCCCTCGGTGCGGTCGAGCCGCTCGACCTGCTCGTACATCCAGGCGTCCTTGATGCGTGCGGAAGGCTCTATGAGTTTCTCGACGAAGCTCTGGATGAGGCGGAGGTGGGCTTCGGGTCCATATTTGCGGAAGTCGGGCAGGGTGCAGAGATCCCACAGGCGGCGTACATGCAGGTGCGTGCGCGTGGCACGGCGGACATCATCGTCAGCGGCGAGCGCGGCGAAGGTTGTCTCATCGAGGGCTTCGGGGGCGCGACGCAGGATCACGTCGGGAGACGCGCGGCGGAGGGAGGCCAGCAGGGCGTTGACGCTGGACCAGTCGAGGTTGGAATTGCGCCAGTGCAGGAATTCGACGGGATCGAACTGATGGTTGACGATGCGGTCGACCGTTTCTTCCTCAAAGGTTTCGCAATCCGCCGTTTCGCCGAACGTGCCGTCATCGCGGAAGCGGCCCGCGCGGCCTGCGATCTGGGCGAGTTCGTCTGCGCGCAGGAAGCGGCGCTGGCGGCCGTCAAATTTTCGGCGACTGGCGAAGGCAATGTGGCCGACATCGAGGTTAAGGCCCATTCCGATGGCGTCGGTGGCGACGATGTAGTCGACCTCGCCGGCCTGGTAGAGATCTATTTGGGCGTTGCGCGTGCGCGGGCTGAGCGCGCCCATGATGACGGCGCATCCGCCGCGCTGGCGCTTCAGCAGCTCGGCTATTGCGTAGACCTCCTCCGAGGAGAAGGCGACGATGGCGGAGCGCTTGGGCAGCTTGGTGATCTTGGTCGGGCCTACATATGAGAGCTGCGAGAAGCGCTCGCGGCGCTCGCCGTCGATGTCGAGGCCGAGGCGCTGCAGGGCGGGACGCATCGTGTCGGCGCCGAGCAGCATGGTTTCGTGACGTCCGCGCGCATGCAGGATGCGGTCGGTGAAGACGTGGCCGCGGTCGGGGTCCTGCGCGAGCTGGATCTCGTCGATGGCGATGAAGTCGGCGCCTTCGTTGACCGGCATGGCTTCAACCGTGCAGGCGAAATAGCGGGCGTTGGGCGGCTTGATGCGCTCTTCACCGGTGATCAGGGCGCAGGCCTTCTCGCCCTTCTGCTGGACCATCTTGTCGTAGATCTCGCGCGCGAGCAGGCGCAGCGGCAGGCCGATCATTCCCGTGCCGTGCGCGAGCATCCGCTCGACCGCAAGGTGCGTCTTGCCGGTGTTGGTGGGGCCAAGCACGGCCCGGATGCGCTGGTTGTCGCTGGCGGACAGAGTCGGCCCTCCCGGTGATGCAGGGGGACTATTGGACGAGAAAACGCCCGAAGGCGCGGTGTTGGTTCGCGGCGGTGGGGGTCGCGATTGTCTGGGTTGATGGGCGCCAGCGCATGTCCGTCTTCCCTTGGGGACCCTGGATCGGTCCTGATTTAAGGTTGGGGGCGCGCGTAACCGTGGTCAACGGGTAGGCCTGTGGATAGGGTGCGGTTGCCGAGACTTTACGCTTACATTCCCGCTCATTCCCGGTGAGCCCCTGGCGACCCCAGAATGCATCGGCGGAAAAACCCCGCGCTGGCAGCGCCCGGTTACCGTTTTCTGCGTTACGCGGAGCGGCCGGAATGTCGCCTGGCGGCGCTCCGCCAGAACTTGACAGCCGGGGCCTCCCCCACTATCCACCCGCCTTCGCTTTCAGCGCAGCGCCGAAAGCCCCGTTTTACGGGCTTTTCCGCGCCTGCAGACGACCTAGGAAAGGTGGGCCCATGTCCCGCGTTTGTGAACTTACCGGCAAGAAGCCGATGGTTGGCCACACCGTCAGCCACTCGAACATCAAGACCAAGCGGCGCTACCTGCCGAACCTGGTCAATGTGACGGTCCATTCGGATGCGATGGGCCAGTCCTACTCGGCCCGCGTTTCGGCGGCCGCTCTCCGCACGATCGACAAGCGCGGCGGTCTCGACGGCTACCTCGCCAAGGCGAAGGATGAGCAGCTCTCGCCGAAAATGCTCAAGGTCAAGAAAGAGATCGCCAAGCGCGCCGAGAAGGCCGCCTAAGCCTTTCCTCTTTCGACGTAGGAACGCTAAACCCCTTGCTGTCATGGCGAGGGGTTTTTGCATGCGCGCTTTATCTACCGGAGTAGCGGTTCTGGCGCTGGCGGCGTGCCAGCCTCAGCAGCCGGCGGGGCCCGCGCCCGACATGATCATCCATGGCGGCACGATCTACACCGGTGTCGACGGCCAGCTGCCGGCGAGCGCTGTCAGCGTCAAGGACGGGCGGATCGTCGAGGTCGGGGCCGCGGAAGAGCTTCTGAAGACGGCGGGCGCCGCGACCGAGAAGGTCGATCTAGGAGGAGCCTTCCTCTATCCGGGTTTCACCGACGCCCACGCGCATCTCTATGGCATCGGCGAGCGCGAGATGACGCTCGACCTGGATGAGATCAAGTCGATTGCGGAGCTGGTGAGCGTGGTGGACGAGGCGTCCAAGACGCTGCCAGCCGGGCAGCCGCTGATCGGTCGGGGCTGGATCGAGACACACTGGCCGGAGAAGCGCTTCCCGACGCGGCAGGATCTTGATGCGGTAAGCGGCGAGCGGCCTGTGGTCCTGACGCGCGCGGACGGGCATGCGCTGGTGGCGAACACCGCTGCGCTGAAGGCGGCGAAGCTGGACGGCAAGCCGACGTCACAACCGTCAGGAGGACGGATCGAAGTGGGCGGCGATGGTCTGCCGACAGGCATGCTGATCGATGATGCGATGGCGCCGATGGCGCAGCTTGCGACATCGCCGAGCGAGGCGCAGGTGCGCGAGACCTATGTGAAGGGCATCGACCGCACTGTCAGCCTCGGCTGGACGGGCATACACAACATGTCCGTGCTGGGACCGCACATCGCGACGCTGAACACGATGGCTGCGGCGGGCGAGATGAAGCTCCGGCTCTACAATGCCATCGATGGCGGAGATTTCGACCTGATGACCGAGGGCGGTCTTTGGGGCGCCAGCGAGAACGGGCTCGTTACTTCGAAGGCGGTCAAGCTCTACATGGATGGCGCGCTGGGATCGCGCGGGGCGCTGCTGTCTGCGCCGTATTCGGATCAGCCGGAAACTGTCGGGCTCCTGCGCTCGGATGCGGCGGCGATGTTGGCGCTGATGCGTAAGGCTTCGGACGCCAACATCCAGGTGGCGTACCACGCGATCGGAGACGAAGGTAACCGGCTCGTCCTGAACTGGATGGAGAAGACGTTTGCTGATGCGGGCGTCAAGGGCGAGGACAAGCGCTGGCGCAACGAGCATTCGCAGATCCTGCATGTGGAGGACATTCCGCGCTTCAAGTCACTCGGGATCATTCCGTCGATGCAGCCGTCACACGCGATCGGTGATCTTTACTTCGCGCCGGCACGGCTGGGGCCGGATCGGCTGGCTGGGGCTTATGCCTGGCGTGCGCTGATCGATGCAGGATCGATCATCGCGGGCGGGTCAGATGCGCCGGTGGAGCAGGGCGATCCGCGGATCGAGTTCTATGCGGCGGTCGCCCGCAAGGACCTCAAGGGCCAATCGGGCGAGGGCTGGCATCCCGAGCAGGCCGTGACGCGCCAGGAAGCGCTGAAGATGTTCACGCTGTGGCCAGCCTATGCGTCATTCATGGAGAAGGATCTCGGCACGATCGAGCCGGGCAAGCTGGCCGATTTCACTGGCTTCAGCGGGGACATAATGGCTGTGCCGGAAGCGGACATTCTCACCGTCGAGCCTGCGATTACCGTGGTCGGCGGGAAAGTCGTCTATCAGCGCGGCGCTCAGAACTGACGTTTCAGGCGGGACGGGAAAGGCGCCGGCTGCCCCACCGCAGCCAGCGCCAGACCCCGGACCCAGAAGCGCCCCCGCGCGTCAGCCCCAGGTGACATGGAAGCAATGAGCGTGCCGCCAATGCGCCGGCGCCAGGCTAGGCGCAGCGTCGATCCGGCAGCCTGCGCCGCGCTGCCGGCGAACCGGGCCAACGCGACGGGGGCAGAGAAGCCCATGGCCGACGAAGCGGTGACCCAACGACCCGGTGCCAAATCCGGCGCTGAGACGCGGTAACTTGCGCTTCAGACAGCCCCATGTAAAAGCCCCATCCTGCGCTGGTGAGGTGGCCGAGTGGTCTATGGCGCACGCTTGGAAAGCGTGTGTACGGGAAACCGTACCGTGGGTTCGAATCCCACCTTCACCGCCACGCTGCCTTTTGCGCAAAACAGCGCCTGGTTGATCCAGCCCAGGCCCAATTGCTCCAGCAGGCGCGACTTGGTGATGTCGCTCGCATCCATGGGGTCGAAGCCAAGATCGGTGAGAAGCTGGGACAGAGCGTTCTTGGCCGCGTCTTCATTGCCAGCCATGAACATCACCGGGCGGTGCTGCAGACCGGCATTGTCCGCCATCATGTCGGCGCCGACGTGGTTCAGCGTTTTCACGACATGCGCGCCACGAACCCGGCCCTGCACGAACTCGCCGCCCGGATTGGTGTGGCCCAGGGTCAGGGCGAGGCCATCCGGTGTGCGACCCAGCGGGTTCATGCAATCGACAACGATCCGGCCCGAAAGGTCCCCGAGTAAGGCACCCGCGGCATCCGCGACATTCCAGGGCAAGGCAAGCATGATGATCTCCGCTATAGAGGCCGCCTCTGGGGGAGTTGCAACTGCGGCTCCGGCCCGGCTTGCAAGCGCGATCAAGTCGGGGGTGGAGGGATCGTGTGCGCCGAGCGTCACTGCGTGGCCTTTGTTCTTGAGGCCCTGCGCAATCGCGCCCCCGACATTGCCGGTCCCGGCCACGGAGCATCAACCACACGTGAGGGACGGTTGCGTGCACAGGCCTGTTCGCTTGACGTACCGGTCTTCGTCATCAAGAAAAGACGGGGGCGTGCTTGGAGACTTGCACATGATGTCCATCCGGAAACTGGCCTTCGCAGGCTTTATGGCGCTGGCGGCGTGCGCCCCGGCAATTGCGCAGACGGCGATGACGATCGTTTCTGGCGAGGGGTGCGGGTGTTGCCGCGAGTGGGTGAAGCATTTGTCGGCGAACGGCTTCCAGCCGACGATCAGCTATGTCGATCCGGCTGCGCTGAACCAGCACAAGCATGATGCGGGGCTGAAGCCTGAACACACCTCCTGCCACACCGGAAAGATCGGCGGTTATATCATCGAGGGCCACGTGCCGGCTAAGGAGATCGCCCGGCTGCTGCGCGAGAAGCCGGATGCGCTGGGGCTGGCGGTTCCGGGCATGCCGTTCGGGTCGCCGGGTATGGGGCCGGAATCACAGGCGGAACCCTATCAGGTTCTGCTGCTGAAGAAGGACGGCTCGACCGCGATCTACGCGAGCTATCCCTCCTAGGCCGTGTGCAGGCCAACCCGCTGAACGCCACCATTTCCTGTTGCGCGGGAACATGCTCTAGCTCTCGCACAAACTGGAGGGCGTCCATGAAAGCTGTGTTCCTTGCTGCAAGCGCGGCAGCCGCCATCGCGCCCGCCGCGGCCGCGCAGATCGACAGCATCCGCGTCGGTGTGATGGAGCACAATATCTGCGTCATCGACTGCAAGAACGCGGACAAGGAAGGCGGCGTGAACATCGTCGGCGAAGTGCGTTTCAACTCGCCGGACTTTCTGACGTGGGCGGGCGCAGCGCATCCGTATGTGATGGCGTCCGTCAACACCGAGGGTAACACGTCCTATGGTGGTGTTGGGCTCGAATGGGATTTCGAGTTCGCCAAAGGCTGGCACCTCGAGCCGGGCTTCGGGTATGTTTTTCACGACGGCGACATCAACAATCCTTATGCGAACGGCACGCCGGAATCTGCGGCGTTTGCCGAAGAGAACGTGTTGCTGGGTTCCGAAGACCTGTTCCGGACATCGCTTGCGCTGTCGTGGGATGTGTCGGCCAATTTCGCTCTCCAGGGCATCTACGAGCATCTGAGCCATGGGCAAATTCTCGGCAGCGGACGCAACCAGGGGCTGGATGAGATCGGGGTGCGCGCCGTTTGGCGGTTCAACTGATGCGCCTCGCTGTTGTCGCCCTTGTGCATGCATGTGGCCTCGCCATGCCGGCGGTGGATACGACTAAAGTTCTGAAGGCGAACACGCTCGTGCTCACGGCGCATGGTTCCTCTTCCTGCTGAAACACGCTCCCGACTTTAGCCCCATCGATGCCCTCCAGCGCGCCGCTGGCGACCTATGGTTCCTGTTCAAATCCGTCGCGTGCTGGAACCTCGTTGGGGCAAGCCTATGTTGCGGCGTAACCGCCCGACGCACGAGAGCAGATCCCCTTAATGGGAGCTTTATCCGGCGTGGACGACGAAGGTGGTGCCGTCTTTTGGGGTGACGGTCCCAAGGGCGTCTGCGGCAGCTTCGTGAAACGTGTCGATGGCTCTCGCGGCGAGCTTCCGCATGTGCGCTTTGATCCTGGAGAAGCCGTTCTCTATCGGGGTCAAGTCTGGGCTGTCGGGCGGCAGATAGAGCAGGCTTGCGCCGCGCGCCTCGATGGCCTCGCGTACACCGGTAACCTTGTGCGCTGCGAGATTGTCCATGACGACAATGCTGTCCTCGGCGAGCGCTGGCGCGAGCAGTTGTTCACACCAGGCCACGAACGCATCTCCATCCATGGGACCGTCGAGCAACATGGGCGCGATAAAGCCGTTGGCCGTCAATCCATCGAGGAAGGTGACGGTCTTCCAGTGTCCGTGCGGGATCGCCGCTCGGCAACGCTCTCCCTTCTTCGCCCATCCTCGCATGCGCGCCATCTTGGTGGAGATGCCACTTTCGTCGATGAAGATCAGGTGCCGGAGGTCAAGCTCCGGTCGCCATCCCGCCTCCCGCTCAATGCTGTAGAAGATTAACCGCCATTCGACGCGGCCGGAAATCCCTCCGCCTCGTGCTTCAGTGAACCTGCTCTAGAGCCGGTCGCGAAGCGCGTACCACAGCATGCCCAGAACATAGAGCGGCGCACGCAGCAGCGCCCCGCCGGGAAATTCCGGAGGCGCAACCCCCTTCAGAACATCGAATCGCTCGGCTGTCCCCGCCATGGCTTCGACGAGCACTTTGCCCGCGAGGGCGGGGATCAGCACGCCCTGACCTGAATAGCCATGAGCAAAGAACAGATTTCCCTCGCGACCGATATGCGGCAGGCGTGACAGGGTGATGGAGACCAGCCCGCCCCACGCATGGGTGATCGGCGCCTGCCGCAGTTGGGGAAACAGTTTAAGCAAATGGGCGCGTCCAAACGCGGCGATGTCGGGCGGAGGCTGGGGAACATAGCGCTCGCCCCCGCCAAATATGAGCCGTCCATCCGCGCTCATGCGAAAATAGTTGACCACGAAGCGGCTGTCGCTCACCGCAAGATCGCCCGCGATGATGCTGCCGGGCGCCGCCAGCGGACCTGTCGCCACCAGGTAGTTCGCAACCGGCATGATGCGCCTGGCGATGCGCGGGGCGAGCCCGCCGAGCAATGCATCACACGCCAACACGCCAAATCGAGCCTTCACAGCGCCTGTCTGCGTCCGCGCCCTAAGGCCTCCCGTGGTCTCGACGCTAAGGACGGGTGAGTGTTCGAACAGCCGCACGCCTGCGCCTCGCGCTGCTTCGGCAAGACCAAGGGCGTAGTTAAGCGGGTGAAGGTGGCCTCCACCTTCATCGAGCAATCCGCCATGCATGCCCTTTACCGGAACTCTGTTGCGGGCATCTGCTGCGGTGAGCACGCGTGCATGCGGATAGTCCATCACGCGTGCAAGCGTATCGGCTTGTGCGTGCATTCCGGCGAGGTCACCTGCCTTGGCTGCAAGCGTCAGGTGGCCACTGGTGCGAAGACTGCATGCAATGGCGCTCCTCTCAATCGTCTCCAGCGTCAGCGCTCGCGCCTCCATTGAAAGATCGAACAAGCGCCTTGCTGTTTCCGGCCCATAGCGCCCGATAAGTTCGCTCGCGCCCTTGCGCCAGCCCGGGATCATTTGTCCGCCATTGCGGCCCGATGCGCCCCAGCCAATGCGTCCTGCCTCAAGCAGGATGACGGAGAAGCCGCGTTCGGCTGCGCGCAGCGCCGCATGCAGCCCGGTATAGCCCCCGCCTATGACCACCACGTCGGCAAGCTAGTCGCCTTCAAGCTGCGGGGCTGCAGTGAAGGCGTTGCTTGTCGCAACGTAGTACGACTGCTCCATGCCGTAGCCGTTGTTGAAGCCCACCTCAGACCTTCAGGAGCAGATGGTCGCGCTCCCATGAACTGATAACGCCTTCATAGGCGGCCAGTTCATGGGCCTTGATCCGAAGGAAGACATCGCAGAAATGCTCGCCCAGCAATTCGCGCACCGGTGCACAGTCGCGGAAGCGGTCAAGCGCTTCATAGAGGTTGCGCGGCAAAGTACGCGCTTTCTCATATGCGCTTCCTTCAATCATCGCGCTTGGTTCGATCTCGTCGCGGATGCCGATGAACCCGCATACCAGGCAGGCAGCGAGTGCAAGGTAAGGGTTTGCGTCCGCGCCCGGCAGGCGGTTCTCGATGCGGCGGTTTTCCGGCTGGGAAATCGGCACACGTAGCCCGCACGAGCGGTTGTCATAGCTCCAGTGCAGGTTGATGGGGGCGGAAAAGCCCGGACGCATCCGGCGGAAGGAATTCACGTTCGGCGCAAACAGCGGGGTGACCAGGCCCAGGTATCTCTGCAGTCCGCCGATGAAGTGACGAAACAGCTGCGTGTTACCGCCCATGTGATCGAGCGGCCCGCCGAAGAGATTGTCGCCAGACTTCGAGTCGACCATCGAGATGTGCAGGTGCATGGCGCTGCCAGGCTGGTTTTCCATCGGCTTGGCCATGAACGTCGCATAGACCTTATGCTTCAGCGCGACCTGCCGGACGATCCGCTTGAACACCAGAACCTGGTCGGAGACATGGATCGAATCGCCGTGATTGAAGTTGATCTCAAGCTGCGCGGTGCCGCTCTCATGGATCATGGTATCAAGATGAAGCGAGGCCTCTTCGGCGTGTTCGTAGATGGTCTCGATCAGGTCTTCATACTCTGTGATGGCTTCAAGCCCGTAAGGTTGCGGGGACGTCTCCGAACGGCCTGAGCGGCCGGGTGGCGGCACCAGGGGCAAGTCTGGGTCGGTGTTGACCTGGGTGAGATAGAATTCCAGCTCTGGCGCCACGACGGGGCGCAGGCCTTCCTTTCGGTAAAGGTCCAGAACGCGCTTGAGCACATAGCGCGGCGCGACATCAAAGGGCCGTCCATCAGTATGGAATGCATCTGCGAACACGAAAGCGGTTGGCGTTTTGTACCCCGGCGCCACGCACAGCGTTTCGAATTCTGGCCGCAGAACGACGTCGGGATCGCTGATGGCCTCGGCATCCTCCTCATCGTCCGCATACTCGCCCGTCACCGTAAGCGTGTAGACGCTCGAGGGAATGCGCAATGATCCGTCCCGTTCGCTCTGGATGAATTTCTGGGCGGGAAACAGCTTGCCGCGAATGACGCCGTTGAGGTCAGGGACAAGGCACTCCACCTCGCCGATGCCGCGTTCATTGATCCATTGTGCAAACTTACTGCTCATAGGCCACCAGCTTGTTGAGACGCATGCGTGCTCCATGCCCCCTCGTGAGGCGCGAAACGACTTCCTTTGCTCATTCAGGCCAGCGCAGCGCGCGTTACGGCCCGGAGGACCGCAAAGGAGTGCCCGCAAACCACGCGATTCCCGCAGCCTTTAGATGAAGACGGCCAGCAGCCATCACGCATTGATAAAGGCCAAGCGGCAGGAAGCCGATTGCAGATTTCTATCACACTGCCTGCGTTTTTCCACGCATGTTTGCAACAATTCGGCCGGCAGCGTGCAGGCTTTCCTGCCCGCGATACAGGCAGAATACCTTGAAATTGCGCCCTTCAGTTCTTTTGCGTGCCGGTGGCGATGATCCGAGGGACAGCCTCTGTGTCCCCGGATGCACGATGCGCCCCCCCGGGTTAGCCTCCCATGCGTGGAGCGATCGCTCGGGCCCGCCCCCTAGGACGACTCAAGGGCCCGCAGGGCCGGCTCAGCTTCGCGCAGGGATCGGGCGATGATGTCGATCATGCGATCGATCTCCGCATGCGATATGATGAGCGGCGGGCACATCACGATCGAGTCACGGATGCCGCGCACCATGAGACCGTTCTTGATGCACGTGTCGCGCACGATCGGTCCGGCCTTGCCTTCCTTTCCCGTGAAGCGCTCATTCGTTCCTTTCTGCGCCACGATCTCGACGGCGCCAATCAGGCCGAGCGAGCGCGTTTCGCCCACAAGCGGGTCGCCGTCCAGGCGCCTGAGCGCCTCGGCGAGGTAGGGACCGATGTCGTTCTTCACGCGAGCGACCAGGCCCTCGCGCCCGATAATCTCCAGGTTCTTGAGCGCCACCGCCGCTGACACCGGATGGCCAGAATAGGTATAGCCATGAACGAAATCGCCGCCTTTCTCGCGCAGCACTTCGACAATCCGGTGCGATACAGCCGTCGCTGAAATCGGCAGGTAGCCCGACGACAGCCCCTTTGCCATGGACACAAGGTCGGGTGTGACCCCGAAATGCTGGAACCCGAACCACTCGCCGAGCCGGCCAAATCCGCAGATGACCTCATCAATGACCAGCAGGATGTCGTACTTCCTGCAGATGGCCTCCACGCGTTTCCAGTACCCCCTGGGCGGGATGATTACCCCGCCTGCGCCTTGTACGGGCTCGCCGATAAATGCAGCCACGTTCTCGGGCCCGACCTTCAGTATACGATCCTCGATCTCCTGGGCGCAGCGCGCGGAGAATGCGTCTTCATCCTCGTTGAAGCCCTCCCCGAATTTGTAGGGCTGCGCCACGTGTTCGACGCCAGGGATCGGCAAGCCGCCGATGGGATGCATCTGTTTCATGCCGCCAAGGCTTGCCCCCGCCATGGTCGAGCCGTGATAGGCGTTCCAGCGCGAGATGAATATCGTGCGCGTGGGCTGTCCGTGGACATGCCAGTAATGGCGCACCATGCGCATCACGGTGTCGTTCGCCTCCGAGCCCGACGAGTTGAAGAACACGTGCTGCAGGTCCCCGCCCAGCAGCTCCGCGAGCCTGGTCGCCAGCATCACAGTGGGCGGCGTCGCCGTCTTGAAGAAGGTGTTGTAGAAAGGCAGCTCGCGCATCTGCTCGCCAGCCGCCTGAGCCAGTTCCTCGCGTCCATAGCCCACGTTCACGCACCAAAGGCCTGCCATGCCGTCCAGCAGCGCGTTGCCATCGCCATCCCACACGGTGCAGCCATCGGCACGTGTTATGATCCGGCTGCCGCCGAGCGCGACAATCTCGCCATAGTTCGCCTGAGCCGGCAGGTGATGCTCCATATCAAGGCGTCGCAGTTCAGGGATATTGTAGTTGCGGCCGGCCATCTGTTTTCCTTGGTCTCTAGACAAGCGGCTCGTTGCGCAGAGCGCGCCCGAGCAGCTGGAAGAATAACTGCGATTGCGGATTCTCGCTCGCTTTCCACTCCGGGTGCCATTGCACCGCGAGCACGAGGGCTCCATTCACGTTGGCCGAGACCGCCTCGATCACCCCGTCCGGCGCTCTTGCTTCCACCCTCAGTCCCGCACCCAGCGCCTCCACGCCCTGATAGTGGACGGAGACGATGTCAAGTGCATCGCGCCCGTAGGCTCTTTTCAGAACGCCGTCTTCTTCCAGCCTGACGGGATGGATGTGGTCGAACATCTCTTCGAAGCTGACGCCGTCGGGCGCATGGTGATGCAGAAGGTCGGGATGCTCGGCCATGTCACGTCGCAGGGTGCCGCCAAAGGCCACGTTCAGCTCCTGGAAGCCGCGGCAGATCCCAAACACCGGCTTGCCGAGATCGAGCATGGCCGCGATCAGCTCCGAGGTCATCTCGTCGCGATCCGGGTCGAAGGGGCCCAGCGCGTCCTCAGCCGGGGCGCCATAGCGTTTGGGGTCGAGATTGGAGGGCGTCCCGGTCAGCAGGAGTCCGTCGATGCGCGGGGCGACCTCGCGTGCGTGAAAGAGCTCCGGCAATGCCGGGATAAGCAGTCCCGCCGCCTCGGCATAGCGAAGCGCGGAATTGAGATAGCGCGTCATGACCGCCTGCCCCGCCTGCCCATCGATCGAGCGGTTGCAGCAGATGACGCCAAGGACTGGCCGGTGTGCGCTGGACTGCATTACGACAACAGGACCGCGGGCGAGCAGGCATGCCAGGCAAGCCAGACCGGCTCGTTGTGGGTGAAGTCTTCCTGATCATAGCGCGTGAGGTTGGATCTGAACGTCTTGACGCGCCGCCCACCTTCCAGTTCGACCTCGTAATTGGTTTCACTGCCCAGGTACACAATCTCGCGAATTATCCCGGGCGTCACATTAGCCCCCTGGGGCGCATCTTCCATCTTGAACGGAGTTTGTCCTTCCGCGCGCTTGTGCATTTCGATCTTCTCGGGCCGCAGCGCCACCCAGACGGTCGTTCCGCGCGCGCCGGTGACGCCATGGTCGAGGTAGACCGGTGCGGAGAAGTCCGCGCATCGCACCACGGCTTCGTCCTGTTCATCCTTTTCGAGAACGCCCTCGAACATGTTCACCCTGCCCACGAAATCGGCCACGAATTGCGAGTTGGGGAATTCGTAAAGATCTGAGGGCGTCGCCACCTGAGCGAGCATCCCGCGGTTCATCACCGCACAGCGCGTGGCGATCGCCAGCGCCTCATCCTGGTCATGGGTGACCATGATGAAGGTGATGCCGACCTTCTTCTGGAGCGAGGTAAGTTCGGAGCGCATTTGATCGCGCAGCTTGGCGTCCAGCGCGGAGAGGGGTTCATCAAGGAGCAGCACGCGCGGACGCTTTACCAGCGCCCGCGCCAGCGCCACACGCTGGCGCTGGCCGCCAGAGAGCTGGTCGGGCATTCGCTCGCCAAGTCCGCCAAGCTTGACGAGTTCAAGCGCCTCATCGACGCGCCGGCGAATCTCATTGCCCGAAACCCCGTCCATCTTGAGGCCATAGGCGATATTGTCGGTTACCTTCATGTGCGGAAACACGGCGTAGGACTGGAACACCATGTTCACCGGCCGCCTGTTGGGCGGCAGGTTTGCGATGTCCTTGCCGTCGATGAGAATGCGACCTTCTGTCGGCGTCTCGAAGCCAGCCAGCATGCGCAGCAAAGTGGTCTTCCCGCAGCCGGAGGGTCCAAGCAGGGCGAAGAACTCGCCTTCGCGCACATCGAGGGTGACATTATCGACGGCGGGCAGATTGCCAAACCGCTTGGTAATGCTCTCGAAGCGGATAATCACATTGTCCTTCCCGCGCGCGTCTGGCCTCAGCGCAGGTGCATCCAGGGAGTTTTGCGCGACATCGGTCATGGGGGTCAGGCCTTTGTCTTCTGCGCGTTGCGGTTCTGCAGGTGAAGGCCGATCGCCGTCAGCGCCACGGTAACCACGATGAGGATGGTTGAGGCTGCGTTGACTTCCGGGCTGATCGAGAAACGCAGCATGGAATAGACCTTCACCGGGAATGTGACCGTGTCCGGTCCGGCGGTGAAGAAGGTGATGACGAAGTCATCGAGGCTGAGCGTGAACGCCAGCAGTGCGCCGGCGATCAGCCCTGGCTGCATGTGCGGCACGAGGACGTCCCAGAAGGTGCGCCACTCACTGGCGCCAAGGTCCTTCGCAGCTTCCTCAAGCTCGCGGTTGAATGATGCGAGCCTTGCGCGCACGACCGTGGCGACAAAGGGGAAAGCAAAGGAAGTGTGCGCGATGATGATGGCGCCGAGATTGGCTGGCCATGGCAGTCCCTGCGGCCAGGGCATAACGCGCGCGAAGAACACCAGCATCGCCACGCCCATGCAGATTTCGGGCACAACAATGGGCAGTGCCATACCGCCTTCGGCTGCTGTCTTTCCGGGAAAACGGAAACGCCACAACATCACGGCGGCGAGCGCGCCCAATATCACCGAGAGGATGGTTGTTGCGAACGCGATGGTCAGCGAGTTGGTGAACGCCTCGATGAGCGAGGCGTTGCTGAACGCCTTCTCGTAATACTTCAGGGTGAAGCCTTCCCAGACGATATTGCGGCGGCTGTCGTTGAAGCTGAACACCATCAGCGTGATCAGCGGCAGATAGAGAAAGAACAGCGTGCCGCCGACCATGATGCGCAGCGGCCATCTGCGGAGGTATTCGAGCGGCCCCGGCCTTTCTCTGCGCGGGCGGGGTGTGGCGGCCTCGCTCATGCGCCTCTCCTGTCGGCGCGGCGCTGCAACGTCGTCTGGATCGCAATGGCGATGAAAGTCAGGTACATCAGCAGGAAGGAGAGCGCTGCGCCGAAGGGCCAGTCATTGGCGCGTTTGAACTGCCGCTCGATGACATTGGCGATCATCTGGCTGTCGGTTCCCCCCAGCAGGTCAGGCGTCAGATAGGCGCCTAGGGCCGGTATGAAGGTAATGAGCACCCCTGAGGCGATGCCGGGGGCCGCCAGCGGCACGACGACCAGCAGGATGGTACGCAAATGGCCCGCGCCCAGGTCGAGGCTCGCTTCCATCAGCGAGCGGTCCATCCGGTCGAGGGCGGAATAGAGCGGAAGCACCATGAAGGGCAGGTGAACATAGACCAGGCCGACGACCACGGCGGCGTTGTTGTAAAGAAGTTTGAGCGGCTCGAACTCGCCGAGAGGCTGGAAGCCCGCCAGCGTCATCGCCCAGCTGGCGTTGTTCCATAACCATTCCAGCGCGAAATTGACGTAACCGTTCTCGCGCAGCACCGCGACAAGGGCGAAGGTGCGGATCAGGAGGTTCGTCCAGAACGGCAGCATGATCAGCATCAGCAGCCATGTTTTCGTGCGTGGACTGGCGAAGGCGATCGCCAGCGCCACGGGAAACCCTATGACCAGGCAAAGCATGGTCGTCAGCCCGGCGATCAGTATGCTCTTCCAGAAGATCTCGAGATAGATCGGCTCAATCGCGCGCAGATAGTTCGCGAACGTTCCGGTAAGGTCGATGGTAACCGGTCCGGTGTTTTCGCCGAACGAATAGGCCCAGATCACCGCCAGCGGGATCAGGAAGAACAGCAGCAGCCAGGTAAGCGGGGGAAGCGCGATTGCGGCGAACGCCGCCTTCGCTCGGCGCCAGGACTGTTCCATCCCTGCTTCCCCTGCGCTTTTCTATGCCGCGCTGATGCGCGTGAAGATCTCCTCGTACATACGCGCGCGCGCATCGCCCTCGAATGCGCCGTACTCGCTCTTGGCCATGACATCGGCAGGCGGGAAGATGGCGCGATTGCTCTGGTAGGCCGCGTCCATGCGCGCCGCAGCGGCGGCGTTGGGCGTCGGATACTGAATCTCTCTGGTTATCTTCTCGCCAGCTTCCGCATCGAGCAGGTAGTTGATGAAGGCGTGGGCGTCATCCGGGTTGGGGGCCCCGGCTGGAATGCATAGGCAGTCCGAGGTGATGAGTGTGCCTTCCTGAGGAACCACGAAATCGAACTTTTCGCCTCCCTCGGCCGCCATCAGCTGGGCGATGTCACCATTGTATTCCAGCACGATGTCCACTTCCCCAGAGGCAAGAAGATCCTGGCCATCGTCCCCGTGAAACTTCTTGATGCGAGGTTTCTGGCGGATCAGCATTTGCTCAATTTGCGTAAGTGCTTCATCCGGGATGTTGTTGATGGACAGGCCCATATACTTGCCGCACAACCGAACGAGATCGGCTGATTCCGAAATCAGGGCGATGCGGCCGGCGTACTGATCTGAATCGAACAGATAGCGCCACGAGTTGGGTGTTTCGCCATTGAGCATCGCTTCTTTACGATAACCGATGCCGAGGACCAGCCATGTGTAGGGCATCGAGTACTTCCGGCCAGGATCGAACGCGGCGTCCTGGAACTCGGGCAGGAGGTTGGCGAAGTTGGGGATCTTGGCGCGATCGAGCGGCATGAGCATGTTCGCCTCGCTCATGCGCGTCACGAATTCGTTCGAGGGCACGATCACGTCGAAACCCGGATTGCCAGCGCGCAGGCGCGCAAACAACTCGTCATTATTGGAAAAAAGGCTCATCTCGACGCGCGCGCCGGCAGCGGCCTGGAAATCTTTGAGGGTTGTAGGGCCGATGTAAGTGTCCCAGTTGTAGAAATTGACGACACGCTCGCCTGGGCTGCTGCATGCGCTGAGCCCGCCGGCGAAGGATATGCCGACAGCCGCGGCCCCGAACTGCTGCAGGATCGACCGGCGCGAAGCGCCGCGCGGATATCGGTCTTTCAAGCTCACCTCCCTTTGCGGTCAGCCAGGACAGCTGCACAGAGGCTTCAACAGGACCGCAAATACCAGTCATAATCAATATCAGGGATCGCAGAATTGAAGCGTTCCTGCTCGGTGCGCTTTACCGCAGCATACATGCGTACAAACCGTTCACCGAAGTAATCATTGAGCAGCTCGCTCCGGGCGAAACGCTCGACCGCAGCAAACCAGTTGAGCGGGATCATTTCCCCGCCGGCCGCCGCCTGGGCATAGCCATCGCCCACGATGGCGGGGCCCGGGTCGATCTGGTTCGTAAGTCCGTAGTGTGTCGCTGCAAGCAATGCTGCAACCGCGAGGGCGGGGTGAGCGTCCGCGCCGGCCACGCGATGCTCGATATGGCGGGTTGCGGGCGCGCCCGCCGGGACGCGGAAGGACACGGTCCGGTTGTTGACCCCCCATGTCGGCGCCACAGGCGCATACGAGTTGGCGCGGAAGCGGCGGTAGGAGTTGGCGTTTGGCGCATAGATCGCCATGGAGTCCGCCAGCAGCGTCTTCATCCCGCCGATGGCATGACGAACGGCTGGCGAGCCCTCTGGCGCATCCGCCGCCATGATGTTCCTGCCCTTAGCGTCATTGATGCTTACGTGAAGGTGCATGCCCGAGCCTGCCCGGTCGGCGAACGGCTTGGCCATAAACGTCGCCTCGCACCCGTGCCGGAGCGCCACGCCCTTGGCGGCGCGCTTGTAGAGTACGGCGTCGTCAGCTGCGCGCAACGCATCGGGGTGGTGCTTCAGGGTGAGTTCAAGCTGGCCGGGCGCATACTCGCTGATCGCGCCCTCCAGGGGAACGCCCATGGTGTCGGCGGCGGCCCACAGGTCCCGCAGGAAGGCGCTCGCCTCTTCAACCTCGCGCAGGCCATAGACCTGATGTTGCATTGCCCGCTCGCCGGTCAGGGGCGAAAGGGGCAGCTGGATCTTGCCGTCGGGCGTGCGCCTCGCGTCAACCAGATAGTATTCGAGTTCGCACGCCACCACCGGGGTCATGCCATCCGCGGCAAAGCGATCGATCACGCGCTGCAGGACATGGCGCGGATCAATATCGTTGGCTGCGCCATTGAGCTCGTACATGGACAGCGCAACCTGCGCGACATCATCGCCCAGCCATGGCGCTGGCGTCAGACGGCCGGAAACGGGCCTCGCGATGCGGTCGGCGTCCCCGTCCTCCCATACCAGCCCTGTCGCCTCGACATCCTGCCCGGTGATGTCGTTGACGAGGATTGAGCCCGGCAGGAAGCGGCCCTGCTCGAAGACGGCGAGGATCTCATGCCGCCGCAGGCGCTTGCCGCGCGGCACCCCCGCCATATTGGTGAAGAAAATCTCGAAAAAATTGATGTGCGGGTGGGCGTCGAGAAACGCTTTGCACTCTTTGGGATCTGCCATGCTCATCCGCCCTTATGGCTTGTGCCTGATCGAGCTGCAACTTGTCCGCCAGAGCGATCGCGCGACCCGCGTCATGGCCCGGCACCGGCCGGACCTGAGCAGGCCGAGGGGCTTCTCCCCGGCATCTGTGCAGAAGAAAACGCGCCACAGCGGCGGGCAACGTTACCGCGGACGATCCGAATGACAGGGGCGATTGTCGGCCATCGAGGCGATAAGTTACCAGCCCAGCCTGGCCCCAGCGGTTGAGGCATGATGTGAAGCTCGTCGCTCGCTCAATCGACAGGCTGCGCTGCGGGCTCCAGGCTGGGCGTCGTTGAGTGGCTTTCTCCGCCTTTTTTGTTACCCAAAGTACGAACACCAATGCCAGCGTGTCTGTCGCAGAAGACCGCCATCTGCCGGGCCGCGACAGACGAAACTCGACCACTTGTTCTTGATTTATTGCGACTTTCTGTTCCTGCTCGGAAACGAAGCGCCCCTGCCGTAGCAGGGCCTGGTGCCCAGAAGAGGACTCGAACCTCCACGGTGTTACCCGCTAGTACCTGAAACTAGTGCGTCTACCAATTCCGCCATCTGGGCAGACAGCAAGGCGCGGTTGATACAGGTCGCGCGGGCAGGATTCAAGGGTCTCCGCGCCTCTTCCGGAAAGCCTTCACTTCTGATCATTCGCGCCTGATCAGGCTTCGCCAGCCATTGTGGATAACCACTTGCATATAGTTCATCGTTGAACTAGATAGTTCAGAGATGAACCAAATTTTCGCTGCCCAAGCGAAAAAAAGGAGGCTCCCTATGCGCATCCAATACGTGTCGACATCTGTCGTCCTGTTCTTCCAGGCTTTCTTTATCTTTGTGCCGATGGCGATACTGGGCGGCGCGATTGACTGGCCTTCCAGTCTCGATTTTCCAGCCGAGCAGACCTTGCCGCTGATCCACGCAGAGCGCGCGGCGGTGCAGCTTGGCTACGGGCTCTATCTCGCCTGGTCGCTGGCGTTCGCGGGCAGCGCTGCGCTGATTGTCAGGCTGGCGAGCGGGACCAAGGCGCTCGGCGCGCTTGCAATGGTCGCGATCGCGCTTGGCGTGGCATCCGCGCTGGCCCGTGCCATCGGCATCGTACGTTGGCTTTCAGGCTCGTCGGCGCTGGCCGATGCCTATGCCGCAGCGCCTGAGGGGTCGATGGAGCGCGTTGCGATCGAGACGACGCAGGCCGCCCTCAACGCGTATGGCGGCACGATCGGGGAGGATCTCGGCGTCGGCATGTTCGCTGCGCTGTGGCTGGTTTGCGCAGGAGCGCTCATTATCAGGGATCGCGGACTGCCGGCCTGGCTTGGCTGGTTAGCCTTCCCGGTGGCGGCAGTGTCCTGCATGCCGTCGCTGGCGCTGGTCGGCATAACCTCTCCGGTCGATGTCGTTATCGGGACATCGGGTATGCTGCTCTGGTTTGCAGCCGTTGCAGGTGTCATGCTCGCCAGAGCCGTGACCGTTCCCCGCGCCCGCCTCGCAAACGTCGAGGCCTGACCCAAGGAGCAATCGTTCATGACAACGCGTCGTGGAATTCTCAAACTGGTTGGTGGGGGGGTGGTCCTCGCAGCGCTTGGGGGGGCGGCATTCTATCTCGCCAACGGGCCCTCGGACGAGGCGCGCACGGCATGGCGAGAGGCAGGCGCGCCGGCAGAGTATCGCCGCCGCTTTCTGTCCTACGCGTTGCTCGCGCCCAATCCGCACAATCGCCAGCCATGGCTCGTCCGCCTTGATGGCGAGGATGGTCTGACGCTGTTCTGCGATCTCGATCGCCGCCTGCCGGAGACAGATCCGTTCGACAGGCAGATCGTGCTGGGTTGCGGGGCGTTTCTTGAACTGCTGTCCATCGCCGCTGCACACGAAGGCTATGCCGCGGAGATCACGCCTTTTCCGGAAGGCGATCCGGCGCCGCGCCTCGATGCTCGCGCCGTTGCGCAAGTCAAATTCGTTGCGCGCGCGGCGCAGGCTGATCCTGCATTCGCGGCGATTGGCATCCGGCGGACCAACCGAAACACCTATAGCGAGCGCGATGTTGCAGCCGACCTGTTGGCTCAGCTTGATGCGGCGGGCTCGGTGCACGGCGTCATGGCGCAAACGACGGCTGATGCCGGGCGCGTGGCGAAGCTGCGCGACATTACCTGGCGCGGCCATGAGACAGAATCACTGACCTATCGAACGATGAAGGAAAGCATCGACCTGATGCGGATCGGCAAGGCGGAGGTTGAGCAGTGGCGGGATGGTCTTGTGCTGGAGGGGCCGATGATGGAGCTGGCGCGGATGACCGGCATGGTATCACACGAAGCCCTGCTTGATACGAAGTCTGACGCGTTCAAGATGGGTCTCGACACCTACCGGCCCAAGGCTGCTTCTGCGCGAGCGTATGCCTGGCTCATCAATGATCATGCCGGGCGGACGAGCGAACTGAACGCGGGCAGGGCCTATGCGCGGCTGGCGCTGAAGGCGGCCGAGCTTGGCCTCGCCATCCATCCATGGAGCCAGGCGCTGCAGGAATTCCCCGAGATGCGCCCGCTCTACGATGAGGTTCATGCATTGATCGGGGATGGCAAGCGCGTGCAGATGCTGGTGCGCGCAGGCTATGCCGATGCGGTGATTCCTGCACCGCGACGCGGGCTTGCGGCGCACATCCTCGGCGAGGGACAGAGTTGAGCAAGAGCGAAGACCTGAGCCGGCTCTACTTCCAGATGTTCAACGAGATCGGCATCATCTCTCAGCTGTCATCCAACAGGCTGGAGCGCGTGCTTCCGGAAGGCATGTCGATCGCGCAGTTCAGCCTGCTCAATCATCTCGTCCGCCTTGGCGGATCATGGGCGCCGAGCCGTCTTGCCCGCGCCTTTCAGGTGACCAAGGGCGCCATGACAAACACGCTGCAGCGGCTGGAGGCCCAGGGCCTTGTTTGCATCACGACCGATCCGGACGATGCGCGCGGCAAGCTGGTCGAGATCACGGACGCCGGACGGAGGATGCGGGAGAGATGCGTGCGAGCGACAGGCGAGGTCATGGACGACATCGTCAAGCTTGTTCCGGCAGAGGATGTGCGCGCTGCGTTGCCGTTCCTGGAAAACCTCCGCGAGACGTTGGACGCGAATCGGTAAGCGCCGCTCCCGAGCCTGGCGTTCCGGCCCCTGGCCGGGACCGGCAGTTGCGGTGGGCGCGTTTTACCGCCATTGCTCCGGCAGGTTCGAGGAGAAACGACGTTGGCCATCCATCATCACGAAGGCGACCTGCCGGCTCATGTGAAGTTCGAGGGCTCGGTCGCCATCGACACGGAAACCATGGGGCTGAACCCGTTCCGCGATGCGCTGTGCGTCGTGCAGCTGTCCGACGGGAAGGGGGACGCACATGTCGTCCGCCTGCAGCGGCCTGATTACAATTGTCCGAACCTGAAGGCGCTGGTCGCCAATCCGCGTATCCTGAAGATCTTTCATTTCGCGCGGTTCGACCTCGCCATGATCCAGCAATGGCTCGGGGCACCTTGCTTTCCGGTGTATTGCACCAAGATCGCCTCGCGGCTGGCGCGAACCTACACCGACCGGCACTCGCTCAAGGACCTGGCCAAGGAACTTGTCAACATCGATATGTCCAAGGCCCAGCAGAGCTCGGACTGGGGGTCTGACCAGCTGTCGGAAGCCCAGCTTGCCTATGCCGCGTCCGACGTGTTGCACCTCCACGAGATCAAGGCGCGGCTGGACACGATGCTGGAGCGTGAAGGGCGGACCGAGCTGGCCCAGGCCTGTTTCGATTTCCTGCCGGTTCGCGCCGCCCTCGACCTGTCCGGCTGGGGCGAGCAGGACATTTTTGCACATAGCTGAGGAAATCCGGCGCCGGGAGCACCGGACGGGCGAGTTGGCCTCTATTTAGCTGTGCCGCGGCAGTTCCCTGCCGCGGCAGCACCCTCTAGGTTCGCGCCATGGTTTCAGCTCACAACCATTCGATCGACCTGTGGGGTCCCCGCCGCGCCACCTCCCTGAAGGAGGCCCGGCAGCGGACGGCGCTGGTGCATATCCTGCGGCTGCTGTTCACCATCGGTGCCGTTCTGTCGGTGGGGTGGCTGCTGGGAACGATCATCGAGAGCAGCTTTCGGGAACAGCGCTCGGAACCGGGTGCAGCAGGCCTCAGCGTTACGGTCCATGGTCCCCGTTTCGACGGCTATGACGACAATGACCGTCCCTATGTCCTGACCGCGGCCACGGCGCAGCGCCGGCGGGACAATCCGGCGCTGGTCGACCTGGTCAATCCGCGGCTCAAGGATGTGGCGTCTTCGACTGTCCAGGCACGCACAGGCGTGTGGAACTCGGAGCTTGAAGTGCTGGATCTCGAGGGCGATGTCGTGATGACGGATGCTGGCGGCTACACATTCACCTCGCAGAAGACCCGGATGTATGTGAGAGAAAACCGCGTCGAGGGGCAGGAGCCGCTCAACGGCTTCGGGGCCGTTGGCGAGGTCCGGGCGGATTCGTATGAGGTTCTGGATGATGGCAACCGCATCATCCTTAAGGGCAATGTTTGGACAAAATTCACGCCCAAGAAGAAGCGCGGTCAGTAGCCGTGTCGGGCGTGAAGAACAGGATGAAGACGATGGTCTGGTCACGGCTTGCAATGACGTTCGCGGCGGGCGCTGCCTCCATGACGTTCATGGCGGGGGCCGCACATGCGCAGGTCGGGCAGAGCGATGCGCCGCTCGAAATCGTCTCGGACAAGAGTGAATACCTGCAAAACGAAGGTCGCGGCGTCTACACGGGCAATGTCGTCGCCACACAAGGCGATAGCAAGATCACGACCGACAAGCTGACCTTTGTCTGCTCCAAGACGACGCCTACGGGCGGCGGCGAGGCGCAGTGCGACGAGATCGAGGTACTGATCGCAGAAGGCAAGGTGTTCTACCTCGCTCCCGATGTGCGCATTCGCGGTGATCGCGCGCAGTATGACTTTCCGACTGACACCATCACCATCACCGGAGACGTGATCCTGTCGCGCGGTGAGGACGGCGTGGTGCGCGGCACCAACGTGGTTTACTCGATCAGCGAGGGTCGAACGGTAATCACGGCTGGCCGTAACCGCGTGACCAGCGTGTTCAACACCGCCAAGAAGCCAGCAACGCCAGCAGGGACCACGCCCGCCCCGGGTGCGGCGCCCGCTCCAGCACCGAATTGATCCACGCATGGACGCGCGCAACGAGACGGCGACGATCGCCTACGAGACCGATGACCGCGATGGCTTGCGCGCCAGCAACCTCGCCAAATCGTTCAAGGGGCGTCAGGTCGTCAAGGACGTCAGCCTCCACCTGAAGCGTGGCGAGATCGTCGGCCTGCTTGGTCCCAACGGGGCAGGCAAGACGACGTGCTTCTACATGATCATGGGACTTATCCAGGCCGACAGCGGAAAGGTGACGATGGACGGTGCGGACGTGACCGCGCTGCCGATGTACCAGCGCGCGCGTCTGGGCGCAGGCTACCTGCCGCAGGAAAACTCGATCTTCCGCGGCATGTCCGTCTGGGACAACATCATGGCCGTCGCCGAGCTGACGGAGAGCTCGCACGCCAAGCGGACAGAGCTTACGGAGTCGCTGCTGGAGGAGCTGCAGATTGCGCGACTCGCCAAGCAGAACGCCAACTCCTTGTCGGGCGGCGAACGCCGCCGGGTCGAGATTGCCCGCGCACTCGCGTCGCGTCCACACTTCATGTTGCTGGACGAGCCGTTCACCGGCATCGACCCGCTGGCTGTCTCCGACATCTCAGATCTTGTCCGTTACCTGAAGGGCAGGGGTCTGGGCGTGCTTATCACTGACCACCAGGTCCGAGAGACGCTCGACATCGTCGACCGCGCCTCGATCATTTATGACGGCAAGGTCCTGTTTGAAGGGGCACCGTCTGAAGTCCTCACCAATGAGGATGTCCGGCGCGTCTACCTCGGTGCGCGATTTACCGCCCAGTAACGGTTTTCTCCCCGCAAATCCGCGGGTGCAGCAAAGTCGGTGGCATGTCGATTATGCAATTTTAATACCGTGGTTATAGGTTAGGCTGAATGAGGTCAGACGCTGCCGGAACGGTTCGGCGGGTTCGACGATCGGCTTGGGAGTAATCGCGTGGCGCTTGCGCATCGCTTGCAGCTGAGACAGGGGCAATCCCTCGTCATGACGCCGCAGCTGCAGCAGGCGATCAAGCTGCTCCAGCTCTCTAACGTCGAACTCCAGGAATATGTCGAGACCGAAATCGAGCGTAACCCGCTTCTCGCCCGCGCCGAGGGGGAGGGTCCGGCGCTCGATAACGACGCTCCCGAAAAGACGTCCGAACGCCGCGAGGAGATGCGCCTCGACGAGTCCGACGGAGCCGACAAGGCCAGCCGCGAACTCGATGCGGGATCGGACGATGTCTACGAATCCGACAGCCCCTCCGAGCGTGCAGACGCCAGCGGGCCGAGCGGACCTTCTGCGCAGCTCGACTGGTCGAAGGCTGGCTCGGGCAAGCAGGTGTCCGAGGATTTTGACCTCGAGGCGATCACCGCCGAAGAGAAGTCGCTGCGCGACCATCTGGAAGACCAGCTGCAGATCGCCGGGCTGATCGAAGCCGATCGCCTGATCGGCCTGCGCCTCATCGAGGAAACAGATGAGGCCGGGTTCATGCGCGGCGACGTGCACGAAATCGCCACCGCGCTGGGGGTCGAGTTCGAGGATGTCGAAGCTGTACTGCAGACATGCCAGGGCTTCGAGCCAACGGGCGTGATGGCGCGCGATCTGCAGGAATGCCTAACGCTGCAGCTGAAGGATCGCGACCGCTTCGATCCGGCGATGCAGAAACTGATCGAAAATCTCGAAGTCGCGGCGCGCCGCGATTTTCGTCGCCTGTCGGAGCTGTGTGGTGTCGATCAGGAAGACATCGTCGACATGCTGTCCGAGCTGCGCGCGCTGACGCCGCGTCCCGGCGCAGCGTTTGCGGGCGAGTCCGCGCCAGCGATCACGCCGGACGTGTTCGTGCGCGAACTGCCCAACGGTACGTTCTCGGTTGAATTGAATGCAGACACGCTGCCGCGCGTTCTGCTTGATCGCAGCTACTATGCCGAGGTTGCTGGCCTGTCGCGCACGGACGAGGAGAAGACATTCCTCTCCGAATGCCAGGCGTCGGCCAACTGGCTGATCAAGTCGCTGGACCAGCGCGCCCGCACAATCCTGAAAGTATCGAGCGAGATCGTGCGCCAGCAGGACGGGTTCTTCGTGTCTGGAGTGCGAGCGCTGCGTCCGCTCAATCTGAAGACTGTGGCGGACGCGGTGGAGATGCACGAGTCGACTGTCTCGCGCGTCACCTCCAACAAGTATGTCTCGACGCCGCGGGGCGTTTTCGAGCTAAAATACTTCTTCTCGGCGTCGATCCCTGCAACGCAGGGCGGGGATTCGCATTCGGCCGAAGCCGTGCGCCACCGCATCAAGGATATGATCGAACAGGAAAACCGTGAGGCCGTCCTTTCAGACGACCAGATCGTCGAACGGCTTCGCGCGTTCGGCATCGATATCGCGCGGCGGACCGTCGCAAAATACCGCGAGTCGTTGCGTATCCCGTCGTCCGTGGAGCGCCGTCGCATTTTCGCAGTGGGCGGCTGACGACAACCGGTTGACCTTGCCGTTTGGCAATCCCACAGTTGATCTAGATCAGTGAGGGCGGGTCGCATCTCCCCGCATGCATTTCCTGCATGCACCCAGCAGAAGGAGCCTCCATTGCAAGTTCAGATCGCGGGCAAGAAGCTCGAAGTCGGCGCAGCATTGCAGGAGAGGATCGCTTTCGGGCTTGAATCGCGGATCTCGAAATACTTCAACCGAACCGGCGAAGCTTTCGTTACAGTAGCGAAGCCGGGCTGGGCCTTCTACGTCGACTGTTCGATCCACCTGCCGTCTGGCGTCACGTTGCAGGCGCACGGCGAAGGCGAAGACGGCTACCAGGCCTTTGAGATGGCGCTGGACAAGATCGAGACGCGCGTCCGCCGTTACAAGAACCGGCTGCGCAACCATCGCGCGAAGGACGGCGCTGTGGCCGTGGAGATGGCAGCCGAGCGGATCATCCTGCCACGCGACGAATCGGGCGAGGCGGACGAGGCGGACGACGCGGGCGCAAACGGGCACGGCGAGGCGCCGGCGATTGTTGCAGAATCCGACACCAAGATTCAGACGATGACCGTTTCAATGGCGGTGATGCAGCTGGAACTGGCGGATTTACCGGCAATGATGTTCCGCAGCGCCGCCCATGGGCGTTTGAATATGGTCTATCGGCGCCCCGACGGTAACGTCGGCTGGGTTGATCCCGGCAAGGACGGCTGAAGAATTGCAGACATGCTCACGGCGCGACGCAGTGGGCCCGGCGGAAAGCTGGACCTTGCACCCCAGTTATGGTTAGGGGCGGCGCGGAGACGGGGCAAGTTAGAGTCATGAATCCGATGCGCGTTTTCTCCTGCAGGCGTTCCTGATGTCCAGCCTTCGCGACATACTCCTGCCCAACGCCATCGTGGCGCGCGCCCGCTGGCAGGGCCGCAAGCAGGCGCTGGCGGAGCTTTCGGGCCTGATGGCCCGTTCGCTGGGCCTTGATGCGCGCGCGGTGCACGAGGCCGTACAGGAGCGCGAGCGGCTGGGTTCGACAGGTGTGGGCGAGGGTGTTGCGATTCCGCATGCCCGGATCGAGTCGCTGACGCGGCCGGTGGGCGGCTTTGCGCGGCTGCTGGAACCAGCTGACTTCGAAGCCATTGATGAGCGCCCTGCCGACCTTATCTTCATGTTGCTGGCCCCGACGGACGCCGGCGCCGAACATCTTCGCGCGCTGGCCCGGGCCGCTCGCGTTTTTCGTCAGGAGCGCATTCGTGCGGCCTTGCGGGATGCGCAGACGAACGAGGCGGTTCTGGCCATCCTTTCGCCCGATACGATTTCGACCGACGCTGCCTAGTCCGTGGCTCCTCCATGAAAGCGGGTGATCTGCGCGGCCAACCAATCCGGCTGTTCGAGTGGAAGCATGTGGCCTGCATCCTTCGCCAGCACCGATTGCGCGTGCGGGATCAGGCGGGTCATCTCCTCGATCTCTGACCATGGCACGAAGGGATCGGTGTCGGCGCCGATCAGCAGGACGTCGATCTGCAATTGCCACAGCCGTGGACCGAGCGAGTCGCGCGCGTTGGTCTCCTTCAGCTGCGCGACCAGCGTCTCCTTGCCCAGGTCCCGGTCCATCGCGCGGATAACGTCGACCACGTCCGGGTCGGTCCAGCGAGAGGGATGGACAAATTGCTGCAGCCGGTAGGTCGCCATACCGCGATAGTCGTGCTTCGCCAGCAGTTCCAGCGCCCACCCGCGCTCGGCCTTCTCGGCGTCGGTGAGGCCGAATGCCGAGGAGCCGACCGTGACAAGCGAGGCGACCCTGTCCGGATGTTCGAGGGCGAAATCCAGCGCCAGATAGCCGCCCATGGAGAACGCGACGAGATGAAGCGGGGCCAGCTCTGCCGCCGAGGCCAGCAGGGCCAGCATGCCCTCCCGGGTCGCCTGCGATTCGATCGGCAGATAGGCCGTTGAAAGCCGGGGCTCAAGGCGGGCGCGGACGCGGGCCCACAGCCTGTGATCGCACATTGTGCCGGGCAAAAAGGGTCAGCGTGCGGGCCATTCCCGATCCTTGCGTTTCCCCGCTTGATCCGGGACAGGTCTCGCTATAAGCAACGCGCTCCCAAACCGGGGCGGCCACTCCAGGTCGTTACCGGTCCACGGTTGTGGGGCCATAGCTCAGTTGGGAGAGCGCTTGCATGGCATGCAAGAGGTCGTCGGTTCGATTCCGTCTGGCTCCACCAACTTCTCCCTGAATTCGTCGGGAAACCCCAAACCAAAACGGCCCGCGGGATCATCGCGGGCCGTTTGGCGTTTTCAGCGCGGAGGAGAGACCCTAGCGGTCTTCCTCGCCCTCTTCGACCTCTAGATCGTCGTCCGCGAGATCGTCTTCCTCGTCGATGACGGTCAGATCGTCGTCGTCTTCATCATCGTCGTCCAGATCATCGTCGTCGTCGTCATCGTCGTCATCATCGTCGAAATCATCGTCGTCATCGTCATCGTCGTCATCGGCTACGACGACTTCATCTTCGTCGAGGTCGACGGCTTCATCTTCTTCGTCTTCGTCCTCGTCTTCTTCGTCCTCGTCGTCGGATTCTTCGTCGTCCTCGATTTCCTCGTCATCGTCCTCGTCGGGCGCGGCGGCCGCGGCCTTCTTGGCGGGAGCAGGTTTGGGCTTTACGGCGGCGCGCTTGGGCTTCGCCGCTTCAGGCGTGCCCACGACAACCGTCTTGCACTTCGGGCAGGTGGGCGGGAGCTTGCCGAGGTCGTAGAACCGCGACCCGCATTCCGGGCAGATGTGCTTCTCGCCGAGGTCGGTGTTAGCCAAGGTCTTTTCCCCATGCTTGGGTCGGCGCTTGCCATGTCTGCGCGAGGCTGTAAAGCGCTCATGTTCGGACGGCCAGATGGGGTCGGGCGGAGCTATCCACAAGGCGTCGAAAGCCCATGCGCGCGCGTTCA
>CAIMMO010000079.1 GCA_903842595.1 uncultured Alphaproteobacteria bacterium
CAGCTGGTGAACGGTCACTTCGGCTCGCTGTTCACCGCCCTTTTCGGCGGCGGCCACGCAGAACTTCGCCTGACTGAGTCTGACGATCCGCTGGACGCCGGCCTCGAAATCTACGCTTCGCCGCCGGGCAAGCGGCTTGGCCAGCTCTCCCTGATGTCGGGCGGGGAACAGGCGCTGACGGCCACGGCGCTGATCTTCGCAGTCTTCCTGTCTCGCCCCGCCCCAATCTGCGTACTGGACGAAGTGGACGCTCCGCTGGATGACGCGAATGTCGATCGCTTCTGTCGCCTGCTCGAAGAAATGCGCTCACGCACGCAGACGCGCTTTGTCATCATCACCCACAATGCGGTTACCATGTCTCGCATGGACCGGCTGTTTGGCGTGACGATGCAGGAACGCGGCGTCTCGAAACTCGTGTCCGTCGACCTGCAGGCCGCCGAGCGGCTCGCCGCCGCGTAAGGGCCAGGCCTAGCCGGCGCCGCCACGCCAAACGCAGTTTTTGGCGACCCTCTTTGCCCGATCCGGCTGCGGCGTTTTCGCCATTGCGAAAAGCTCCAAAAATCAGATGGTTACGTTCCAATTCGCGCGTGACATTTGCTTGACGGGACTCGGACCCGCCCCTATAGCTTCGCCCGCGTCAAAACCTCGGGTTTCCACTTGGAATTCCGGGGCTTCGGCGCACGCAGGGCCGGACTTTTCCCCTCCCACGCGGACCTCTGACATGAGCCAAGACGATCTGAACCAACGGATCGCCAAGGCTCAGGCCGAGATCGATGCGCGGGAACGTCCCAAGTATATGGCGACGGGCAAGGGAATGGGTCTCGGTTTCCGCATGGCGTCGGACTTTGCGGCCGCTGTCATTGTGGGAGCCGTCCTGGGATGGGGACTGGACGCGCTCTTCGGGTGGACACCCTGGGGGCTGCTTTCCTGCCTCATGCTGGGTTTCGTGGCCGGCGTCCGGAATGTCGTGGCGACCGCGAGCAAGGCCAATCAGGCCGGAGCCACTGAGAGCAACAAGGGCGAAGGCGCAGGCGAATGAGAATTGCCACCGACCCGATGCACCAGTTCCAGATCGGCAAATGGTTCGATCTGAACATTGGCGGCTATGACCTGTCGTTCACGAACTCCGCGTTCTGGATGGTCGTGGGCGTGCTGCTGGTGATCGGCTTTCTCGCCCTCGCCACCTCGAAGATGTCGACCGTTCCGAACCGCGTGCAGTCGCTGGCAGAGATCTGGTACGGCTTCATCGCCGGCATCGTGAAGGACGTGAACCACGCGCCGGGCAAGCCTTTCATCCCGCTGGTCTTCACGCTGTTCGCCTTCATCTTCATCGCGAACATCATCGGCATGTTCCCTTACTTCTTCACGACCACCAGCCACATCGCCGTCACCGGCTTCATGGCCATCTTCACCATCGGCCTCGTGATCGTCGTGGGCCTGATGAAGAAGGGTCTCGGCTTCTTCAAGATTTTCGTGCCGTCAGGCGTACCCTTCGTGCTGCTCCTGATCGTCACCCCGATCGAAATCATCTCGTTCCTGTCACGCCCGATCAGCCTCGGCATGCGCTTGTTCGCGAACATGCTTGGTGGCCACGTGGCGCTCAAAGTCTTCGCCGGCTTCATCCCATCGCTCGCTGTCGCCCTTGGCGGCATTGGCATGCTAATGGGAGGTCTGCTCGTGATGCCCTTGATCGTTGGTGTGACTGCGCTGGAATTCCTGGTGGCGTTCCTCCAGGCCTACGTGTTCGCCATGCTGACCTGCGTCTATCTCAACGACGCACTCGGCGAGGCGCACTGATCACCAACGGCTTCCCAAGGAGAATACAATGGAAGGTCTCAACTACGTCGGCGCAGGTCTCGCCTGTCTCGCCATGCTCGGCGCCGCCATCGGCGTGGGCAACATCTTCGCCGCCTACCTCGACGGCGCGATGCGCAACCCGTCTGCCGCCCCGCAGCAGTTCGGCAACCTGATCTTCGGCTTCGCCGTGACGGAAGCTCTGGGCATCTTCGGCTTCGCCATCGCCCTGATCCTGATCTTCGCCGTCTAATCTATCCTCCTCGGGAGATACCGACGTGGCGACCGAAACTGCAGAACACGCGTCCGGCAGCGGCTTCCCGCCGTTCGACCAGATCATGGATACCGGGGTCTCCCAGGTATTCTGGCTGATCGTTACCTTTGCCGTGCTCTACTTCGCGGTCGCCAACGTCTTCCTCCCGAAGATCCGCAAGGCGGTGGAAGACCGTGACGGCGCAATCAAGCGCGACGTCGCCGAAGCCGCTGTCCTTTCGGGCAAAGCCGACGAGTCAGTGAAGCAGTTCGAGGCCCAGATTGCCGCCGCCCGCGCCAACGCGCGCGATACGGCGTCGAAGGCCAAGGCTGAAGCCGACGCGAAAACCGCCGCTGCAACCGCTGCGAAAGAGGCCGAGCTCAACGCCCGCCTCGCCGCGGCGGAGGCGCGCATCTCGGATACACGCGCGAAGGCCATGGCCAACGTCTCGGCAGTCGCCGAAGACGCCGCCGCGGCGATCGCCGAAAAACTCACGGGCGCGAAACCGTCGCCGGCCGCCGTCAAGGCAGCTGTCGCCGGCGCGATGGGAGGCTGACATGGCCCCGCACGAAACAACCGCCCACCTGACCGCAGGCCCCGCCGAAGCCGGTCCCCTGCCTGCTCTGAACCTGCTGGGCTGGAATCTGGACATGAACGACCCGACCTTCTGGGCGTTCATTGGCTTGCTCATTTTCATCGGCATCATCGTCTACATGAAAGTGCCGAAAACGATCACCAAGTCGCTGGATGATCGCGCCGCCAAGATCACCTCCGAGCTCGCCGCAGCTGAGCAGCTGCGGCGCGAAGCCGAGGCCAAGCTGGCCGAAGTCCAGAAGCGCGCTACCGAAGCAGAAGCCGACGCCCGCGCCATCGTCGAAGCCGCTCGCCGCGAAGCCGGCCAGCTCGCCAACGCCGCCGAAGCAGCTCTCGTCGCCCGCATCGCTTCGCGCGAAAAGCTGGCTGAGGAGCGCATTGCCCGAGCCGAATCCGACGCAATACGCGATGTGAAACTGGCTGCAGTCAACACCGCCTCGAAAGCTGCCGCTGCGATCCTCACGGAACAACTGTCCGGCAAGGCCGCCGATGACGAGTTCGCCAAGGGGCTCGCATCGATCACGCGCGCACTGTCATAGGCCCGCATCATCGAATGTGTTGAATCCGAGAACGCCCGCCCTCACCGGCGGGCGTTCTCATGTCTACGCTGCCTGGAGGATCTGTCGCGCCTGCTGATCCGCGCGCGCACCAGCAGCTCCATGACGTCCTGTGAATAGGGCTTCGGCACAAAATCGGTCACGTTGCGTGAGCTTTCCCATGCGCGCGACTTCTGAACGCCAGCGCTGCCGGACGTGAGGATCACAGGCACACCGGGATGCTGCCAGGCCATCCATCGCGCCAGAGCCAGCCCTTCGCCTTCGACGGTCATGTGAACATCGCTGATAAGGACATCCACGCCATCGACGGAGGCCATGATCCTGCGCGCTTCATCGCTGTTGGCTGCTTCAAGCACGTGGAAATTGTCTGCGCGAAGATGATCGCTGAGCATCATCCTCAAGATGACCTGATCTTCCGCAACAAGCACAGTGGCTGAGGCGCTATCCCCCTCCGGACTGATTTCGTTTGTTGCCTGCATCCAGAAGTTCCCCGACCGGAATGGTGCTGAACGTCACCAGATCCATTTGGTTCCGGATCCCGCGTCGGCTCAATAGAAATTGCCCAGAACGACGGGCGCCGCAGCGATGACGCGGAGGCCAGGACGGTCCTGCAGCACGGACCTGCGATCTGTGTCCTGATGATCGAGGCGCGCCTCGGGAACGAAAGCAGCTTTGGGCTGGCGCAGTGGGCGCGACGTCACAGTCCGGGGTTCAAAGTAATCATCATCGCCGGCCTCAACCGGAAATCCGAGACTGCGGCGCGACTTTGCCCGGGTCGTCAAACGCCTGCCCCTCCGGCGTCACACATTCGCGAACGCATTGAGGGCATGCCCGCCCGCCACGCTCACCGCGCACATGCAAACCGCCGCACCAGGGCGCGGATCACGCCAGGGCGAGCCGCATAACCTGCCCGCCGCAGCCGGACGTCGCCTAACGAGACCCGCGCCAGCTCAGGCACGATTTACTTGGACCGGAGGTCGAGCCAGGACCTGATCGTGCCGTTTACCAGGCCAGCAGCGTCGTGCTGCACAAAGTGGTTCGCGTCGGGCGCCATCAGGACCGTCGTATCCTTGCTTACCTGATCCCACGTGTCGTTGTGCCCCATCGAGAGCAGCGCCGTGTCCTTCATCCCGTGGATTACCAGCACAGGCACGTTGATCTTTGGAAACACCGGCGCCGGCGCGTTCGGATCAGGCGCACTCGGGTAGTTCGCGCGGTAGTAGTTCATCATTCCCGCAAAGCTCGACTTCCTGAACGCCTCGACATACTTCGCTTTCGCCTCGGGATCGCGCACCCAGGCTGCCAGTCCCTCTGCAGTGAGATTGTTCTCCGAGCCATCCTTCTGAAAGTTTCGCGCATAGTTGGAATTCTGCGGCGAGGCCTGCAATTGCCGGCCCATGTTTGCGGGATGCGGCACCGACATGATGATCAGTCGCTCAAGCGTCTCGGGATGCGAGAAGGCGTAGTTCCACGCAATCGCCGCGCCCCAGTCATGGCCGATGACTGTCGCTTTGCTCGCGCCTTCAGCCTTGATCACCGCCTGCACGTCTTCCACCAGTTTCGGCATCGCATAATTTGCAACGCCCGTAGGCTGTCCCGACAGGTTGTAGCCGCGCGTGTCCAGCGCCACGAACCGATACTTGTCGTTCAGTGCAGGCGCCAGCTTGTCCCACGACGCCGAGAAATCGGGAAAGCCATGGATCGCCACAACCAGCGGACCCGATCCGCTCGCATTGTAGTGGATCTTCGTCCCGTCCGGGCTCGTCGCGAACTTGCTCTCGATCGCGACCGGCGCCTTGACGGATTCCGCGGCCATGGAGGCACTTGGCGACCTCGCCGACATGGCGCAGGCGCCCGCCAGAACCAGAACCGCAACCCCAGCAAAAAGTGAGCGCATTCTTCCCTCCGCCAGCTATCGTGACAGCGTCAGGCTAGACCCGCGCGGGGCGGCAAACAACAATGTTGTTAGGGGGAAGGAGGCCTAGTCGTCGAGGTCTTCCTGCAGGATGGTCATTTCGAGCTGGTAGCTCGTCTCGCCCTCATCCTCGATCAGGTAGACGAGCCCAACATGCTCTCCCGCGAGCGTGACCTCGACGCTGTCAGTCACGCGCGGGCGCGCAACCAGCGTCAGGCCGGGGTTCAGCGAGCGCTTCAGGTACGCTTCAATGCGCTTGACGGTTTCCGGGTTCATCGGGCGGCTCCAGCGAAAGGTGCGGGCTGTCCTTAGCTGGCCCAGCACGGGGCGCCAACCCCGCAGGTTTGCCGCGCTTGGCCGCAAGCTATCGGAACATGGATCCTTGCCACATCTGCAGTCACACCGGAATTGGCGCTAAGGCCTTGCATCTACCCTCGAGCCCACGTTCTTTCGCTGTCGTCCTGGAGATCGACGCCATGTTAAGATTTGCGGCGGCTGCAATTGTGGCGCTTGTGGTCTGCTCGGCATGCCTGACCAAGGAAGAGCTTGACTGCTGGTATGACGACATGTGCCTGACCGTGCACGCCGCCACCACGCCACCGCAGCCTGCACCAGACGCTGGCCTCCACGGTTTCCGCTGACAACTGCATCCGGGGCAAGCCTTCACGACAGCGTTTGTCATGCTTGACCTCAATCGGGGCGGGTCGGGAGCTATTCGAAATGGAAAAAGCTGTGCTCGGGATGCATGCTGCTCGACCCGGACTTCTAGCTGAGCACCAGCGACTTCACCTGCACGCATGACTGCGATGCACCAAGATAGTCTCCTGAACTCGAAGAGACCTGAATGCAGCGGATCGTCCTCACCTGCCTCACCGTCGTGCTGATGTGCTCGGGTTGCAGTCTGTTGGACCAGGAATGCTGGGACGACGACGACACAGCTGATGGCGAGCGCTGCGGGGGATAGGTTGCGGCGACTACAGACCCATGTCGAATTTCTGGTCCATCGTCTGTGCTGGCTTCATGCAGGCCCCGCCCACGGGCTTGGCCGGAACCCCCGCCACCGAGCAGCGCGCCGGTACATCGCTCAGCACGACGGAGCCCGAGCCCACGCGCGCCTCGTCGCCGATCCTGATATTGCCGAGCACTTTCGAACCCGCGCCCAGCAGAACGCCATTGCCGATCTTCGGATGGCGATCGGTGAAGACTTTCCCGGTTCCACCCAGCGTCACACCATGCAGCATGGAGACATCATCTCCCACGCGCGCCGTCTCGCCGATGACGATGCCCGTCGCATGGTCCATGAACACACCCGAACCGATCGGCGCAGCCGGATGGATGTCCACCGCATAAAGCTCCGACATCCGCGACTGCATGAAGAAGGCGAGCGTCTCGCGCCCTTGCCCCCATAGCCAGTGTCCCACGCGATGCGTCTGCAGGGCCATGAAGCCCTTGAAGAACAGGAAGGGTTGCAGCGTTGTCCGCGTCGCCGGATCACGATCCAGCACGGCCTGCAGATCGCGCTCCGCCGCTGCAACGATCGCCGGGTCGAGTCGATAGGCGTCCGCGCAGATCTCGCGGATCGCAAGCGCGCTCATGTCAGGACCACCGGCCTTCTGCGCCAGATGATAGCTCAGTGCCTCCGCGAAGCTGTCATGGCTCAGAACAGTGGCATTCAGATAGCTCGCCAGCGCAGGCTCCAGGCTTGCCTGCTGCTGGGCATCGAAGCGCAGCTTCTGCCACACGGGCGCTGGCGCGCCTGCATACCCTATCGCCTCAGTCAGGGTCGAGCGTCCATCGGCCATGTTGGTCTCCCAAAACGCAGCAGACTGGGGGGCCGTCCGCCCCTTCAGGCTTTGCCATGCATCAACCGGGAGAGCTCGCTCGGCAAGCCCCCGGTCCGAAGCAGATGGTCGGCCTTCAGTAGCATCACAAGGGAGAATGCGTCGGTAATCTCGCCGGAGACCGCCATTTTCACGGCATCAGCGAACGAAACTCTTCGAACCGATAGTTCCTCTGAACTGTCCTTCGCGAACCTGTCATCGGGCGCGAGCCCCCAGGCGATGAAGGCATAGGCCCGCTCGTCGGTAATGGAGTTCGACATGTGCATGTCCGAAACGAGGGGCAGCCAGTGCTCCGCCTGCAGCCCGCATTCCTCAGCCAGCTCCCGCTGCGCGCCCTCAAGCGGCGGCAGGTTCTCTGGCCCACCTCCCTCCGGCAGCTCCCACGAATACCGCCCGAACGGAAACCGCTGCTGGCCCACCAGCACCGTATTCCCCGCCTCATCGATCGGCAGCACGCCAAGAGCCAGATTGTGCGGATGCACCAGCCCATACAGGGCATCCGCCCCGGTCGGCGCCACAGCCTCATACTCGCGCACGGCAATCCACTTGTTGGTGTAGACCGTCCGCACGGACTTGATGCGCCAGGGTTCGGGTGTGTCGGTCATAGCTGGCGGATAGTCGCAACATCACAATTTGTCATCCCGGAAGCCCCGAAGCGGCCGTCCGGGACCTTTTTCTCAGTTCCTGCAGGCGGCGCGATCGCTCCCCGCTCTGCGCCCTTCGGGCTCGGCCGGGATGACAATCAGAGGTCAACCCTCTAGGTTCCGCCCCGACCAAGCCGGAGCCCACAATGTTTCTCAAATCCCTCGCCGCCGCCCTTCTCGGCCTGTCGCTCGCCGCCTGCCAGCCTGCCGGCCGCAGCGAGCTGATCCCTGTAGAGGGCGACGCCGCCGTCGGCCAGGCCGATGCGAAGGTCACGCTGGTCGAATATGGCTCGCCGACCTGCCCGGCCTGCAAGGCCTGGCACGACAATTTCTGGCCCGAGGTGAAGCGCGACTACGTCGATACCGGCAAGATCAAGTTCGTCTTCCGCGAATTCGCTATCCATGGCGCCATCGACGCCGGCATCTTCGCCATCGCCCGCTGCGCCGGGACGGATGAATTCTACTCCGTCATCGACGAAGCCATGGCGCGCCAGGAAACAATCGTCACCGAAAGCAGCAAGGGCGAGGCAATGCCGGAACTCAACTCACTCGGCGCGAAATTCCGCATGAGCCCGGAACAGGTCCAGTCCTGCATCAACGATCGCACCATCATCCGCCGCATCAACGACGTGCGCGCCGACGCGCAGGGCAAGGGCATCGACTCGACGCCCACCTTCGTCCTCAACGGCGTCGTCCTCGCAAGCAGCGACTGGCGCACGATCAAGCCGCTGATCGACGCAGCCCTCACCGGCGGCGCCATCCCTCAACAGCCGGCGGAAGAAGCTCACGAGCATGTTCCCGGCGAGACTCACTAGGCATGCCCATACGGCCGGATCTCCCGCCTGAACCAGACTTCGGCGCCCCGCTCGACCCGGCGCATCCATCGCCAGATACGCTGCGCCTGCTTGCGCTGCGCCGGTCCACGCCGGTGGCGGCGCTCGTCGAACCGGGACCTTCTGCGCAAGATCTGGACGCCATCCTCCGCCTCGGCATGCGCGTGCCCGACCATCGCAAGCTCGAACCCTGGCGCGTGCTGATCATCGAGGGCGACGCCCGCATCAAGCTCGGCGAAATCTTCGCCGCCGCCCATAGCCTGCGCGACCCCGACGCGCCCGAAGCCAAGCTCGCCGACGCGATGCGCCTGCCACTGCGCGCGCCCGTGATTCTCTGCGTGATCTCCTCGCCCAACCATCATGATCCAAAGAAAACACCGGTCTGGGAGCAGCAACTCAGCGCCGGCGCCGTCTGCCAGAACATCCTGATCGCGTCACAGGCCATGGACTGGGCCGGCGTCTGGATAACCGAAGACGCCGCCTACGACAGCCATGTCCACGCCGCTCTCGGCATGAGTGGCCACGAACAGATCGCAGGCTTCATCTATCTCGGCACGGCCAGGGAAAATCCGATGGAGCGCCAGCGCCCCACGGTCAGCACCAAGGCCACACGCTGGACAGGCTGAGCGTTCCGCACGCCGCCGCATCCCTGCGCCTTGACGCTACCCCCCCACCCCCCTACTTAGCGCCCGTTTGCGCGGGCCTCGCACCCGAGTCGCGCGGCCCCGTCCGGAGGCTCCCCAGATGACGAAACTTGCCACAGGCGCGATCGCCCTCGAAGACGGCTCGATCTTCTGGGGCGAAGGCCACGGCGCGACGGGTATCGCTGGCGGCGAGCTCTGCTTCAACACGGCGATGACTGGCTATCAGGAAATCCTGACCGACCCGTCCTACGCCGAGCAGATCGTCCTGTTCACCTTCCCCCACATCGGAAACGTCGGCGCCAATGCCGACGACCAGGAAGAATCCTCCGCGCAAGGCATGGCCGCCGCCCGCGGCGCAGTATTCAAAGCGCCGCCGACCCTTCCATCGAGCTGGCGCGCCGCCGACAAGCTGGGCGACTGGCTCGTCAAGCGCAACATCATCGGGCTCTCCGGCGTCGACACCCGCGCCCTCACACGGCGCATCCGCGAACTCGGCATGCCGAAATCCGCCATTGCCCATGCGCCGGACGGCAAGCTCGACGCAAAGGCGCTGATCGAAGCGGCGCGCAGCTGGAAGGGCATCGAGAATGCCGACCTCGCCATCAACGTCACCAGCAGCCAGCGCTTCGATTCCACCGCCGGCCTCTGGTCGATCAACGACGGCTTCGAAACGCACAACAGCGGCAGGTTCCACGTCGTATTGATGGATTTCGGCGTGAAGAAGAACATCCTGCGCAACCTCGCCGCCGTCGGCGCCAAGGTAACAGCCGTTCCCGCCAAGACCAGCGCGGAAGACATCCTCGCGCTGAAGCCCGACGGCGTCGTCCTCTCCAACGGCCCCGGCGATCCGGCCGCGACGGCGCAGTACGCCGGCCCGGAGATCAAGAAGCTGATCGCCTCCGGCGTGCCGATCCTCGGCATCTGTCTTGGCCACCAGATGCTGGCACTCGCCCTCGGCGCAAAGACAAAGAAAATGCCGCAAGGCCATCACGGCGCAAACCATCCGGTGAAAGACTTCACCACGGGCAAGGTCGAGATCGTTTCGATGAACCATGGCTTCACCGTCGACATCGACACGCTGCCGCCGGGCGTTGAGGAATCACACCGCTCGCTGTTCGACGGCTCCAACTGCGGTCTCAGCGTCGCCGGCAAACCGATCATCTCGGTGCAACACCACCCCGAAGCGAGCCCCGGCCCGCAAGACTCGTTCTATTTGTTCGAGCGCTTCGCGAAGATGATGGCAGAGCGGAAGGCGTAGGCGAAAGGTCACCAAAACCTTTCACGGCCGCTCATACTTCATAAGGAACTCGGCAACCGCTCCTTCATCCGGACGTGGCAACATGGACCAATCTGGAACACCGGGGCGACCATGTCTGTCGACAGAAACGCGAACATCCACGAACGCCTGGCCGCTGCAGAAGCAGCGCTCCATGCAGTCGGCCAGCAGATCTCGCCAGCGATCCGCCACGTCGACATCGCAGTGCTGATCCCGGCCTACAATGAAGCGAAGACAATCGCCGACGTCGTCAAATCCTTCCGCATCGCACTGCCGAACGCACGCATCTTCGTCTACGACAACAACAGCCACGACAACACCGCCACTATCGCCCGCGAGGCCGGAGCAATCGTTCGTCGCGAACCGCTTCAGGGCAAAGGTCATGTCGTCCGTCGCATGTTCTCGGACATCGAGGCCGAGGTCTATGTGATGGTCGATGGCGATGCGACCTATGACGCCGCCTCCGCTCCCCGTCTCGTCTCGCGGCTGATCGAAACGCAGGCCGACATGGTCGTCGGCGCCCGCATCACCGAAGAGAAAGCCGCCTATCGCTCGGGCCATCGTCTCGGCAATCGCATGCTCACCGGCCTCGTCGCGTGGATCTTCGGCGACCGTTTCACCGACATGCTATCGGGCTATCGCGCCTTCTCGCGGCGCTTTGTGAAATCCTTCCCCGCCCTTGCCTCGGGCTTCGAGACAGAAACCGAACTCACCGTCCACGCCCTCGAACTCGACATGATCACAACCGAAGTCCAGACGCCCTATGGCGCCCGGCCGGAGGGCTCGGTGTCAAAGCTTTCTACCTTTCGCGACGGCTTGCGCATCCTCGGCACGATCGGCCGCCTGATGCGTGATGAACGCCCGCTGCTCTTCTTCGGCGCCCTGTCGGGGGTCATCATGCTGACCAGCCTGATCCTTGCTGCGCCCATCATCGCCGAGTTCATAACGACCGGACTGGTCCCGCGTTTCCCGACGGCCTTCCTGTGTGGGACGCTGGCCGTTCTCTCCTGCATCGCCCTCGTTTCCGGCATCATCCTCGAAACCGTCAGCCTTGGCCGGCGCGAGATGAAGCGCCTTGCCTACAACGGCATCGAAAGCCTCGCCGCCAAGCTCGACCGCCTTGAGGAAACCCGCCTGACGCTGACATCGCTTCGTTCGCAGGTCCTCAGCGAAAACCCCGCCCTCGGCTTCGCTCCCCGCCGTCGCCGAACGCACTGACCGCTTGCCTCGGCCGGGCAGTACGGCCATCTAGAGGGCATGTCCGAAGCACGCCCCGAAACCCGCCTCCAGATCCGGATCATCCCGGTCACACCGCTTCAGCAGAACTGCTCGCTGATCTGGGATACCGAGACAAAACACGCTGTCCTGGTCGACCCAGGCGGCGACACCGACACGCTCATGGGCGCACTCGAGCATTTCGGTCTGACGCTGAAGGCGATGTGGCTGACACACGGCCACCTCGATCACGCAGGCGCCGCCGCCGAAATCCGCGAGCGCACGGGCGTCCCGGTGATCGGCCCGCACAAGGACGACCAGTTCTGGCTTGACCAGGTCGAAAGCTCCGCCGAGCGCTATGGCCTCACCGGCCTCAAAAACGTGACACCGGATCGCTATCTCGAAGACGGCGACGTGCTTGAGCTGGAAGGCGTCAGGTTCGATGTCTCGCACACGCCCGGCCATACGCCGGGCCACGTGGTGATCCACAACCGCGACGCGCACATCGCCTTCGTCGGCGACGTGCTGTTCCAGGGCTCGATCGGCCGCACCGATTTTCCGCGCGGCAATCACCAGCAGTTGATCGACTCGATCACGGAAAAACTCTGGCCCCTGGGCGACGACATGACGTTCGTGCCGGGCCACGGCCCCACCAGCACATTCGGCCAGGAGCGCCGCTCCAACCCGTTCGTCGCCGACAGGCTCACCGGCTATGCCGGCGCCGAGAAGAAGGACGGCGACACGTTCGACCAGAAGACAGCGAAGAGGTATACCTAAGGCGACGACTTCGCCGCCGCATCCTCTGCCCGAGCGCCGCCGAGAATTCCGATGAGGCCGTGATTGCCTTCGTGGCAGGCGTATTCGTAGACGGCGCCATCAACTGAGGCGAATTCATACTCGCCGCCCCACGGCTCGACCCAGGTCGCCTGATCCTCGACATGGAAGGCATAGTGAAGCCGGTCTTCCGCGACGCGCGTGAAGCGCTCGGTGACCTTCATGTTTGGCCCGCCGCCGCGCACATTCTGGCGCGGGTGGAAGCCGACCGTTTCGACCACCAGCGTATCGCCATCCCATGAGGCGATCGAGTCGCCCATCCACGGGCGAATGCCGTCGGAGCGATGCTTGCCGCCGATCGGGATGATGCGGACGTCGTGCACCATCTCGACCCAGATGGCGAAATGGTCAGCTGTCTGCACGAACTGATAGGTGTTGTTATAGAGCTGGTCGGTCATCACCGGGCCGGAGGAGACGCCGAAGCTCATGATGCAGCGTTCGCCCAGCGAGCGATCTTCGGGATTATCGGCTTCGCCGCGCGTGGTGTCGGCTTCGCTTGTCTGGACGATGCTGGCGCGGCCGGCGTCGGCGCCGGCGACGCGTGCGGGGATGCGGCCATTGCCGGGATAGGTGATGAGCGACGTGCGGCCTTGCCGGTTGACGCGCATCACCCAGTCGCCAGGATCGGTCCAGCCGGCATTGTAGCCGCAATTGACCCCGCGCGAGCCGCCCCGACATTCATCCAGCGTGTCGGGGCCGCGAGCGATCGTCGTCCAGTTTTCCTGCACCTCCCTGGCCGTCGGCGCGTTGATGCGCGCGTTGCGGGTGAAGATCTCCCCTTCGATCTTCTCCATCTCGACATCGGAGTAGATCAACTGGTCGCCGAGCTCGCGGGCGCGTTCGAGATTGGTCGAACTGGCGTTGGTCCAGACGCCGCCAAGGTCCGGCTTGCCGCTGGCGAGGCGGGGCGGCTCGTAGCCGGGCTGCACGACGGGCATCGCCATCTGTGCTGCCGCTCTGGGCGCGCCCGCTGTCCCAAGGAGCAAACAGGCAAGTAGAGTCCGCTGGAGATATCCGGTCATCTTCATGGAACGCCCTGCTCCGCGCGCAGCGCCGCATCTGCCTTCCGGAGTGTTCCGGCGGCGGGCTTGTCTGGCAAGACAAATGTGGGGGATTTGTCGGCAATCCTGTCCGAAATCCAGCTGTGGAATCGCCCGATCACCAATATGTTCCGAGGGTGAACACGTACGCCCTCTTCGAGACCGCCATCGGGTGGACGGGAATCGCCTGGGGCGACAACGGCTTGATCGGCGCGCATCTGCCCGAGCGCGACCAGACAGTTGCGCGGGCTTCCCTGCTTCGCCGCTTTCCCGGCGTGGTCGAAGCCGGGACGCCGCCAGAGGTGGCCGGCGTGATCCATGGCATCCGCGCCCTGCTGCGCGGTGAGAAGCCGACGTTGCTGGAAGCGCGGCTCGATCTCTCCGGCGTCCCTGAGTTCAATGCAAAGGTCTATGCGATCACGCGTCGGATACCACCGGGCGAGACAATGACATATGGCGCAGTCGCATTGAGAATCGGCGACCGCCATCTGGCGCAGCAGGTGGGCGGGGTGCTGGGGCGCAATCCGTGGCCGATCGTCGTGCCGTGCCACCGCGTGACGGCGGCGGGCGGCAAGCCTGGCGGCTTCACGGCGCGCGGCGGCGTCCAGAAGAAGCTGAAATTGCTGGCAATCGAAGGGGCGCCGGCGGCGGCGCAAGCTGACCTGTTTGGCCTGGAGTGATGACAGTTGAACGAGGGTTGCGCGGGGGGCTCCCCCCCGATAAACCCACCGCCAATTTGCCCTCTACCAGCCTCGTCAGGTGACATGCCCAAGCGCACAGACATCAAGTCGATCCTGGTCATCGGCGC
>CAIMMO010000080.1 GCA_903842595.1 uncultured Alphaproteobacteria bacterium
GCTCTCCGGCGAGCGGCCAGCGCGCACCAGCTCGATCATCCGCTCCCTAAACTCGGCCGCGTAAGGCCCCTTTTTCTTTCCCATTGCAGGCTCCTGAAACCCAAATGTTGCGGGCTCCACGAAACCGGGGCAACTTCAGCCTTCCCCTTCGGCAGGTGGCTGAGCTGCTGTTGCGGCGGCCTGCGGTGTTGTTGTTACAGTGGTGTTTTGTGCGACAGCCGGCAACGCGGCGCCGAGCGCAAGCAGACTTATCTTCGAAAAATGGCCAATCCGCATCATTTGGATGCTGTGCTCCCCTTTGACGTTTCTGACTTCCTCGGCGCTTGTTTGCTTTTTGCGCCTTCGCATGCCCGGGGAGGGGGGCACGTCATCAGGGAAAGTGGCAGTCTTGCATGAAACGTCAAGCAAGACTTTGGGATAGTTGGCGACAGGAGGGAGCTGACAGACCAATGCTAACTCGGGCGTTATCAGGCAAGCGCATGAGGTTAGGCTGGCCTCACGACGCGGCTTCGGCGGTGACCCTGTCCGCCGCCGCAAGGATCGCAGCATGCAGGCGCGCTGCGTCTCCACCGTCGCATGCAGCGGCTCGTCCAGCCCGGCGAACACCCGAACCCTGAACCTCCACAACCGCTCGCCCTCGAACGGCGCCTGCATCAGCAAGTTCCCAACGATCCGCTCCGGCCATAGCGCCAGCGATCGCAGATTCCACCCCGGATCCCGGAGCTTCCTGAGAGGCCGAAGATCAAGGCGCTGCATACGCGGAGCGACCTACTTCGCCACCAGATCCTTCTGCAGCGTCTTCACGCACATCAGGAAGAAGATCGCCGGCAGCGCATACAGCACCGACGTGATCACCAGCGACGTCTGCAGCGCCTTGGCTTCGGCACCTTTGCAGAACGCCTGCGCCGCCTCAGGCAGTCCCTGCAGCAGCGCGCCCTTGCACGAGGCGCGGGCAAGATCGGCGAAGCCCTCGGCTGCCGCCTGCTGATTGAACAGGATATCCGACACGAAGCCGATAAAGGGCGGGCCCGCGCCGTAGCCGAGCAGGTTGACGATGAAGAGCAGGATCGCCGTCGCCGTAGCACGCGTGCGCGCGCCAACCACGCCCTGTCCGATCGTGTACTGCGAGGCGAGATAGCCATACTTGATGCCGGCGCCAATGCAGATGCAGATGAGCGCCACCCACCTGTCGTCTGAGGAAAAGCCCACCACGTAGAACGGCACGCATGCGATCAGGCCCACTGCTGGCAGCCAGGCAATCGCATTCGGCCGCGTCTTCACCACCTTCTCGGCGATCCATCCGGTCAGCAGCACGCCGACAGATGCGGCGAACGCCGATGGCACGTTGAACTGCAGCGTCGCCTCGGTGAGGGTCACGCCGTGCGTGCGCATCAGGAAGGATGTCTGGAACGTCGTGATGCCATAGCCGCAGAAGGAGGCGAGCGTCGCACCCGTCGCCATCAGCCAGAAGGACTTCTTGGAGCCCAGCTCCTTCAGCGCTTCGCCAAAGGTGGCGCGCTTCGGCCGCACGACGCCCGGCGGATCGGAGAAGCCGCGCGGCGGCTCCTTCACGGTCAGCCTGAACAGGACCGCAATGACAATGCCGGCCAGGCCGATTGCCATGAAAGCCGTACGCCAGCCATAGGCATCAGCCACGGGTCCACCGATCAGGTTGGCCGACAGCGTGCCAGCCGTGACACCCATCGCGTAATAGCCAAGCGCGGTCGAGCGCCGGTGCGGCGGGTAATAATCCGCGATGATGGAATTGGCCGGCGGCGTGCATCCCGCCTCGCCCACGCCCACCAGCACCCGGCAGATCAGCAGCATCACGAAGCCCGAGATCACCACACCGCCAAACTCGACAGGCGCGGCAAGACCTGACAGCGCGGTCGCCGCCGACCACAGCGCGATGCAGATCGTCATGATCCAGGTGCGGTTGGCATACTCGGCATAACGCGCCAGCGGAATGCCGACGATCGAATAGAAGAGCGCAAAGCCGATCCCGGTGAGCAGACCGAATTGTCCGTCGGTAATCGCAAGCTCGTTCATCACCGGCTCGGACACGATGCCCAGCAGGCCACGATCGAGGAAGTTCAGAATGTAGACGACGAGCAGCGCGTTCAGCACGTAGCTGCGATACGCCTTGGTGCCATATCCGGTGATATGACCCTCGCCGGACTTCGCCTCGGCGCCGATGGCGCCTGCCTGCGTTCCCATCTGTGTCTCCCCGGTGCAGCGGGCGCACTTCTGGCGCCTCGCTCATCTCGCACGCATGCTTACGGAATGCGTCGCGCCGGTCCACCCTGAATCAGCGCGCACTTTACTGCGCGCGCTGACAAGCCTGTCATGCTGCAAACGCAAAACGACCGGGCAGCGTGTCGCCGCCCGGTCGTGTAATGCTCACTACGCTTGCTGCCAGCCTGATCAGACCGGCCGCGCGACCATGTCCTTCTTCAATGTCAGCGAAGCGATCAGATAGAACGCCGCCGCGGGAATGAAGAACAACACCGTCGCCGACATCGACTGCCGAACGCCCTCGCCATAAGCCGCCGCGCAAACAGCCTGCTGCTCTGCCGTCAGCGCGGAAACGTCTCGCGCCCGGCAGATGGTCGTGGTCAGCACATCGCCCATGCCCGCCGCTTCGATCTGCATCCGCATGAACATGTCCGACAGAACGCCGACGATCAACGGGCCTAGCCCGTTGCCGATCAGCGCGATGATGAACAGCAGGATCGCGATCGCAGATGCGCGCGAACGCTGTGAGACCACGCCCTGCCCGATCGTGTACTGCGCGCCCAGATAGGCATAGTGGAACATCGCGCCAGCGCCCCAGGTGACCAGCTGCATCGGACCCGGCGCCATGTAGAAGCCGCCGATGTAGAGCGGTATCGCGATCAGCATGCCGACTGCAGGAATCCACGCCACCGCCGTCGCCGAACGCGGCGTGAAGATCTGCGTCAGGTAACCGCCCAGGAACGTGCCGACCGCCGAGACCAGCGCCAGCGGCACGCCATACTGCAGGGCGAACTCGCCCGGCGGCATGCCATGCAGCCGCTGCATCATCGGAGCCTGGAAGCCAAACAGGCCATAGCCCACCAGCGCCACAAGCGCGGCGCCGAGCGCCATCGTCCAGAACGTCGGCTTCGAGCCCAGCTCCTTCAGGGTCTCGACGATGCTGGCCTTCTCGACACGTTGCGCGCCCGGCGGGTCCGAGAAGCCGCGCGGCGGCTCCTTCACCGTCAGGAACAGGATCAGCGCAACGATAAGGCCAGGAAAGCCAAGCGCGATGAAGGCGAAGCGCCAGCCAAAATTCTCGCCCCAGCCGAGCTGCTCATGGATGTCAGGCATCCCGAACATGGCGAAGAAATTGACCACGGTCTCGTCGGTAAGCCCGACGATGAGGCCGCCGAACCCACTGGCCATGGCGCCGCCGATGGTGACGCCGGTGGCGAAGATGCCAAGCGCATTGGCGCGGCTCTTCGGCTTGAAGTAATCGGCGATGATCGAGTTGGATGGAGGTGTCCCGCCCGCTTCACCAATTGCCACGCCGATGCGCGCAATCAGCAGGAAGACGAAGCTGGAGGCAAAACCACACAGCGCCGTCATCAGCGACCAGACCGCGATGCACAGAGCCATGATCGCCACGCGGTTGAAGCGATCTGCCGCCATCGCGATCGGTATGCCCATCAGCGCATAGAACAGCGCAAACGGAGGGCCATTGAGAAAGCCATACTCGGTGTCGCTCAGGCCGAACTCGGCGATGATCGGCTGAGCGACAACGCCCAGCAGGTTCCGGTCGATGAAGTTGAGTGTGTAGACCATCGTCAGGGAGAGGAGAACGTAAAGCCGATAGCCCGGCGTCCCGTAACTCTGTCCCTCAGCTGGCCCGCCTGAAGCGGCCGCGGTTCCGGTCGACATGGATTCTCCCCTCGGCGCGGCCGCATTGAGCCGCATTGCAGTCGCCACAGGGGAGAATCTGGCGGACATGAATGTGCTGGCAGTCTGACGCCGCCTGCCGACACCCTAGCGAGGATCGAGGGGGCGGCAAGGCCCGAATGGCGCCGTTGCGGACGACCGGGCTGGATCAGCCCCCGGCCTTTTTTGTCGTCTCACGCGCCACCACGACAAGTTGATCGCGCAGCTTGATCTCCAGTGGGGCGAGTGCGCGCGGTATCGCGTCTCAGGTCGCAACAGAGCACGCGCGCCGCCCGCTGCATCAACAGATGTGTCGTGCGGACATGTACCGCCGCCGTCCCGCCAACGCCCTTCACCTCCATCAGGCGCTCGGGCGCCCGCGCCAGACACGGCGGATACCGAGCCGAACTTCGCGATCGGCCTGACGCTGACGCGCGCAACAAAGGCGCACAGCAGGCGTTCGAGCAGCTCGCGATCGACAGGATATGTACCTTCGCCCTGCAGCATTCGGGGTGCGCAGGCATTCGCGGCAGCCATGGCAATACCTGACCGGAGCCTCCCCGGCCATGCTGGCCCTGCCCCCGCAGCCCTCGGATCAGGAGGCGCCTGCGCCCGATGTGTGTGGCGTATGCTGGCCAGTCGGCGACTGTGTGAAGATCTCGAAGCCAGTCTCTGTCACGCCGACCGCGTGCTCGTACTGCGCCGACAGCGAACGATCGCGCGTCACCGCCGTCCAGCCATCGGACAGCAGGGCGACATCCGAGCGGCCCAGATTGATCATCGGCTCGACGGTGAAGATCATCCCCGGAAGCAGCGGCTGGCCCTGGCCCCGCTTGCCGAAATGGAGAATGTTGGGTGAGTCGTGAAAGACGCGCCCGAGCCCGTGACCGCAGAACGCCTCGACGACGGAATAGCGCTGACGTTCTGCATGCTCCTGGATCGCAGCCCCGAGATCGCCCAGCCTTGCGCCCGGCTTGATCGCCTCTATGCCCTTCATCATGCACTCGTAGGTCACATCCATCAGGCGCGACGCCTTCCGCTTGACCTCGCCGAGAGAGTACATTCGGGACGTGTCGCCATGCCAGCCATCGGCGATGACGGTCACGTCGATATTGACGATGTCGCCTTCCTTGAGGGTCTTCGGTCCCGGTATGCCATGGCACACGACATGGTTCACCGACGTGCAGACCGTATGGCGATAGCCCTTGTAGAACAGGCAAGCTGGCAGCGCCCCGTTCGACAGCACAAACTCGCGCGCCATGTCGTCGATCTTCTGCGTGGTCACGCCCGGCACGACATGCGGGATCAGCATGTCGAGGCACTCCGCCGCCAGCCGGCCGGCCTTGCGCATGCCGGCGAAGCCCTCTGGCCCATAAAGCTTGATCTCGTTGGTCGCCCGCGGCGGCGCTTCTGCGGCGTCGATGAATCCGGCTTGGGTCATTGGGCAGTTCCTCGTATCGCCGGCGTCCTTAGCATGGGTCAGCTTGCAGGCGAACACCCCGTCGCTCCCGCGACAAGGGCCCTACCCGGCGGCCCGCCTCAGTTCACCCGGCCCTTGCGCTTGGGCGGCTCGGGCGCGAACGGCTTGGGCAGAGGCATAGCAGGCACACCCTCTTCGGCGAGTTCCTGCGCGACGTCGGGCGTCACCTCGCCCCAGACCGGACGGTGTTCGCTCTCGCCATAATACATCGAGCGCGCTTCCTCGGCGAACTTGTCGCCGACATAGTCGTGCGTCTTGGCGATATGGGCGCGGATTTCGCCGGCGACTTTCGCGGCGACCACCTCGGCCGGGACCGCCTTGTCGGACGAGCGCACCATCGGCGCCATGATCTGCTTGTGGACCTTGGTCGATCCACACACCGGGCACTCGACCAGCTTCTTTTTGCGCTGCGAATCATAAGCGGACGAGTTCGAGAACCACGCCTCGAATGCGTGCTCTCCAACACAGGCGAGCGAATAGCGGATCACGTGGCTTGGGCCTTCCTGTTCACGCCGCAGCCGGTTCAGCCAGCAGCGCGTCCAGCCTGCCCGCCCGATCGAGATCGTGGATGTCGTCCGAGCCGCCGACATGGCGGCCATTGATGAAGATCTGCGGATAGGTCGTGCCCTGGCTGCGCTGGATCATCTCGCGGCGCTTGTCCGGATCACCGCCCGCGCGGATTTCGCTGAAGGCTGCGCCCTTGGAGGCAAGCAGGTTTTTCGCCCGCGTGCAGTAGCCGCAGAAGTCTGTGGTGTAGATCTCGACGCGCGCCGCCACCGGCCAGCTCCTCATTCGATCGCCTCGCCCGCAGATAAAGGGTGAAGGCGGGGTCAGAACAACTTCCTAACGCATTGCGGCAGGTATCTGGAATGGACCCAGAAACCATAGTGTGACCGTCCGTGGGCCTGCAACACGCGCCAGCGTGAGCACATCGACGCATGCAGCGCCAGCACGTTTCGGGGTCAGGGCGCTGGCCGCCGCCCTCGCCCCCTGATCATGATATCGTCCACCAGCAGGATGCGCCCGCCCCTGACCAGCGCCGCCCGGCGGCCCCTGAGCCGGAACGCAGCCTGAACATTGCGAGGGCGCGCGGCTACGCCTTACCGCGCCGCCTGCCAGAGGCTACATACCGCCTCGATGTCGTCCCCACCCGCCTCACCCCCAACGCCTTCTATCCCTGGGCCCTCGAAACCCGGGCCCGATCCCATGCGGATTTTCGACCGCGCCCTGCACGCACGCAGGCGCAGCCGCGCCGCCCCAGGCTTCGGCGCGCATGCCTTCCTGAAACAGATTGCAGCCGAAGACATCGCGTTTCGAGTGTCGGCCATAAACCGCCGCTTCGACCGCGTGCTCGATCTCGGCGCCCATGACGGCCTGCTGACCCGAACGCTGCAGTCCGACCAGATCGTGCGCGACCGCCTCGGCCAGGTGATCCGAGCCGATCTCACCGCGGCTTACCGGCCCAGCATCGTGGCCGACGAGGAAGCCCTCCCCTTCGCCGACGCCTCGTTCGACCTCATCGTCTCGGCCCTGTCGCTGCACTGGGTGAACGATCTGCCCGGAGCGCTTATCCAGATCAGGCGCATCCTCAAGCCGGATGGGATGTTCATCGGCGCTGTCCTCGGCGGGCGGACCCTGACCGAACTGCGTCAGTCGCTGCTTTCTGCAGAGGAGGAAATCCGCGGCGGCGCGTCCAACCGCATCTCACCCTATCTCGATGTCATCGACGGCGCTGGTCTCCTGCAGCGTGCCGGCTTCGCCATGCCCGTCGCAGACAACGATGCGCGCACAGTCCGTTACGCCCATCCGCTGCGGCTGCTCGCCGAGTTGCGCGGCATGGGCGAGACGGCGGCGTTCGCCGATCGCAGCGCCCCGCCGCTGACTCGCGCCATCCTGATGCGTGCGATGGAGATCTATGTCCAGCGGTTCTCGGACGCAGATGGTCGCGTGCGCGCGACCTTCGAGTTCGTCACCCTGTCAGGCTGGTCGCCCTCGCCGGATCAACCAAAGGCAAAACGCCCGGGCAGCGCGACCGTGCGCCTCGCCGATGCACTGGGCGTGAAGGAGCATGGAACGGGAGAGAAACCGGGTTGATCGCGCCAGCTACGACGTGAACCCGGCCTGCACGGCGTTGAACGAGTTGTTCGCGCTGTTGCCAAGCATGGTCGCCCCGCCGACGATGGCGATCGAGATGATGCCTGCGATCAGGCAATACTCGATCACGGTGGCGCCAGACCGGTTCTTGAGCATGCGGAGAAATGTGTTGAGGGATTTCATGCGCGTCCCGCCCTTGACCAGTCGATGAACTGGGCAAACAGGGGAATGTCGGCCGCCGGAGCCGGATAGCGCCCGATCTCCTCCGCCGCCACCCAGGCCAGCTGTTGTCCCTCACGAGGCTCGATGTCTCCGGTCCAGCTGCGCACCAGGAAAACGGGCATCAGCAGGCGAAAGCTTTCATAGTCATGAGACGCGAAAGAGAAAGCCGACATGTCAGCCTCGGACACGGTGAGCCCAAGCTCTTCCTTCAATTCGCGCGCAAGCGCGCCCTGAGGGCTTTCACCGGCTTCCACCTTGCCGCCCGGGAATTCCCAGAGACCAGCCATCGGTTTTCCTGCTGGCCGCTGCGCAAGCAGCAGCCTTCCATCGTTTCGCACCAACGCGGCCGCAGCGACGAGCACCAGCGGTTTCGCGTCCCTTTCTTGTGTCATGACGAGGTAAGCATCCCGTTGAGACTGCTCGATCAACTTCTGTAGGCGCCGTTTATCTTCACGTAACCATCGGTGAGATCGCAGGTCCACACCGTCGCCTTGCCCCGCCCGATACCGACATCGACACGGATGAAGACCTGGTCGCCCGAGACAGCCTTGGTCGCCTTCGCTTCAGAATAGTCAGCCGCACGCGCGCCCTCGTGCGCCACCTGGTGATCGCCGAACCACAGCGAGAGCCGGTCACGCTCCACGGGCTCGGCCGTCTTGCCGACCGCCATCACGACCCTGCCCCAGTTCGCATCACCCGCTGCAATCGCCGTCTTCACCAGTGGCGAGTTGGCGATCGAGCAGGCGATCACCTTGGCCGAGGCGTCGCTTGCTGCACCCTCCACCGTGATCTCGATGATCTTTGTCGCGCCCTCGCCGTCCCGCACGATCTGTGTTGCAAGTTCAAGCAGCACACGGTGCATGGCGGCGATGAAATCCGAAAGACGCGGATCATCCGGGTTATCGACCGGCTCGCCACCGGCCGCGCCGGTGGCGAAGAACAGCAGCGTGTCGGAGGTCGATGTGTCCGAATCCACCGTGATGCAATTGTAGGTGAGATCACCCAGCCTCGCGATCAGCGCCTGGCAGACGGCCGGGCCGAGATTGGCGTCAGTGAAAACGTAATTCAACGTCGTCGCCATGTTGGGCTGGATCATGCCCGAGCCCTTGGCCACGCCGACGATCGATACGTTGCGCCGGTTGAGGCTCACGGTCTCGCCCGCAGCCTTGGCGAACGTGTCCGTCGTGCGGATGCAGTTGGCGATCTTCTCGAAGTCCGGTGCGCCCAGCCTGCCCCACACCTGCTCGACGCCGCCCGAGACGATGTGCGGCGGCAGCGGTTCACCGATCACGCCGGTCGCCGAGATGAAGACTTCATGCTCGCCGCAACCGGATTGCTTGCGCGCCGATGCAATTGTCGCCGCATTCTTCGCAACGCCAGCTGCGCCTGTAAACGCATTGGAATTGCCCGTGTTCACCACCAGCACCCGCGCCCTGCCCCCGCCCGCATTCAGCGCGGCGCGGCAGCGGTCGACATCGTCGGAACGTGTCGAGGACATCGTGAAAATGCCCCCCGCCGCGGCGCCATCGGGAAAGTGCACGACCAGCAGGTCATCGCGGACCTTGCCCTTGTAGAGGCCCAGCGAGTGCGTGGCTGCCTCCATGCCGGCAACCTTCGGCAGGCTCGGGAAACGCTCCGGCGCGAGCGGCGAGACGGGCAGGTCTGAGGCAGTGGCCAAGTCGGATACCTTTTTCGGACGTTGGATTATTGCGGCGCGACGGGCGCTGGCGTCGCGACGGGATCACGCGTCTCGGCCGGCGGCGGGGCTGGCTCCAGCGGCAGGATCGTGATGCCCTGCGAGGCGTCCGGCGCCGGGGCTGCCGGTTCTGGCCGAGCCTGTTCGACACGCGCAGGCGCCGTCGCCGCGGGAGCATCCATGCGCGAGGAGCGCGCGGGATTGCGCTTCACGATCTCCGCATCGGCGCGCAGCTCCTTGAGGATCTTCTCGAACTCCTGCTGCCTGAGAAAATGCCGGATCTTGTCGTCGAGTTCATCGATCGAGGGCGGCCGCTTCTTGCGCACATCCTCGACCTTCACGATGCGCCAGCCCAGCGCGTCCTGGAACGGACGCGAGACGCCGCCTCTGGGGACCTCACGAATGACACGCGCAAGTTCGGGCGAGGCCGCCTCTGCAGTCAGGTAGCCAAGGTCGCCGCCATCGAGGCGCGTGGCCGAATCGCTCGACCGGCGCGAAGCCAGCACGGCGAAATCGACGCCCGTCTTCAGTTCCGCGGCGATGCTGTCGATTGCTTCCTTCGTGGGCGCAAGAATATGGCGGACATGCGCCTGCGTTTCCATGGTCGGAGCAAGCAGCTCCACCTGCGCTTCATACATCTTGCGCAGGGCCGCCTCGTCGATCTTTTCTTCCGCAAGCCGCTCCAGCAGGATATTCATCAGGATCTGGTCGCGCGCATTGTTGAGCCGGTGGCGCGCCTCGGGCTCGCCGTCCAGCCCCCGGTCGACCGCCGCGATGGCGAGCAGCTTGACCTTGATCAGCTCCTCCAGGACTTCGTCGAATTCGGCGGTGCCCGGGGCCAGCCTCTCGCCGGGCTTCACCAGCCCCTTCATCCGGGCCTCCATCTCGACATCGGAGACGTAGATCACCTGCCCGTTGACGCTCGCCGCCTCGGTCGAGAGATCGCCCTCGGCCGCCTCCTCAACTGAGGGATCTCCAGCACCGCATCCGCTCATCGGCAATGCTGCCGCCAGGACAGCAAGGAGCAGCCAGCGTGTCCCAAATACCATCCTGCGGCTCCTCAAGCTGCCAGCCGGTGTCTAGCCAGCGTCAAGAACAGTAAGGGCTCCAGTGGTCCGATTGACACTGGGAAGGCCGGTCCTTACGTGTCGGAAACGCCCAAGTCGAGGGAGTTTCCGTTAGGGAAATTCGTAAAAACTGGGCGTGTGTAGCCGAGGCCGGATAACTCCCCCGTATACACTATATATGTAAGGGATATCGCGACCATTTTAGGTTCGCGCAGGCTGACAGCGGATATTCGGAATGCTCGGGATTGCCCAAAAGATATTCGGGTCCGTCAACGACCGGAAGATCAGGCCCTACAAGGCTATTGTCCAGCGGATCAACGCGCTGGAACCCGTCACGGAGGCCCTTTCCGACGACGCCCTGCGACAGCGGACGAAGGATTTCCGCCAGCAGGTCGCCAACGGCGCAAAGCTGGACGACATCCTCCCGGAGGCCTTCGCCACCGTCCGCGAGGCCGCCAAACGCGCGCTTGGTCTGCGGCATTTCGACGTTCAGCTGATCGGCGGTATCGTCCTCCACAAGGGCGGTATCTCCGAAATGCGCACCGGCGAGGGCAAGACGCTGGTCGCCACGGCGCCCGTCTATCTCAATGCGCTCGAAGGCCGGGGCGTCCACGTCATCACCGTCAACGACTACCTCGCCTCGCGCGACGCCGAGTGGATGGGCAAGGTCTACCGCTTCCTCGGCATGTCGGTCGGCAAGATCGTGCACGGCCTCGACGACGCCCAGCGCCGCGCCTCCTACGCCTGCGACATCACCTATGGCACCAACAACGAGTTCGGCTTCGACTATCTCCGCGACAACATGAAGTACTCGCTGGCCGACATGGTCCAGCGCGGCCACCGCTTCGCCATGGTCGACGAAGTCGACTCGATCCTGGTCGACGAAAGCCGCACGCCGCTGATCATCTCGGGCCCCACCGACGACCGCTCGGAGCTCTACCAGCAGATCGACGCGATCATCCCGCTGCTGTCGACGGAAGACTACACACTCGACGAAAAAGCCCGCTCGGTCGTCTACTCGGAAAGCGGCAACGAGAAGATCGAAGAGCTGATGGTGCAGTCCGGCATCCTGCAGGGCTCGCTGTACGAACCCGCCAACATCTCGCTGGTCCACCACGCCAATCAGGCGCTGCGCGCCCACAAGCTGTTCCAGAAGGACAAGGACTACATCGTCAAGAATGGCGAGGTGATGCTGATCGACGAGTTCACCGGCCGCATGATGCAGGGCCGGCGTCTCTCCGAAGGCCTCCATCAGGCCATCGAGGCGAAGGAGCAGACGAAGATACAGCCCGAGAACCAGACGCTGGCCTCGATCACCTTCCAGAACTATTTCCGTCTCTACGACAAGCTCGCCGGCATGAC
>CAIMMO010000081.1 GCA_903842595.1 uncultured Alphaproteobacteria bacterium
CCATGTGGTCGAGCATGTCGGCGGCTGAAACACGCGGATAGACGCCAAAATCCTGCGGCAGGTAGCCGAGTGTGCGTCTCAGCTTTTCCGGCTCGGCGATGACGTCGATGTCCTCGAACCTGACCTGACCGCTGGTTGGCGCCTGCAGGCTGGCGATGGTCCGCATCAGCGTCGACTTGCCGGCGCCGTTTGGTCCAAGCAGTCCGAACATGCCGGCGGGGACGTCAAGGCTGACTTCGTCCAGCGCGCGGACACCGTTGGCGTAGACATGGGTGAGTTGATGGATGGAAAGCATGGGTCTCAGTTCCGCGACACTTTCTGAATATCGATGTGACATTATTGATTATCAATATATCCTGGTTCCGTCAAGGCGCGCGAGAAGACCGTGAGTTGCCCAAAGACAGGCTCAGGCTCGGCGACAGCTGCTGGGTCGGCGCGCTGGATACAGATGTGCTGACCGACTGAGTTTCGCTCACAGGTTCCAGCGAGGCGCGTCTGGCTTTGCAAAGGCAGCCGCGCCGCAACCCAGATGGTATCCGACAGCGCCCGGAGCAGCCGGAGCGGTGGCCGGCTGGCCATGTGGCGCTGATCAAAGAACGCGTTGCAGATCGCAGCATGGCTGGTGAGGAGGCGATGCGCCGAGAGCAGGAACCGGGATCCCTGCATCTTTCCTTCGCGTCTCCGGATCGGGAGGTGCTGGTTTTCGGTTCGGTTGGTCTCGCGCGGGTGACACGGCCGATTTTGACGCCGGCCGTTTCAGTACCGTTTCGGATCCCAGCGAGATGCGCAAACATCTGAACTCACGCGCCATCAGGTGACCTGCCTCGGGATTTTCGGACCAGGAATTGCGCGAGATCGCCGCGGAGGCGCCAGGGCCGGCTGACCATGCATCGGTGCCGATCTTGTGATCTGTTGCGCGAACGTCCTTCCATGTTGCGTCAGGCCTCCTTCCCACATCGACTGACGAACCAGCCAGGGGGCGCGACGGCATGAAACACATCCTTCTGGCCCCGCTGCTGCTCACCGCCGCCTGCAGCCACACCGGCATCTACGCCCTTTCGGATCGAACCCCTTCTGATCAGGCCATGACGTTCACGGGCACCGTGCTGTCGGTCGAGGCGGACGGCGACTTTGTGCTGGAAACCAGCGGCAGGCTGCTGCTGGTCGATGTCGGCGATACCGGCGCAAAGGTTGAACTGGGCGATCGCGTTATCGTTGCGGGACGCACCGACAATGACGAGGACGAAGCCGATGCACCGGAACTGGATGCGCAGACCGTGACGGACTGGCTGCCCCGCGCCGCGCCGGCGAAATAGAGGTGGCCGGCGAGGTGGATGGGCTGTGCGGCTGAGTGACTGGACCTCGCCCAAAGGCGTCCTTTCGCAATCTGATGCCTAACACCTGCCGCTGTGAAGTCCCCTACCTTGCCCTCAGCTTCGGCGCGGGCCATTGTACTGGCATGTTGAATTGGTCCGAATGCCCTGCGGTCGAGCGCATTGAAGGCAAGGTCAGCGGCGCCCTGTTGTTCAAAAATTCGCGCGTCCCCGTCAAAGCTCTCTTCGAAAATCTCGAGGGTGGCGCGACGACCGATGAATTCCTGGAATGGTTTCCCGGAGTTACACGCGAACAAGTCATGTCGGTGCTTGAATTCGCCCAACGAAGTCTCGAGCCGGCGTAAGGCGCTCCGTCGTGAAGATTCTGTTTGATCAGGGCACGCCAGCCCCTCTGCGTCGTTTTCTTTCAGGGCACGAGATCAGAACTGCCTATGAGATGGGCTGGCAATCGTTGCAAAATGGCGACCTGCTCGAGCGCGCCCAGACGGCAGGATTTGCGGCCATCATTACCACAGACCAGAATCTCCGGTACCAGCAAAATTTGACGGGTCGCCCTGCAATCGTCGTTCTGATGACGACGAGCTGGCCAGTCATTCGTCCCGCGGCGGAGCGTGTGGTAGCCGCCGTGGCGACGCTCGCTGTCGATGCCTACATCGAGATCGATTTTGCGTGAATCGTTGGCAGCGGCAACGCTACCGTCGAAAGGCAGCGGTCCGCGGGCCTATCAAACCGTTGGGCCGTGCTGCTGACTGTTGACCGACAATTTTGGGCCCGTTGCCTCCATTCAACTCCGCGTTGCCTTGAGCTGACAATCCCGCAGTCCCTCACGATAGGTCGGAAACTCCGGCCGCCAGCCAAGTGCTGCCTTCACCCGCGCGTTCGAGACGCGCTTGCATTCGGCGTAGAAGCGCTGGGCCATGGGCGAGAGGTTGGCGTCTTCCAAAGCGACGGTGGGCGGCGGGTCGATGCCGAGGAGGTTGGCGGCGTAGGTGAGGACGTCGTCGGCGGGGGCGGGTTCGTCGTCGCAGATATTGAAGGCGCCGGTGGCGGGGCTTGCGATCGAGAGATGGAGGGCGCTTGCGATGTCTGCAACGTGGGCGCGGGAGAAGAGCTGGCCGGGCTTCACGATGCGGCGTGCGCCGGGCTCCTGCACGCGCTCGATCGCGGAACGGCGAGGGCCGTATATGCCGGGGAGTCGGAAGGTTCGGGCGCCGACGGTGGTCCACTGGGCTTCGGCAGCGGCGCGGTTTGTAGCTTCGCGGCTTTGCGGGTTGAGCGGTGTTTCCTCGAAGGCCCAACCGCCTGCGAGGTCGCCATAGACGCCGGTGGTGGAGAGATAGCCGATCCAGCTGGCGGCCTGCGCGAGATGGCCGAAGCTGCGGAAGACCGGGCAGCCCGTGTCATCCGGCGGGACGGAGATGAGCCAGGCGGCGGCCCCCAGGTTGAAGGTGGGGGGCGGGGCAATCTCTGCGCCTGGCCATATGTGGGCGGTGTAGCCCTCGGCGCGGAGGGGCTGGGCGGAGGCTTCGCTGCGGACCGTGCCGGCGCAGGTCCAGCCTTCGGCGACAAGATTGCGGGCGAGTTCGGCGGCGACATAGCCGAAGCCGAAGGCGATGAGCTGCTTTGCGGCCATGATGTTGCCTTTTGATCGGGTGTAGGGCTTAGGGCCCCCGCGTCCTGAGGGCCAGCCCGGAACGATCCTGCGATGCGTCTTGTCCTTGTTGCTTGCCTTGTCCTTGCACCTGCCGCCCCGGCTTTCGCGCAGACGGAGCAGGCGCGGCTCGAGCAGTGCATCGAGAAGATCGATCGCGATGCGGAAGGCGCCTATCAGGACGGGCTGACCTGGCAGGCGGTCGGCAATCGCCCGGCTGCGCGTCAGTGCACGGCGCTGGCGCTGATCGCGCTGGGGGAAGAGGCGGAAGGGGCGGCGCGGCTGGAAGAGCTGGCGAATGCGCCGGACGCGGGAAGTTCGGAAATGCGGGCGGTCTACCTCGCGCAGTCTGGCAATGCCTGGCTGATGGCCGGGATGCCGGCGGAGGCGGTGGTGACGCTCACCAATGCGTTGAAGCTGCGGCCGGGCGATAGCGAATTGTTCAAGGACCGGGCGCGGGCGCATGTCACGCTGAGGCAATGGACCGAGGCGGGCGATGACCTCGACAGGGCGGTCATCCAGTCGTCGGGCGATGTGGAGTCGTTCCGGATGCGCGGACATGTCCGGCTGAAGCAGGGCCGGCTGGGCGAAGCCTGGCAGGATGTCGAGGCGGCCATGAAGCTCGCGCCGACGGATGTGAACGTCGTGGTGCTGCGCGGCGATGTGCGCGAGGCGATGCGGAGAGAGGGGATGGAGGATCCGGCGGGGCTGGACCAGGCGCTCGAGCCGCGCACGCGTATTGTCGGGAACTAGGCGCACAGGCGCGATGCATGCCCGGATCAGGCGTCCGCTGGGGATGTGGTTCGTGCCCAAGTCATGTCGACCGCCTCAAGTCAGCATTCTCCCCCGCCGATCTGGCGCCGCTCTTTCTATCCAAAACCGGCGATCCGGGCTCAGCCTCGGGAGAGGCCGAGCTCGTGCAGGCGGGCGAGGTAGGCGGCCATGCGGCTGGATTTCTGGGCCGCAAGTTCGGCGAGGTAGGGCCAGGTGTAGAGGCCGGTGTCGTGGCCGTCGTCGAAGCGGATGCGAAGGGCGTAGCGGCCGACAGGTTCGGCGCCAACAACACCAATATGGCGTTTGCGGACAGGCGGGGGCGGGCGCTCATTGCCGTGGCCCTTGGTTTCGGCGCTGGGGCTTTCGACGCGCAGGAGCTCGTAGGGGATGGCGCCGTCTGTCCCATCGTCGAAGCGGATCAGGAGTTCGGCGCGGGCCTTGTTGAAGCGGAGTTCGAGGGGCCATTGCGCCTGTGGGGCGGCCATTACTTCGGCGCGCCGAGGTCGCGGGCTTCGTCGCGTAGCATCACGGGGACGCCGTTGCGGATTGGGTAGGCGAGGCCGGCGGCCCGGCTGATCAACTCATTGGCTTCGCGGTCGTATGTCAGGGCCGAACGCGATACGGGGCAGACGAGGACTTCGAGCAGGCGCGGATCGACACCCGGCTCCTGGCCCGACTCGGATGGGCTGGCATCCGTATGCGACTTGCTTTCTGCAGCGCTCATCATTGCACGTATCCGCCACCCTGACCTGGACGCTCCATTTCTAGCAGAGATATCAGCGCCGTGCACCTGTCCTCCAGCGAGCTTGCCTCGAGCAGGGCCTGCTTTTCGGAATTCGCGAAGGGGCAGCCGGCGGCCAGCGAGTTGATCAGCGCATCCAGCGGCGCCGATTCGACCTCGCTCCAGTCGGCCTTGAAGTCGCCGCGGCGGAGATAGGACTCGAGCGCGCCCATGAGGCGTGTGCGCGCCGAATTGTCGAGGGCCACGTCCTGGATGAGGTCGTGTGCGAAGGCGTTCCAGTTGGCGCGGACGAGGCGATAGGGCGCGCCGGCGGCAAGGTCGTCGCCTGCTTCGAAGCGCATGATGCCTGTCAGCACGATGAGATAGCGGCCATCGCCGCTTTCCTGGAAAGCGGTGATGCGGCCGGCGCAGCCGACGCGGCTGAGGGGCGGACGGTCATCCTCAAGAGGCGCGTTTGGGCCGAACATGGCCGCGGGCTGGATCATGCCGATGAGCCGGTGGCTCGCGAGGGCTGCGTCCACCATAGCAAGGTAGCGGGGCTCGAAAATGTTGAGCGGCAGGGTGGCGCGCGGAAACAGCAGCGCCCCGCCGAGCGGGAAGACCGGGATCGCGGCGGGGAGATCAGCTGGTTTGCGGTAGGTGCGTGACAAAAGGGCCCTCGTCGATTGCGTCCCCACACGCGATGCATCGTGCATAGCATGAGATGGGCTTTGCCGCGATGCTTTCCAGTGGCCTAGCCAATGAAGGCGTGAACGAGCAGGGCGCCCGCTATGGCGAGGAAGACAAGCAAGGTGCCCATCGTGCCCACAGCGCGGCCGATTGAGAAGCCGCCGGAGGCTGCAAGGCCGTAGGCGTGCAGCACGCGTGAGACCAGCAGGACGAGGCCGCACATGTGGATATACCAGGCCGGCATGCCGAGCATGGCGAGGCCGGCGATCCCAACCATGAGGACGGGCACGTCCTCGACGGCGTTCAGCTGTACCCGTGTAGCGCGGTTGAATTCGGCGTTGGTCTCGCCGGAGGGCAGCTTCATCTGTCCACGGCGCGCGCCGACATACATCTTGAGGCCCAGCATCATCAGAATCAGCAGGCCGATATTCATCGCCGCCGCCTGTGCAGGCGACATGGCAGTCAGGATATCCATTCAGTCCTCCCCATGACCCTTTTCAGGGTCGCCGTTTGTATCTCGCGGCACATTAGGCGCGCGTTGCACAGTTTGCCATCCCGGCCGAGCGCAGCGGCTATCCGGGATGACAATCGGGGCTGATCCTTTTACCACCGTCCCAATCAGGGAGTTCTGCATGGCCGAGGCGGCATCAGGGGGCGACCGGCTTTTCCGGTCGATTGCGGCGGCGAAGCCGAAGCTGGTCACGGGCGTGCCGGACGGCATGCTGGCGCGGACCATCATGCTGTGCGAGGCGAGCCCGGATTTTCCCTACATCGCGTGTGCGCGGGAGGAGGAGTGCATCGGCGTTGCGTGCGGCGCGGCGATGGCGGGCGAGCGCGCCATCGTGATGGTGCAGAATGCGGGGCTGCTGAATTCGCTGGGAGCGTTCGCGACGATGGGGCTGCGCTATGGTCTGCCCATTGTGGTGATCGTGACCAATCGTGGGGCGCTGGCCGATCCCAATGGGTATGACATCGAGAAGCGCGAGGCGTTCGATGCGGGCGTGCGGCCGATGGCGCGGGTGTTCGATTTCGATGCGGGGGATTTGCCGGATGATCTCATCCCGGCGGCGTTCAAGTGGGCTGAGGCGGCGCGCAAGCCGGTGATCCTCGCGCTTGAGAAGCGGCTCGGCGCGGAGGCCGCGGCATGAGCGAGCTTTCGAACCTGCCTTCGCAGCAGGATGCGATCGTGGCGGCGCTGGCGCTTTATCCGGCCCGGCCGTTTGCGGTGTCCGACATCGGCTCGCAGACGGGCTGGCTGAAGGCGGCGGGACACGATCCGCGCAATCTCTATGTCTCCGGGCCGATGGGGCTGGCGACATCGGTGGCGCTGGGGCTGGCGGCTGTGAGGCCGAACGAACAGGTGCTGGCGATTGCGGGCGATGGCGCGCTGGCGATGAACCTGACGTCGCTGGCGACGATTGCGGGCGCGAAGCCTTCGAACCTGTCGATCCTGCTGGTGGACAATCGCGTCTACGAGTTCACCGCGAGCGTGCCGACGCCGACGAAGGATCTGGACTGGCTCGCCGTGGGGCGTGCGTTCTTCGGCGAGGCGCAATGCCTGCGGCTGTCGGAGCTGACGGCCGAGCGTTGGGCGGGCGTTGAGCGACCGGCGATGATTGTCGCGGATGTCGCGCCGGCGCCGGGCAAGCCGCCAGCACTGGGGATGACGCCGGCGATGATAAGGGCGGAGTTTCTGGGGGCTGCGCGCAGGTAGGGTCTCTTCGCCGGAATCCCCCGGACGCGTCCACCGTCCGGCCGCTTCGCGTTCACCTTCCTCGCAAGCGGTGAGGAAGGCGAGGCATTGATCGCTGAACTACCTGAACAGGATCGCCGACAGCCTGCGGCGGCCTTCCTTCGTGACGTCGGCTTTCGGGCCGGCGGCTTCGAAGATCTTGAGGAGCTGTTCCTTCGCGGCGCCTTCCTTCCAGTTCATGTTCTTCTCGAGGATGGCCAGGAGCTGGTCGGCGGCGTCCTCGTGCTTGCCTTGCGCCGAGTAGACGGCGGCGAGGTCGAAGCGGGCGTCCCAGTCGGTCGGCGTGTTGGTGACGCGTGTCTTGAGTTCGAGCGTCTCGTCGGGCGCGAGCGTGTGGCTCACGAGGTCGAGCGAGGCGAAGATGCCGGCGGCTGAGGGGTGTTTGCGGTTGGCTTCCGGGATCAGCTCGGCGAACTGGCGGGCGCGGTCGACATCGCCGGCTTTCAGGTAGCAGCGCGCGAGACCTGCGAGGGCCTCGATGTTGTCCTGCTCCTGTTCGAGGACGACCGAATAGATTTCGGCGGCGGCGGGGAAGTCACCCGCATCGGAGGCGTCTTCGGCGGCGGCGAGCATTTCAGCGACGGTGGGGCCAGCGTCGGGGCCGGCTGCGCCCTTGATCTTGGTGATGAAGGCGCGGATCTGGCTTTCGGGCAGGGCGCCCATGAAGAGATCAACCGGCTGGCCGTTCTTGAAGGCCACAACGGTCGGGATGGACTGCGAGCCGGTCATGCGCGCGATCTGGGAGAAGACGGCAGGGTTCTTGTCGACGTCGATCTTCACCATTTTCACGGCGCCCTTGTTCTCGTCGACGATCTTCTCGAGCATCGGGCCGAGCGTGCGGCAGGGGCCGCACCAGGTGGCCCAGAAATCGACGATGACGGGGACGGTCTTCGAGGGCTCGATCACGTCGGCCAGGAAGGACTGATCCGTGCCGTCGGATACGTGGGGGCTCTTCGGTCCGCCAGCGGGGGGACGGCCTGCGCCTGCGCCAATGATGTCCACGGAAGAGCTCCTGTCGTCGTGTTTGGCCCTAGATGGGCTCTGCCCAGCGAAACGGCAACGCCTCAGCCGGCACCCAGTTTCGTGAAGTCCACGGGCGTGACGGTATGGCCCGTGGCGGCTGCAAAGCCAAGGAAATCCGCCCGGGAAATCGAGGTTGTCATATCGCAGCGGAGTGGATGGAAATTGAGGATATCGTGGGCCAGAAGCGCGTCTTCGGCCACAAGCCTTACCCTCCCGGCGGTGTCGCTCAGCACGGCGAACCCTGTGACCGAGCCGGGGGTGACGCCCAGCGCATCCCATAGCAGGGGGGCGTCGGTAAAGGACAGGCGCTGGCAGCCCAGCGCCCGGTGCAGCTGGTTGAGCGGCAGGGTGGAGGAGCCAAGCGCGCAGACCAGCACGAGCTGCCCGGACTTGTCCTTCATGAAGAGGTTCTTGGTGTGGCCGCCTGGCAGGTGGGCCTTCACATTCTGGCTCTCGGCGACAGTGAAGACTTTCTCGTGCGTGATGGTGCGGGTGCGGATCCCCAGCTGATCGAGCAGGGCGAAGAGGGGCGTCTCGGGCGCGCGGGAGAAGTCGTCGGGCGCTGGCATCGGGCCGCGGATCGATTCAGGTGTCCTTTGATCTGTCATGGTGGCTGGTCTAGATGTCGGAGGTGGGAATTTGAAGGCTGGTTTTCGGGACTGAGGGTGCATGCGCTTCGATTGCTACAAGATCCACGAATGGGCGCCGGAGATCGTGCCGGGGCAGGGCAGGCGCGCCTGGATGGACGCCTTCCAGGATAGGCACCCCTATCGCTGCCTGCCGCTGACCATGGCGAACTGCACGGGCTGGGAAATCCTCTGCCCGGTCGGGCTCACCATCGAATGGGATGGCGGGATGCTGGAAGCCGCCATCAAGATCACGGGCGATGAACCATGGCCGCCGGTCAAGAATATTGCCGACAGCCATTTCCGGCGTGGCATCGTGACCTTCCACACTGGCCACCTGTTCCGCACCGATCCGGGCTGGCGGGTGTGGACGATGGGGCCGCCGAACGAGCCGAAGGACGGCATCTATCCGCTGCAGGGCCTGATTGAGACCGAGTGGCTGCCGTTTCCCTTCACCATGAACTGGCAGATGACACGGCCTGGCAAGGTGCGGTTCGAGAAGGGCGAGCCGTTCTGCTTCGTCACGCTCGTGCAGGACCAGCCGCTGGAGGAGGTGCAGCCCAGCCTCAAGCTGCTGGCGGACAATCCGAAGCTGTTCGAGGAATACAAGGCGTGGGCGGAAAGCCGTGGCGACTTCAACAAGAAGCTGATCCAGCGCGACGCCGAGGCGACGAAACAGGGCTGGCAGCGCCATTACATGAAGGGTCAGAAAGTCTCTGGCGGCGAGGCCGAAACCCACCAGACCAAGCGCAAGCTCAAGGCGCCGAGGCCTGTCGCAAAGCCGCTGCCAGGACTGGGCGGGGAATAGCCGGAGCGGCCATTGTATCCGGCCACTTGCGTCCGCCCCGGCTTTCAGCCTATAGACCCGCTCCCAAGGCCTCCGGGCCTGTTCCTACCCAGGATGCGGGCGTAGCTCAGGGGTAGAGCACGACCTTGCCAAGGTCGGGGTCGTGAGTTCGAATCTCATCGCCCGCTCCAAAAACACTCTAAAATCAGACGGTTAGCGACACTCCTCCGAGTGTGGCGAAGCCGTTTTGGCTTCTGGGGTGGGATTGGGGCAAGGGGACAGCCCGATGCAGATTTTTTCGATGCCGGCAGATCGGTTTCGATGCGTGCTGTGCCCCAGCGGTGGCCGAGCGCAGGGCTGCATGGACTTAGCTTCCTGGTCGCCTGACGAGAACAGCGCGCCTGAGAGTCGGCGTGTGTCAAGCGAAGTGGAGATTTGCTCCCCTGGGCGAAGTGAAGAACTGACCCCCCCTCACTGCGTAGCTGTGCTGTTAGTTTCGAGCGTCGATCCGGCCTTCTGCAGAAGGC
>CAIMMO010000082.1 GCA_903842595.1 uncultured Alphaproteobacteria bacterium
AGCACCTGATGCAGCACCTGATGCAGCACCTGATGCAGCACCTGATGCAGCACCTGATGCAGCACCTGATGCAGCACCTGATGCAGCACCTGATGCAGCACCTGATGCAGCACCCCGTGCAGCGCTTTGCAGCACCCTTTGCAGCAGACTGCTGCCTCATGATTTTGGACGTTGCAGCATGTTGCAGCAGGCCGCTGCACAGGGTTTTTGGGGGCTTTGCAGCTTGTGCAGCAGATCAGCCTCCAACCCCTCTTTACCCGTCGAAGGTCCTTTGAGGCGGCTGCGCCGAATGCTTGTTGACCATTCTAGAACGCGCAGCAGGACGCCCCGATCGCCCGCTCCAGAAGTCTCGGGTTCCGGCGCGGAGCCGAAGGTCCGGATGTCGCGCAGAAGACCCCAGGTAAAATCGACCCCCAACCGACCCCGGCTACGTCCGCTTTCCGAGGCGGCGTCGAACGTCCGGTTAGCGGCGGGATGCCTTCGACCGCTCCCGACCCATTGCGGACCTTCAGCTCATGGCGAGGAGCGCGCCAAGCGTGCCGGGTGATGTCGTTGCAGACACGCGTCGGCCACTGCGTTCATGCGTGGCCCGGACAAGCCGGGCCATGATGGTGAAGAGCGTGGAAGGTCCGGATTTCGGCGTAGTCACGCGGGGCTAGGGTCTCGCGCTCACGCCGCCCCAGACCTGAATCCAGTCAGGCCTTGACAGACCCCAGCCGGCATGCAAAGCGGCGGCGAGAGCAGGCCGAAGCAGACTTTCGCGCGCCCGTACCCCGTCTCGCGCGCCGTAGCGAACGCCGGTCCAATCCATCTGGACCCGCCTCAGGGACGATGGCGCTGCAGGAAGTCGAACACGGCCGCGTTGAAGGCGTCGTTGCGGTCGCCGGCGACCATGTGATCGGCGTCAGCGATATCGGCGAATTCGGCATGCGGAACGAGCTGCAGGAAATCCTCGACGCCCTCCCGGGTCAGGACGTCCGACTGTCGCCCCCGCACCAGGAGTGTGGGGACCCGCAGGGCGCGCGCCGCCTCACGCAGAGCCTCTTCGTGGCCCGGCTCAGTGCCTCGCTGAAACATCCGGGGATCCCAGTGCCAGTGGTATCGACCGTTCCTGATCCTGAGATTGCGCAGGAGCCCGGATGTGTCGCGAGGCCGCGGGCGATGCGGAAGGTAGGCTGCGACGGCATCGGCGGCTTCCTCGACACTGGCGAAGCCCTGGGGCGCGCTATGCATGAAGGCGAGGATTCTCTCCGCGCCGGCCGGGTTCAGGGTCGGCGCAATGTCGACCAGAACGAGCCCTGCGATCGGCGCGCCGGTCGCGGCATAGGCCAGGCTCGCCAGACCGCCGAGGGAGGCGCCCACCAGGAACGGCGGGCTCGCAAGCTCGGCGGCGACGGCCCCGAGGTCCGCCGCATGCGCCGTGAGGTCATACTCCGCCGACTGGGACCAGCCGCTGTCGCCGTGGCCGCGCAGATCGGCGCTGACCATCCTGAAGCCCCGCCGCGCACCGGCGACGAGCGCCTGTCCCCAGGCATTGCGGGTCTGTCCGCCGCCATGCAGCAGCAGAACCGGAGGTCCGTCCGCCGGGCCGCAGAGATCGGCCGCGATCGGGACTTCGCCGCCGCTGAAAACCCGTTCCTCTATCCGTTCCGCATGCGGGTCGCCGGCCGGGGCCATCATGTGCGTGCGCCCAGCATGGCGCTAGCCTGGCGAACCTCGTCGGCGAAGAGCCCGGGCTGTTCCATGGCTGCGAAATGGCCGCCGCGTGGCGGTTCGCTCCAGCTCACGAGCGTCCTGAGACGGCTTTCCGCCCACCGCCTCGACGGACGGAACAGCTCGGCGGGAAAGACGGAACATGCCACCGGAGCCGTGATGGTATCGGCTCCGAACCTGGCGGCGCTTTCCCAGTATAGCCGGGCCGACGAGGCTGCGGTGGCCGTGAACCAGTAGAGCGAGACGTTGTCCAGCAAGCGATCGATCCGGATGGTGTCCCGTGGATCGCCCGGGTTGTCGGTCCAGAAGTAGAACTTCTCAAGAATCCAGGCCGCCTGCCCGACCGGCGAGTCCGTCAGGCCGTAGCCGAGCGTCTGGGGCCGGGTCGATTGAAGCTGCGCATAGCCCATGCCGCTCCGGTAGACTTCGGCGCTCGCGGCGAGGGACCGGGCTTCATCCGCTGTCGGGTCGGCAAGAACGGGCCCGGGCGGCTGTGCGACCAGGAAGTTCACATGAGCGCCGATGCAGGCCGGGTTCGCCTGCGCCAGCCCCAGCGACACTTCAGACCCCCAGTCACCGCCCTGGGCGATGTACCGGTCGTAGCCGAGCTGATCCATCAGCCGCGCCCACAGGCTGATGATCTTCTCCACGCCAACGCCGACGGCGGCAGGCCGGGTGGAAAAACCATAGCCGGGCAGCGCTGGCGCCACCACGTGGAAGGCCGGCTGACCCGCGAGACCAAAGGCCGCAGGGTTGGTCAGGCGCGGGATCACATCGAGGAATTCGATCACCGAGCCCGGCCAGCCGTGGGTCATCAACAGGGGCGTGGCGTCAGGGTCCGACGACCGCTGATGCAGGAAATGGATGTCGAACCCCTCGATCGACAGCACATGGCTGCCCGTCTCGTTGAGCTCGGCCTCCACCCGCCGCCAATCATAGCCGTCGGCCCAGTAGTCGCAAACGTCACGAAGCCAGGCCAGGGGAACGCCCTGGGTCCAGTCGTCAACGGTCTCGGCCTCTGGCCAGCGCGTGTTTCGGAGACGGGATTTCAGGTCCTCGATCGCGTGCTCGGGAATGCTGATCTGGAAGTCGCGGATGGTCTGGCTCTCGGTCACAGGGTCGACGACGCCGTTCCGAGCCCCTCGCTCGCCCGCCCGTCTTCGATGATCGGCGTCATCAGCGCGCTGAACAGCCTGATCTGTTGGTCACACCATTCGCTGTCGCGATCCTGACGGGCGTCCGCCAGGCCGCCGACGAAAACGAAACAGGCCTCCAGCTGGTCCAGGAGCGCCCTGTCCCCGCTGCGGCTTCCGGCGAGGGCGGCGCAAAACCGCTCCATTGTCGGCCGCAGGACCGTTCTGGTCATGCGCCTGTGCGCCTCCCGGACTTCAGGGTCGGTGCGGGCGGCGACCCGAAGCTCCTGCGCCGCGATGAACAGGGGGCTTCGATAGACGTCCCAAAGCGAGGCCAGCGCGACCTGCGTGCGGGTTCCGTCCTCGGGAAGCGCCTCCATCTTCGCAAGCAGAACCTCGCTATGCCTGCGGGCGAGATGTTCGACGGCCGCGATCACAAGGTCCAGCTTGCGTGGAAAGTGATGGACCTGGGCCCCGCGGGAAAGTCCGGCGCGCCGCACAACTTCAGTGGTGGAGGTTCCGGGGTACCCGACTTCGACCAGGAGTTCGATCGTCGCATCCAGCAACCGCGCCCTGGTTTCGGAGCTCCGTTCCGCCTGGCTTCGCCGCCGTGGGGCGCTCTCAAGGTTGGTGCTCATCGCCCCTCGACAATGGATTGCCTGCGCCCTCCGCGAAAGGCTGTCGTCCGCAGGATATCCGACCCTTCCATCATGTTCGCCTTCTCGCGTCGAGCCGGTCAGGAACCGCCGGGACGCTGTTCGGGAGGCTGGAATCAAGGCGCCTTTGCCGATCATCGGGCCGCCGGATAGGCAAGCGTCATCGGCTCGCCGGCCGCGGCGGCTGAAAGCCATTGGGAAGCCCAGGCCGGTTCTTTCAGGCGATCCGGCCGGTGCCAGGGCGCCAGGGTGCCGAGGAGTTCCGAGCCCAGCCGTCGGCGATCCCGGAGCGGCGTCCGGGCGATCGGCGACTCCCGGGACGACGCAATCTTTCCTTCGGCGGCGAGCGCGGCAAAGGCGCGGCGCACGATCGCACTCGTCTCCCGCAGATGTTCCACGGTCGCCTGGACCTGGCTCAGTCGATAGAGGTCGCTTCCGACCACAGCCCTGAAGACGTCGATCGCACAGTTGCGGTGCTCGAATTCCTCGACGAAGTGCCACAGGACGAAGGATGATATCCGCGGATCCCCGCCGGCGAACAGTACGTCGCGCGTCTCGATGATGAACCGGGCGATCGGACCGAATGCCAGCTCAACCGTCGCGGTATAGGCGAGATGGAACTTGAGCGGCTTCGTCTCATACAGCCGGGCGTAAGATGCATTCACATCGTCCCGAACCTGTTCAAGTTCCGGAACCTTCCGCAGGAGCATGTTCAGGTGGGCGATGTGGTGCTTTGAATGCTGCCGCTCCTGCTGAACGAAGAGCCGTGTCTCGGCTCTCAGGCGTTCGTCCCGAATGAGCGGCATCGCGTCGCGGAAAGCCTTGATGAAATAGGGCTCGAACGCCGGCGCCGTGAGGGTCAGGGCGTTGACCGCGTCGCTGAACGCGATGTTCGACGGGTTGAACTGGAAGGGAATGTCGTCATCGAAGCGAAAATCCATCTTCCTGTACTGGATGCGGCTCATCTTCGGCCCTCAGCCTCCCAAGCTTCGGCGACTGGTCATTGCGGGGGGTCCGGGCAAAGCCGGGCCTCAGGGAAAGGACCCCGACCACCGGAACGCTGTCAGAGCCACAACATACAGTCAAGACTGCATCTTGTGGCGGCGGAGCGCGCCCGATAGGCTCCGGAACCGGGGCCGGATTTGCGGCGTCTGGAGGGGTAAGCATGGGTGACGGGCCATTGCCGATTGCACCGGAAACCAGAATGCGGGGCGCCGAACTTGTGGGCCGCGCGCTGGCTGACCAGGGCGTGACCGACCTTTTCTTCATGATGGGAATCGGCGGGCCGCGCTCTCCGGCTGTGCGGTCATGCGTCGACGCAGGGATCGCCACCTACTACGTGCGACATGAGGAAGGCGCGGCGATGGCCGCGCACGCCTACAGTCGACTTACCAAACGGCCTGGCGTCTGCTGCACACCGCTCGGTCCGGGCACGACCAACGCACAGACAGGGCTCACCAATGCCCTGCTGGACGCGGCGCCGGTCGTGTTGATCGCCGGCGGACCCAGCCGCGGAGACTGGGGACTGGAGTCCTATCAGGAACAGGACCAGCTCTCGATGTTCCGGCCAGCCTGCAAGAAGGTCTATCGCGTCGAGCTCGCCCGGAAGATTCCCGAAATTCTCGCCATCGCGCTGCACGAGGCCAACAGCGGCCGCAAGGGCCCTGTCTACGTCGAAATCGCCGGCGATGTGCTCGGGGAGGAGGTCGATCCCACCCGTCTGACCTGGCCCTCCCGAGGCAGGCCGCCGGCCCGGGCGGCCGCTCCGGACGCGGAACTCGACGCCGCCGTCGCGCTTCTTCGAACCGCAGAGCGGCCGCTTCTGCTGACAGGCAGCGGCGTCGTGTGGGCGGATGCAGCGCAATCCCTGGCGCGGTTCGTCGATGGGACCGGTCTCCCACTCGTCACCACGCCGCAGACCCGCGGCATTGTACCCGAAGATCACAAGCTCTCGCTCGTCGCTTCCCGCAACAAAGCGCAGCGCGACGCCGACGTCATCGTTGTCGTGGGCACGCGCGCGAACTGGCTAAACGGCCACCTGCGGCCACCACGCTTCGGCGCCGACGCGCGGTTCATCGTCGCCAACATCGATCCTGACGAAATCGGCCGTGGCCGCGTGCCGGAGGTGGGCGTCGTCGCCGATGCTGGCGTGTTCCTCGACCAACTTGGCGAACGGCTCATGCGTGCAGGCGGTCTCGGTATGGGCGCCCGCGCCTGGATTGATGAGCTCGTCACCAACGACGCCGCAAAGGAGCCTGACCGCGAGACACTGAGCGAGGCGACGCCAATTGCGCCGCTCCGCCTGTGCGAGGAAGTTCGCCGGGTGCTGCCGCGCGATGCCGTGTTCATTGTCGATGGTCACGAGACCCTCGAGTTCGCCCGGCGCTGGATCCCCAGTCTGTCGGAAGGCAACTATCTCACCAGCGGTCCCAATGGCTGCATGGGCGTCGGCGTGCCCTTCGCTCTTGGCGCCGCCGTCGCCCGGCCGGATCGGCCCGTCTTCGTCCTGATGGGGGACGGCGCCTTCGGCTGGCACGGCATGGAGTACGATACGCTGATCCGGCACAATCTCCCGATCGTCGGCGTTGTCTTCAACAACGCAGGCTTCACCGCCCGACCCGCCGCCATGGGCACCGGCCGGGAACTCGGCTTTCAGCGTTATGATTTCATGGTCTCCGGTTTTGGCGGTCATGGGGAATTTGTCGAAAGGCCCGAAGACATCGCGCCAGCGCTGCAGCGAGCCATCGCCTCGCGCAAGCCGGCGCTGGTCAATGTCTGCGTGGACCCGGAAGCGCAGGCCGCTGGCGGGTTGCTTGGCGCGCTGAGTTCCGAACGGTCGGCATGACGTCCGAAATCATTGACACTGGAGGATAAGCCCATGGCGCATCATGATCTCGTCATCCGAGGCGGCCTGGTGGTTGACGGAACCGGCGCTGAACCGCGCGTCGCCGATGTCGCCGTTTCCCAGGGTCTGATCGTCGAGGTCGGCGCCGTGAATGGCGTTGGCCGGGAGGAGATCGATGCGCGCGGTCTCGCTGTAACCCCGGGCTTCGTCGACCTGCACACACACTATGACGGACAGGCGATCTGGTCGGATCGGCTCAACCCGTCGTCGTCGCACGGCGTGACGACTGTCGTGATGGGCAATTGTGGTGTGGGCTTTGCCCCCTGCAAAGACAGCGACCGCGATCTCCTGTGCGCGACCATGGAAGGCGTTGAGGATATTCCGGGTGCTGTGATGCGCGAGGGACTGACCTGGACCTGGGAAACGTTTCCCCAGTTCCTGGACGAGCTTGAAAAGCGCCCGCACGACATCGATTTCGGCGTCTTCGTGCCGCACTCGCCCGTGCGCGTCTACGTCATGGGCGAACGTGGGGCCAACCGCGAACCTGCAACCGACGAAGACCTGGCGCGCATGAGCTCCCTCATTGAGGAAGGCGTTCGCGCCGGCGCGCTTGGGTTCGCAACGACACGCACCACAGTCGATCGACGCAGTGACGGCGAATTCGTCCCCAGCTTCAACGCCGCGCGGCGTGAACTGGTGGCTGCATCGTGTGCCGTGCGCGCTGGCGGCGGCGGGGTCATCCAGCTCCTGCCGGAACTGGGCCTGACGGGCCTCGGTCCGGAGGACGATTTCCAGTTGATGGAGGCCATCAGCGACGCATCCGGCCAACCGATTACGTTCACGCTTCTCGCTAACCGGTTTCCATCGACCGATTTCTGGCGACGGCTACAGCGCCTCACCCGCGACCACAACGAGCGCGGGGCCGCGCCAATCCATCCGCAGTACTTCGCGCGCCCCATCGGCGTTCTCGCAAGCCTCGAACTCACCAGCAATCCCTTCACCCACACGCCGACCTACAAGTCGATCGCCCACCTGCCGCTGCCCGAGCGCGTGGTCGAGATGCGCCGCCCGGAGATTCGCGCACGGATCGTTTCGGAGAATCCGGACGCGGCGCTCCTGCCGCTGACGACCCTCGCCCGGATGTGGGATGTCATGTTCGAACTCGGCGATCCGCCGAACTACGAGCCGGCGCCGGAAACCAGCATCGCCGCACGTGCATTACGTGAAGGACGCGCGCCGGAGGAGCTTGCCTATGAGCTGCTGCTGAAGGACGACGGGCGGGGCCAGCTGCTTGTGGCCATATCCAACTATGTTGACGGCCTCGACCATCTCTTCGACTTCTTCGAGGATCCTTTCGCTGTGATGGGACAGGGCGACGGCGGCGCGCACTACGGACTCATTTGCGATTCCAGCTATCCCACTTTCGTGCTCACGCACTGGACGCGCGACCGCAACGGTCAGAGACTTTCGCTTGCCGACGCCGTCAAAGCGCTTAGCGCGACCCCCGCGCAGGTCATCGGTCTGAATGATCGGGGATTTCTGAAGCCCGGCTACAAAGCCGATATCAACATTCTCGACCTTGATGCGCTCGCCCTCGGCGCACCGACTATCGTGGATGACCTGCCCGGCGGCGGGAGACGCCTTGACCAGAAAGCGCAGGGATATCGCTACACGCTGTCGAGCGGGACTATCATCGCGCGGAATGGAGCGCCTACTGGCGCCCTGCCCGGGAGGCTCGTCCGAGGTCGGCGATCAAAAGCCGAGCGTGTCGGCGCCGTTTGACGAGAGTCGGTGCTGTCAGTCAGCGAAGCGTCGGTATGATTTCGCACAATGTCGGATAGGCGCGATTTCAGCCCGCACAAGCTCGGATCTCGGGGCACCGGCTAGTGTCCGCTCTCCACCCATCTCTACCGTTCCGAACGTCTGCTCTGGGCAGCGGTGGGCGAACATCTGACTGGTGCTTAGAACTGGCTCTTCGCCGGAGCAGAACGGGTCCGCAAGGGTGAGGGCAGCGTGCAGCGCCCGCCAACGCACACCTGCCAGCTGACCCGCTCCGAGCGGATCAGCGAGTTGGGCCGTATCCTGGCGGCGGGCGCTTTGCGCCTGCGCGACAAGTCCAGGTCTTTATCTGCTGACCGTGGAGAGAGTTGTCTCGACTACCGTTCCGACCAGAGCGGTTGTGACGCTCCCATCCACGGGAGATTGCAATGACCCAGAGTCTGCTGGTGCGTATCGCCGGCCTCAAGACCACCCCCACCGCCGACCTTAAATCGCAATGGCGCGAGCTCTTTGGGACGGAGCCGCCGCCCTATAGCCGAACCTATCTGCAGAGCCGCCTGGCCTACCGCATCCAGGAGCTCAGCCTGGGGGGATTGAGGCCCCAGACCATCGCCCGCCTCGAGGCGCTGGGAGAGGCGCTGGATGGCGGCAAGGCAGACCGGCGCAAGGTCCCGGCCGCGGGCCGGCTGATCACCGGCACCCAGCTGATCCGCGAGTATCAGGGGGTCCCGCACACGGTGATCGTTCGAGACACCGACTTCGTCTACGAGGGCCGCCCCTACAAATCCCTGTCCGCTATCGCCCGCGCGATCACCGGCACGCGGTGGAACGGGCTGATGTTCTTCGGCCTCAAGCGCAAGGGTGACGCATGAGCCGCGCAGCCGTCACCGCGCCGCTGAAGCGCCGCATCCGCTGCGCCGTCTACACCCGCAAGAGCTCCGAAGAGGGGCTGGATATGGAGTTCAACAGCCTGGACGCCCAGAGGGAGTCTTGCGAGGCCTATGTGGCCAGCCAGCGTCAGGAAGGCTGGGTGCTGGTCCCTGACTATTACGACGACGGCGGGTTCTCCGGCGGCACGCTGGAGCGGCCGGCGCTGAAGCGGCTGCTGGCCGATATCGAGGCCGGGCTCATCGACGTGGTGGTGGTCTACAAGATCGACCGGCTGTCGCGATCCCTGATGGACTTCTCGCGGCTGGTCGAGGTGTTCGACCGGCAGAACGTCACGTTCGTCTCCATCACCCAGTCGTTCAACACCACCACCTCGATGGGCCGGCTGACGCTCAACATCCTGCTCAGCTTCGCCCAGTTCGAGCGCAGGTCATCGGTGAGCGCATCCGGGACAAGTTTGCTGCTTCCAGGGCGAGAGGCATGTGGATGGGCGGCAAAGTGCCGCTG
>CAIMMO010000083.1 GCA_903842595.1 uncultured Alphaproteobacteria bacterium
CAGTCAGCGTTGCGGAACCGCGCGCGTCCGTGACGTTCCGCTTGGGCCAACCTCCTTCTGGCCGTACCGCTGTTGCAGCGCATCGGCCATAAAATCATAGACGCGTCGTATGCGCGCGCTCGTCTTGAGCTCCGCGTGAGCGGTCAGCCAGAACTCCAGCGGGGGAATGGGGAGTTCGGGAAGCACCTGCTCGAGGTCGGGAGTGCCTTGGCCCACATCGAGATGAAGAAGCCCGATCCCCCAACCCGCCCTCACAATCTCATAGTGAATGGATTGCGTATCGCTCCTGAACGAGAAGGACTCACGGCTGACGTTCAGGGCGGCGCTGCGGAAGCCCTGAATCAGAATGTCATTCTGGTCGAAGCCGATCAACTCGTGCGACAGAAGCTGCTCGACGCTCGTGACGCGGCCGCGACCGTCGAGGTATTGCCTGCTTGCAAAGAAGCCGAGGTGCAGCTCGCCGACCTTGCGCGTGATCACGTCGTTCTGCGTCGGGCGATACATCCGCACCGCGATGTCGGCCTCGCGCTTGAGAAGATTGTTGGTTTCGTTTGAGGCGACCAGCTCGATTGCTATTCTCGGTTCGGCCACGCGCAGAGCGGCGAGCATCGGCGGAAGCGAGAAGCGGGCGACGGTGTCGCTGGCGCTGATGCGGACGGACCCTGTGATCTCCTGCGACCGGCCGGACGCGACCAGTGCGATCTGGTTTGCCGAATGGCTCATCGCTTCGGCATTTCCGAAGATCTCGGTGCCGGAGGGCGTGAGGACCAGGCCCTCGGACGTACGGTCGAAGAGGCGTAGCTCCAGATCCTCTTCGAGAGACGCTATGTGGCGGCTCAGGGTGGGCTGGCTTGCGCCTGTGGCGCGCGCAGCAGCTGAAAGTGATCCGTGTTCGGCAACAGCGACGAATGACTGAAGCTTCGCCCAATCAACATTCCGCATGCCGCGTCCTATTCAATAATGAAAATCCCAAGTCCGAATTCGTCGGATCGCTATGCAACATCGGATAGCTTAAATCCTGGGTCAACGCCGGAGCAAACGAAAACAGAGCTTCCGGAACGCCAAACCTGGAGACTGAAATGAACCCGACCTCCCCCAAAAATTCGATCCTCGCCGCCGCGACCGCCATGGCGCTCGCCCCCGCAATGGCGCTTGTCTTCCTTGCCCCCGGCGCGTCCGCCCAGCCGAGAAGCCAGCCGGTTTCGATCTCTGTCGAGGTCGCCGGCGCGTTGCGCGTCGACACGAAGAACAACGCGACCGCTCTCAAGCGTATCCGCGACGCTGCAGAAAATGTCTGCGCCGCCTTTGCCACGCACTCGCCGCTGCTTCCCCGCGAGCGGGCCGATTGCGTGCGCGAGGCGGTTGCCGAAGCGATGAGCCAGATCAGCGGGGGTGAGTCCATCACGATCGCTGATGCAGGCCGCTAGGCGGCCTACGCAGGTCCGCCTCCACAACCAGATGCTCATCAGGGCGCTCTTCACCAGGGAGCGTCCTGTTCATTTGATCTCTCGATCGATCAGCTGCGCTGGCTCGCGCGTTCCTTCGCGAGGCGGTCGGCGCGGTCTCGGGCGAGCAGGTCGCGGCGCATGTCGTCGCGCTTGAGGATGGGGTTCTGCAGGAACCAGGCGCACAGGAAGATGCTGACGGCGCCGACGAGGGCCATGAACAGCTGGCCGCCGAAGATGCCAGCTTCGGGATCGACGTTGACGAAGAGAAACGCGTTCATCATGCCAATGATGGCGGCGCCGCTCCAGAAGCGCGGATTGTCCGGCGTGAAGGGCGAGAGCATCGCAACCCAGACGCCGGATATCGCCGCGGCCATGGCGGCGGTCGCGTAGGCGCAGGCAATCGCAGCGATGCTGCTTTCCAGCGCTGAAGGTACGGATGTGCCGCCAGTGCTGATCGTGTTGCAGATCATCGCGACGAATGTGCTGCCACAGATCAGGGCGAGGCCGATGAGTGGCGCCAGGACCGCGAAGCAGAGCGCGGTCGGCGCGAGTGTGCCGCCGACGTGGGCCATCACCGCCTTGCGATGGGCAGCGGATCGATAGACTGGCTGGGCGGACGCGGAGACCATGACGCCAATTCTCTGCCTTGCGGCTTAAGTCTGGCTCCCGAAGATCGATGAAACTTCATCGAACGCGCTCTTTTTTGTGCGCCGCACATGGAAAAGGCCCTGATGCCGCGACGCGAATAGCGCGACTTCAGACCTGCGGTCGCTCCGCAATTCGTGGTAGACAGTGTCATAACCCAAGAGACGGAGAGCGTCCGAATGTCTGTCATCCTCCCCAAAATCAGTCTTGTTTGCCTCGCCCTTCTGGGCGCACCTGCGCTAGCGCAGGGACCAACTGCGCCTGATGCGAAGGCGTCCTACACTGCGCCGCGAACTTCCTTCGGTCATCCGAGCTTCGAGGGAATCTGGACGCAGAATTTCGTGATCCTGATGGAATCGACAGTGCAGGCGCCAATGCTCGTGCTGCCGGAAGCGGCGGCGAAGCAGATGGCCGAAGCGGCCGCCAAGGGCATTGGCGATGCGTTGGACCGCGGGCTTGATCCGGAAGTGCCGGAGTTGATGAAGGCGGCTGATGGCCTGCCCATCGTGCGCGGCGAGCGGCGGACACGGTCTGTCGTCCTGCCGGCGGATGGCAGGCTGCCTTACACGCCTGCCGCGCGGAAGGAGTCACAGCGCGGATCGGCAGCGGTGATGGCTGAGCATATTGAGCAGCGGCCAAACTGGGAGCGCTGCATCACAAGCCTCGGCCTGCCGCCGGTAACGGGAATGGGGACGACAAGCGCGAACCCGCGCCAGATCATCCAGACGCCAAAGCAGGTCGTGATCCACACCGAGTATGGCGACGAGGCGCGGATCATTCCACTGACAGACACGCACAAACCGAAGGCGCTGTATTCCGCGCTTGGCGATTCTATCGCGCGCTGGGAAGGCGAGACACTGGTGGTGGAGACGATCGGCCTGCCGGCAAATGACCGTGTGCGGTTCTTTTCGAACCTTGTGGTCGGCGCCGACAGCAAGGTGATTGAGCAGTTCACCCGGGTTGCGGAGAACGAGCTGCTTTATCAGTACACGGTCGAAGATCCGTCAATCTACACAGCGCCGTGGCTGGCGGAGTACTCGCTGTACAAAACCAGCCAGCGGATGTTCGAGCACGCCTGTCACGAGGGCAATCTTTCAGTGCCGCATATCCTGATGGCGCAGCGCATGGCGGAGACAAAGCTGAAGCCGCAGTAATCTTCACTGCTGCCCCACCGGCCAGGCGCCTGATTGTCCGGTGGGGGCTGCGAGTCGGTAAAGCTACGCGAACTCGACCTGCATCTGATCCACCGTACGGATGGCGCCGGGGTTGAGTCTCGGAGCGGCGCCCACGACGCGGGTGTTGGGAGCGAGGCGGGCGATGGCGGCGAGCGTCTCTTCCAGCTCAACGCGGGCGAGGGCTTCGCCTGCGCAACGGTGAGCGCCGGCGCCGAAGGCGAGGTGCCAGCGCTGCTGGTCCGTGCGGTGGATGTTGAAGGTCTCGGGGTCTGCGTATACCTCGGGGTCGCGCAGGACCGACAGGATCGAGACCATGGTGATGGCGCCAGGCGGAATCAGGAAGCCCTCGATTTCGAGCTCGCGTGTCGTGACGCGCGGAATGCCGGAGACGACGGGCTCATAGCGCAAGCCTTCCTCGCTGGCCTTTTTCTTGAGGCCATCCGGATCGGCGCAGAGGGCTTCCCATTGATCCGGATGATGCAGGAGCTGCGACAGTGTCATGCACATCGAATTGCGCGTGGTGTCAGAGCCGGCGAGGATGAGGCCCACAACCTGCGCGCGGATTTCTTGCTCGGTCAGGTTGCCCGATGCGGCGGTGGCGGCGACATAGTCCGACAGGAAGTCGCCGCGTGGATTGGAGCGACGGTCGGCCAGCAGCTGGTCGACATAGGCGTTGAACTCGGTGAGCGACTGTTCGATGTCGGCGCGGCGCGACAGGTCGACGAACCCGATCGCTTCAGCGGTGTCGCTGATCCAGCGCATGAAGACGGGCAGGTCGACGCGCGGGATGCCGAGGATGTCGGCGATGATGCGGGCGGGCATCTGGGCAGCGAAATCCTTGAGGAAGTCCACGGGACCCTTGCCGAGATGGTCATCGATGATCTCGGCCGCGACGGCGGCGGCCTTGGGGCGCATCGCTTCCATCAGCTTGAAGGCGAAGGTGCGGGCGACGGGCTGGCGGCGGCGCTGGTGGACGTCGCCATTGGCGAACAGCATGACCTGCGCGACGAAGTCCAAGATGGGGCCGTCGAAGATGCCCTGCATCATCTTCAACTCGGTCTCGAGCTGGCGCGTGTTTTCCGGCGAGACGATCTGGTCGACCATGCGGGCGCGCAGGGCGAGCACCATCGAGCCCATGCCCATCGGCACCCTCACAAGCGGGGTCTGCGCGCGGATCTCCTTGAAGAGGTCGTAGGACGAGGCTTCCGGGTTCTGCAGGTCCCAGTCGAGGACGGGGATGTCATTGTAGGTTTTCAGGGCGGTTGCGGTATCGGCCATGGGTAGGCTCCGAGTGCTTGACAGTGTCAAGACATAACCCGGTTTGGCGCACGCGCAAAGCGGGGTGTGGTGAAGTTTTCACACCCCGCAGTTCGAGCTACCTGAGGCTGGCTACCTGAGGAATGCGCTCACTTCGGTTTTGAACGCTTCCGGCTGGTCGATCTGGATGAAGTGATAGCTGTCGTCGATGCGTTTGAGATTGGCGCCTGCGAGGCCCGCATAGGCTGACGCGTACATCTGATCCACTGCTTTGGCGGGGCGGCCCATGCTGGGATCATAGGCGTAGAGGACGGTGACCGGCGCCGTGATGGCGTGGAGGCGCGGGCGGGCGTCTGTGACGATGACTTCCGACATCACCTGTGCGACGACGCGGCGGTCGGACGTCATGCTCCAGTCGAGCAGGGTGGAGCGCGCCGCTTCGGTCTTCGTCATGATGCCCATGGTCTGGGCCTGCGTTTCGCGGAACTGGTCTTCGGTCATGCCGAGCATCTGGGTGCGCGCCATGGTCGCATAGGGCGCGGCGTTTTCGGGTGTCGCGTCGGGCCTGAAGATCAGCGTGTAGAAGGCGAGGGAGTCGACCACGAGCACGCGGCCGACCTGGTCGGCCTTTGCGGCGGCGACTTCGAGGCCGATCAGGCCGCCTACCGAATGGCCAATGATGGCGGGCTGGTCGAGCGCTTCGGCGTAGGCGGCGATCTCGGCGATCAGCTTTTCCAGAACGGGGCCTTCGGCATTGGGGCCGGCGGGCTGGCCCGCAAAGCCGCGGACCTGCAGGGCGTGAACGCGATGCGTGGCTGCGAGCTGCGCGATCGTCTTGTCCCAGACCGAGGCTGGCGAGGTGAGGCCCGGGATCAGTATGACTGCTGGCGCGTCCTCGCGTCCGGTGACGGTGGCCGTGAAGCGTTCCTGCGCTGTGGCGTTGAGGCTGAGCGCGGGCAAGGTGAGGGCGATCGCCGCGATTGCGGCGTTGATGAAGCGGTGCATCTGGGGGTGTCTCCTGGTGGGTCTGTCTATTCGGCGGCCCGGTCTGGTCTCAGGTTTGGGGAGCCGCCCAATTCGTCGTCGAAGATCTCGTCCACGCGCTTGCCGAACAGCCGCGCGATGCGGAAGGCCAGTGGAAGCGAGGGATCGTATTTGCCCGTCTCAAGGGCGTTCACCGACTGGCGGGAGACGCCGAGGGCATCGGCGAGGTCGCCCTGGCTCCAGCCTCTCTGAGCCCGGAGAACGCGAAGGTCGTTCTTCATGCTGTTACCCGGGTTCTATCTTGAACCGAGTGGGAGGCAGCGCGCCACGCCCATGAAGATCGCCCACATCGGGAAGATCACCCACAGTTCGAGGTGCGGCACGACGCCGAACATGTCGAGGAAGCCGACCGTGGTGCAGACCATCAGCGTCGCGCCGGTCGCCCAGACATAGGAGCGGTTGATGCGCTCGCGCATGTATTCGTCATCCTCCTCGCGCGGCAGCAGGAATATGGCGCGGATGGCGAAGATGAGAGGAATGGCCGGCGCGATGGCGACGGCCCACGCAACCCAACCGGTCGGTTCGGCGCTGTTTGCGTAGCTGACCGCTGCCATCAGCAGCAATACGTAGGCGAACATGGCGGGTAGGAAGCGCAACGCGTAGCGGCGGTAGGGTGCACGCATGCGCTCGCCGAAGCCGCGCTTGCGGCGGACCATGTTCGGGATGTTGGCGATAGCGATCAGCGCCAGCGTGAAGGCCACAACGATGACGCCGCCGACCATCGGACCGCCGGGCGAGCCGGACTGCGTGAACAGGTAGATCGCACCAGCGAAGGTGCCGATCGCGGTGGCCATGCCGGCGGCCCAACCGGCCCAGAAGCCCGTGCCCAGGCTAGTGCTGGTCTCTGCATTTTCGATGGCAAGTTCGGCCGACTGCATGTCAACTCTCCATGACAATTAGTCAAGTAAACACGACATATCGATACCTGTCAAGGAAGCACGACAGGATTTTTCCGGGGCGATGGAAAGATGATGCCTGGGCACCCGGCGCTGCGGAAAACTGTAGCCCGCCTCCTGATCGCGGGGACCACCGCACGATCCAGAGGCGGGCAGCGCGGGTTTCTCCAGTAGGCCATCGTAGATGGCGCTCAGGGAGAAACGCTCGCGCGTCTTGGTCGGGGCCCGCGTCAACCAGACCGGCCCCTGAAGCGATCCGGCCCGGTCTTTCGACCGGGCCGGGCCTGTTCTAGTTCGCGTCAACAAGGCCGTGTTCGCGTGCGGCCTCCCGCATCGCCTTCTGCAGCTTCTCGAAGGCGCGGACCTCGATCTGGCGGATGCGCTCGCGGCTCACATTGTAGTGCGCCGAGAGGTCTTCAAGCGTGGTCGGTTCTTCCTTAAGGCGGCGCTCGGTAATGATGTGGCGCTCGCGTTCGTTGAGCGACCCCATCGCGCTTTCAAGCAAGCTCATCCGCGCGCCGAACTCGTCGCTCTCCGCCATCCGCTCGGCCTGGCCAGGCGTGTCGTCGGCGATCCAGTCCTGCCACTCAGCTTCGCCTTCCATCCCGCCGATCGGGGCGTTGAGGGAGGCGTCGCCGCCGGAGGCCATGCGCCGGTTCATCGACGTGACTTCTTCTTCCGTGACGCCCAGGCGGCGGGAGATTTCAGCCACGTTTTCTGGGCGCAGGTCGCCTTCTTCCAGCGCGCTGATTTCGCCCTTGAGGCGGCGCAGGTTGAAGAACAGCTTCTTCTGCGCCGCCGTGGTGCCGAGTTTCACCAGCGACCACGAGCGCAGGATGTATTCCTGGATCGCGGCGCGGATCCACCACATGGCGTAGGTGGCCAGGCGGAAACCCTTGTCCGGGTCGAACTTCTTCACGGCCTGCATGAGGCCGACATTGCCCTCGGAGATGACCTCGCCCATGGGCAGGCCATAGCCGCGATAGCCCATGGCGATCTTGGCCACGAGGCGCAGGTGGGAGGTTACCATCCGCTCGGCGGCTTCGGCGTCCTGGTGCTGCGCCCAGCGCTGGGCGAGCATGAACTCCTCGTTCTTCTCCAGAAGCGGGAATTTGCGGATTTCTGAGAGGTAGCGCGAAAGGCCCTGTTCCGGGCTGAGTGAGATCGCAAGGCTTGCCATTTTCGTCTCCTTCTTTTCGCCAGCTCTGTCCTGGGGAGGAAGGCTCGCATTCTTGTTCTTCACGCGTCGCGCGGGGTCCCTCCTTGTGTGTCTACGAGGACCCTCACGAAACGTGACCTACGAAGGCTATCTGGCAGGATTGTGGTCCCGCCCCCCTAACCGTCCAATTGGTCGTTCGATTTCTTAAATGGGGGACAGCAGAGCGGCGAAAAAGGGGTACGGCCCGCGATGAAATCTATGCGACGGGCACAGCCGGGCTAAAGTCAGCCTGGGCAGCAGCCTTGTAGGGCCTTCGCCAATGTATTTGTGGGAAAGGGCGACGGTTTCAAGGGCGTCAGGACAGAGGGTTCCGTTAACGTCAACTGTCTTGGGCTGGTAACGCGTGGTAGGCCTTGCCTCACGCAATATGGAGGGTGAGATGCGGCTTGAGGCAATGGGCTTGGCGGTGGTCGGCCTCATCCTTGCGGCGGCGCCTGGCGTGGGGGCGGCGTTCGCCCAGCAGCCGGGGATGGTGGTCGCCTTCCTGGACAAGAATGCCGACGGGAAGTGCGATCTCAACGAGTACCTCACCTTCCAGCAGCCGCGGCTGGCGCAGTTCGACAAGGATGGCGACGGCGGTCTGAACCTCGGCGAGTTCCGGGAGTCGCTGCAGGGCAAGTCGAAGATGAACGCTGCCTTCGTGTTCAAGAACGCCAACGCCGAGGGCGGACGCACGCTCTCGCAGAAGGAATTCCTCGGCTACCACGCATGGGTCTTCAAGAACTACGTCGACAGCGACAAGGACGGATTCATGTCGGCTGAGGAATGGTCGGAGATCATGGCGGCGGCCGGATAACAACGTTCGCTCCGACGTGCGATTTGTCTCGCGCCACGGGCGCGGGCGTGGCACGCTGTGGTTCTTCTAGACCACATAACGGAGGTAAGCGGCATGCGTGCTGCGCAACTGTCCGGGGCGGGGTGGCTAGTTCTAGGCGCGGCATCACTCGCGGGTTGTTCTGCGATACCGATACCGTTGACCGATTTGTCGATTCCGTTGCCGAGCCTTCCGGGGTTCGCGCAGGCGGAAATCACACCGGCTATGGAGCCAGTGCCTTTGTCGGGTGATCCTGTCATCGAGCGTCCCGCTGGGTCTGCGCGCGACCCGATGGCGTCGGACCGACCGGCATTCTTCGTACAATGGAAGCCTCAGATGCCCGGCCTCACGCGACGACCTCGCATCGATGCGTCGACCGCGCTGCCCGTCTATCCTGAGGATGCGATCCGCAAAGCGGAGACTGGCGTCACCTCGCTCGAATCCTGCGTGACGGTCGAGGGACGGATGGTCGATGTGAAGCTCGCGCAATCGTCGGGCTCGGTTACGCTGGACAGCGCGACGCTGGCCTGGGCGCAGACGGCGAAGTTTGCGCCGGCAGAGTTCAACGGCGAGCCGATGGCCGTGTGCGGATACCGCCTCGACTATGAGTGGCGTGTGCAGGGGCGGCAGTCGCGGTAGAGTAGCGCTGTCGTCTCGCGCAGGTTCGCTGTTCGAACGAGAGGTCGAGTAGCGGGATGGGGGAACCGGGCATGGTTCGCGCTGCTGTCGTTGCGATTGGATTTTTGGCGGCTGGAGGACTTGCGGAGGGCGAGGAGCCGCCGCGGGGCATCAACGATCCGTCAGTTACCAAGCGGCCAATGGCCGATGCCAGCAAGATCGCGTTGATCATGCTCGACTACCCATCGCAGGCGGTACGCAAGAAGCTGGAAGGCCGTGTAAAACTCATAATGTGCGTCAACGCCGCCGGAAGGCCAAACTCGGTGAGCGTTGTTGAGTCCTCGGGCCATCCAGTGCTGGACGAAGCCGCGCGCAAATGGTTTTCGAGGAAAGCTCGTCTCAAGCCGGCAGAGGCCACTGGCACGCCGGTTGAGGTATGCAACTACACGTTCGAATGGACTTGGAAACTCCTTGAGCCGGACAATCAGACGCCCCGCGACTGTGTTGCTTCCCCGACGCGCTGCCGGTGGAGCCTGGGTGGGAGCGTCGCCTACGCCGGCATCGCGCGCAGTGCCTCGATCAGGCCCGCCATGTCGTCAGGCGGGTCACGCTCGAAGCGCATCTCCTTGCCGGTGATGGGATGCACGAAGCCGAGGATGGCCGCGTGCAGCGCCTGTCTCGGGAAAGCCTTCGCCGTTGATGTGGCGCGCTCGAAGGCTGCGCCCTTGCCGGCGGCACGGAGCCAGCGGTGCTTGCCATAGGTCTGGTCGCCGAGGACGGGGGCCTGGATGTGCGCCATGTGCACGCGGATCTGGTGGGTGCGGCCGGTTTCGAGGCGGCACTCGACGAGGGCTGCGGCGGGCTGTGTTCCTGTTTCATCAAGACGCCCGAAGGTTTCCAGCGCGCGATAGTTGGTGATCGCGATCTTGCCTTGCGGCGCGTCGTTCTCCTGGCTTGAATCGTCGGACCAGTGATCGGCGCGGAAGTGCTTCTCCTTCATAACCGCCATCTTCTTGCGG
>CAIMMO010000084.1 GCA_903842595.1 uncultured Alphaproteobacteria bacterium
CACCACCAGCGTGTTGCCCTCATACCAGCCGATCGAATCCCCGCCCCACTTCGGAATCTCGCGCGGCCCGTGCTTGATCTCGCCGCGCACGCCGATCGGGATCACGCGAACGTCGTGGATCATCTCGGTCAGGATCATCACATGGCCTGGCGCCTGAACGATCTGGTACGTGTTGTTATACATCCCGTTGTTCATCACCGGGCCAGCGCCGCCGGTGAAGCTCATGATGCAGCGTTCGGGCAGGGGGCGAATCTCGAAATCGTCGAACGAGTTCGTCCGCGTGTTCGCCCGGATGCCGGCCTCGGTGTAGGGTATGCGCCCGTCCTGCGGATAGGTGATCCAGCTCGACCGGAACTGGCCCTTCACCTGCGCATAGCTTGTGCCGGGGTCCATCCAGTAGCGGTTGTAGGCGCGCGATGCGTTTCCATCCGACAGTAGCTCTTTAGAAGATGCCTCATCCAGCTTCGACGCGCCCGCTTCCTCGCGCTCGGCCGCGGAATAGACATTGCGGCGAGTCAGCTGCTCCGCCTCCTTCTCGTCCAGCACAAGCTTCTCGGCGCCTGCCGGCCGCTGCATGGACGTCAGCGACGTGTTGGTCCAGAAGCCGGTGAGATCTGGCGCGCCCCAGCTGGTTTTCGGCGTCTGGAAAGCCGGCGCCGTCTGCGCCACCGCTGCGGGGCCGAGCAGGCCCGCGCCCGCCAGCGCCAGCATCGCGATCAAGCTTGTCTTCAAGACATGTCCTCCATCTCGCATGGCGTCGGGGGTTAGTTCTGCTGCGGCGCGTCGCGATTGCTCCTTCCCGACCGCATCAGCGCCGTCAGGTATTTCATCGCGCCGCCCAGTTCGGTCTTGTCGAGCGCATTGTCCTTGTCGAGATCGATGCTGGCCCAGTTCGGCCCGATCGCCTTGTCCACCCGTCCGCGCAACTCCGCGCGCTGAACCTTGCCATCGAAATTGGCGTCCAGCGCGCCCATCATCCGGTTCGGCATCTCACGCATCACGACGGTGCCGTCGGCTTCCTTCGCCACTGTCTCGTCGGTCCACTGATAGTAGAGGGATGTGTAGTGCATCTCCTCCCACGACTGCGGACCCCAGACGATCGTCTCCTTCGGATCGGGATTAGCCGGGTTGCGCAGCGAATTGTCGTACCAGTAGGTCGCGACGATCTTGGCGCCAGCGGGCACCTTCACCGGGTCGGTGAACGTGTACGTCCGCTGCCAGTTGAAATCATAGCGCGGCAGGCTGATAAGCGCCTGTTTCGTGCCGTCCGGCAGGATCATGTCGAGGCTGCCTGCGCGCCCGCGATAGTGCGTGTGCAGGAACACGGAGTGCAGCATCGCCTCCTTCGGGAAGACGGTGTAGCCCACCTCCTTATGGTTCTCGACGCCCGCCGGAATCTCGATGAAGCTGTTGGCGATCACATAGTGCCGCATGATCTTCGTGGGCTCTTCGCCCTTCGGATAAAAGTAGAAGCCGATCTTCGACTTATCGACCGCCTCCTTGCCATAGGGCGTGTAGTGCATCTGGAAGCCCATCGCGCCGCCGGCAGGCAGCTCGATCCCGACGCCCGCCGGCATGGACAGCGACTCACCGCCCACCGCATATTCGCCGTAGGAAGCCTCCCACAGTTGCGAGGACGCCGGTCCCGTCGCGAATTGCTTCATGTAGCCGGAGAGGATGTGATGCGTCGCCTGCCGGTCGCCCGGCAGCAGCGTCGCCGCCTTCACCCAGCGCGCTTCTGTCTGCGGGTTTGCCGTTGCCGGGAACTGATAGTCGACCACGCCTGACGCCGGCACGGTGTAGGCCGGCACGTCGAGCACGAGGTCCGGCTTGCCCAGCGGCCAGTCCGGCGCCGTATGCGCCTCCTTCGCCAGCGGATCATCGCCCTCGCCACGCGGCGCGCCCGCTTCGACCCAGTGCACCACCGTACGGATCTGGTCGGCCGAGAGCCCGCCATCATGCTCGAACTTGCCAACAGCCGGATCAGGATGCCAGGGCGGCATCGTCTTGGTGCGGATCGCCTCGCGGATCATCGGCGCGAACATCTTCACCTGATTGTAGTCCGACATCGCAAACGGCGCGATGCCGCCTTTCTGGTGACAGACGACGCACTTTTCTTCGAGGATTGGCGCCACATCCTTCGCATAGGAAATCTTCGCATGCTGCGCGCGCTTGCCGCGGTTGACGAAGTTGATCGGCGTACCCTTGCCCGCAACGTTCGCGGTCGCAACGGCGCGCCCAGCCAGCACGTCGCTCAGCGCTTCCTTCAAATAGCCTTTGGCGCTCATTGCCGCCGCACTGCCATCCACCGGGCCATGATACAGGATACGCAGCGTCTTCGGCTCGATCAGGAAGGCCTCGCCCGCATAGGTGACTCCCAGCTGCTCGCCAGCCAGCTGCAACTCGTCATGCAGCACCGGCATCGTCACGCCCAGCCGCGCTGCTTCAGCCGCCACCTCGTCGCGCGACTTCGCGCTTGAATTCAGCATCAGGAACGCCACATCCGGATGCTGCGACTTCAACCCTTCGAGAATCTTGGCGGCATGTTGCGAGCCCTTGTCGCCGTTCACGCTCGTCACCAGCGCGATCGCCTTCACATCGACCAGCCGCTTCAGGTCCTGTGCAAAGCCCTGATTGTCAGTCAGGCGGAAATTGTCGACGCGCGCCGGCGTCAGGCTTGCCAGGCCGGTGTTGTTGGCCAGCGCAATGCCGCCGCCAGCCACGATCAGCACAAGGGCGGCCACGCCCGACAGCAATGCCTTGGGTTTCATCGAATCCGCTCCCTGCGCGCTCTGTCGTGTAATTGCGCTTATCACGGTGAGTATTAAGTGCGCCGCCGTTAAGTCAACGTAGCGGCGCAAGCAACGCGAACACAAAGCCGCGCCTTGACGCGGCGTCAGCAAGACCCTTGGCCGTCATCACCCTGCACCGCGCAGGAAGCCTGCCTTTGTTTCGGCGTGCGGCGCAGACTTCGGAGCCGGTCAACTGCGGCATTTGCCGTCGGCGAAGTGATCAACTGACGCTTGCATCATCCGGCGCGCCACAGCCAAATGGCGCCCAGCAGCGACCGCCGGGAGCGCCCGTCGAGCCACGAGGGCGAACGCACGAACCATAGAGCAGGGCGCACAATGAACCGACGCGAACTCATCACAGGCGCAGGCGCAATCGCCTTCACCGCCTGCGCCCCGTCGACAACATCGCCCGCCACCGCCGATCCCTTCGAGGGCGCCTCGCTGATGAAGGACGTGGACGCCTACGTCGGCTTCGGCACGCACCGCACCGGCAGTCCCGGCGATCGCGCAACGTCCAACTGGTTCGCCAACCACTTCCGCGCCCATGGCTACGCGGTCGAGCAGACTGACGTCACATGCCCCAACGCCGACACCACAGTCGCGCGCCTCACTTCCGGTGCGATCGCCCTCAACGGCTTTGCCCAACCCCCGCTCGCGTTCACCCCGGATGCAGGCGTCACCGCCTCCGTCGCGATGTGGAACGCCGCCTCGCCAGACAGTGTGAAAGGCCAGATAGCCTGCGTCTATGTCGAACGCGAAGGCCCGGTCTCGCCCAGCGCTGCCTATCGCGCCGCCTTCCAGCAGGCCGCAGCCGCGGGCGCCATCGGCATCATCGGTGTGATCTCCAGCCCGTCGGGCGAACTCGTGGCCATCAATACGCCACTCGGCATGATGCTCGAAACACCCGTCCTGCTCATCGGCGAGAAGGACAGGGCGACAGTCGATGCTCTCATCCTGTCGGCCCAGCCCGCGACGCTCACCATCACCGGCCCTGGCGGTGAGCGCAAGGGCGTCAACACCGTCGCCACACGCGGGAAAGAGGGCGACCCGTGGGTCATCATCTCCACGCCCCAGAGCGGCTGGTTCACATGTGGCGGCGAGCGAGGCCCCGGCATCGCCATGCATCGCGCGCTGGCAGCATGGGCAGCGAGGCAGACCTTCCCCGTGCGCTGGCTCTTCATCGCGACATCAGGCCACGAATGGGTCGACGCGGGCGCCGAGGTCTTCCATCACACCCAGGCGCCCGGCCCGGAAGAAACTGTGCTCTGGTACCATCTCGGGGCTAGCTTTGGCGCACGCGCCTACGAGGAAACCGCGGACGGACTCGTTCCGCTCGAGACGCCCAACCTCACGCGCACGCTGATGGCGACGAAGGACCTCATCCCCATATGTGAAGCCGCGTTCGCCGGACAGCCCGTCATCGAGAAGCCGCTCGCCGCCGATCCCAGAGCGGCGCTGGGCGAATACCGCCTTGTGCTCGCTGAGGGCTACCCATCCGGCGCCGGCTTCTGGGGCAGCAACGCCCAATTCCACACGCCGATCGACGACGTATCGACAACGACACCCGAGATCATGGAGCCGATCGCAAGGGCGATTGCGCAGGTGATCGAGCAGAAGCTGGCGAAGCTGCCTTAGGCCGCGCGCAATCGTGTCGTCGAACCACCAGCGCTCGGACTGGCATGTGCCCGACTTAGTGAAGTCGGAAAACTACCCCCCACACCGCGTCCACGAATACGCAAACGGGCGCGAGCCATCGAGCTTGGAGATTTCCGCTGTCAGACCGTCCTCGATGGCGCGATAGGTAATGCGCTGCGGATAATCATGATCGCCATTCTCGAACGTCACTTGGTTCGGCCCCACCAGCGCGAGTGGATCGGCCGCCTTCTCGACGAACTGCACCGGCCGTTGTCCCTCTGGCGAGGCTGTGTAGACCGCACGCGATGCGCGCTGGTCGATGCGCGACTGCTCCCACGTGGCCAGTGCGCCATCGCGCGTCGTCGTCGCATAGCCGAACATGATTCCGCCCTCAGGGTATGACCACACTTCCTTGTTCACGCCATCGGCCGACTGCCAGCAGCCGATCATGAAGCCGAACCGGCCTGGGTCCTGCTTCGGATTGCTGGCGCATGCGGCAAGCACCACGCAAACGGCGGCGGCGGAAAACAACTTCAGCGACATGTCTGCTCCCGGTGCGGTTCGTCCGCCAGACTTATCCCACCCAGCGGACGAGACAAGGCCGCGGCGTCAGCAGCACGGGCGCGCCCGGCTGGACTACGGGCGAAGCCCGATATCTCGGGTTTCTGCCGGGGCAGGGGCCGCGACCGGAACCGAAGTATAGCCCGGTCCCACCGGCGCGGCCGGCTGTGCCTGCGCGACCATGCGCTCGGAAATCTCCGCGTCACGCAGCGCCTCGATCCGCGCCATCTCGGCTTTGAACGTACCGAGTTGCTCGCCCGTGAGCTTGCGGCCCGTCGGCAGTTTCAGGCTCATCGCATTGACCGGCTTGTTGTTGATGTGCACCTCGTAGTGGAGATGCGGGCCGGTTGAGCGTCCAGTCGTCCCGACATAGCCGATCACCTGGCCCTGCCTGACATGGCTGCCGCGTTTCAGACCCTTGGCATAGCGGCTCATGTGAGCATAGGCGGTTGTGTAGCCGTTCGCGTGCTCGATCTTGGCGTAATTACCGAATGAACCGTTTGCGCCGTAACTTTTGATCACGCCATTGCCTGCGGCGTAGATCGGCGTGCCTGTCGGCGCCGCGAAGTCGGTGCCCTTGTGCAGCTTGGTGTAGCCGAGGATCGGATGCTTGCGATTGCCGAAGCCGGATGAAAGACGCGCACCGTTGATCGGCGTCTTCATCAGGAATTTCTTGGCGCTCTGTCCGCTCGCGTCGAAGTAATCGACGTTGCCATCGTCGCTCGGCGTGTAGCGGTAGAACGTCTTGCTAAGCGCCGCACCGTCGAATTCCGCCATAAGCACGACACCGGTCTTGACGTCCGCGCCGCGCTCGTCCTGGAAGCTCTCGTACAACATGCCGAAGCGATCGCCTGGGTGCACCTCGCGCTGGAAGTCGATGTCGTATCCGAAGATGTCTGCGAAATCGACAACCTGCTGATCGTGTGCGCCAAGACCAAGCGCCGTCTGATAGATCGATTGATCAACGTCGGCGGAGATGTAGCTGATGCCTGGCGTGAGGCGTGTGTCGAGCTTGTGCGTTGTCCACGTGCCGTCCGCCGCGCGCGAGACGAGCACCTGGGTCTCTGCGGCTGGACGCAGTGAAACGCCCCCGAGCCGCACGACGCCATCTGCGCCGGTCTCAATCCACGCCGTAACATCGTCGCCCGGCTGCATGCTGCGCAGGTCGAGCATCTGACTCGCGGCATACACGGCGGCGTTTGCTTCTTCGCGCGGCGCGCCGATACGATCGAGCACGGACGAAAGCGTTTCGTTCCGCAGGACGGAAACGCGTTTCATCTCGCTTGCGAGGTCCACGCTCTCCCGAGCACTTGTAATGGAAGCCATCAGTTCGCGAGGGTCAGGGCCAGTGTCAGTTGCCGCTTCCGCCTCAACGGCGCGCGTCGATGCGCCTGCCGCCACCAGTCCAGCCCCAATAAGCACAGCCGCAGCCGCGCCCACCCCCCAATCAAACAAGACGTTTTTCATGGGTGCTCCGAGAGTTCCTTACGGAACGGGTTGTCCGGTTAGCCGCTACTCCTCGATGTTCCGTGCGAGCGGCGACCGAAGAAGCAAATAAAAACGTTCAGGTGCTATAGCACAAGGACCAATGCAGATTTTACCCCACGATGACTGAAGAAAACCTTGCTCAGCCAGGCCAAAGCGCAGCGATAGGTCGCAGAGTCGGCCTCTTTCTCGCCGCATTGGGGATTCTTGGCCTCGCGCTCTGGTTGTTGCGGCAACCGATCGCCGAAACGATTGTACGCAATGTTTGCGGGGGACAAAGCCTTGCCTGCAAGCTTTCGATTACCCGACTTGATCTTGGCGGCATTACGTTAACCGACGTCGACGCCCGCGCGCCCGGCGCCTCTGACGCAGCTATGACTGCACGCGAAATCGTGATCGACTTCGCATGGACCGGACCGTTCTTGATACGTCCGACAGCCGTCTCGGGCGATCAATTGACAGTCCGCCTCGACCTCACCGGCAGGCGCTCTCCGTTCGGAGACCTCGAGACTGCGATCACGAACTTCACGAAGCCGAGCGACGCGCCGCCGCAACGACTGCCGCGTCTCGCCTTCACGCGCATCACGCTGATCGGCGACACATTGTCAGGTCCCGTACACGCGAACGGCACGATCACGGCCGCTGACAACAATGCATTCGTCGTCGACATTGCAGCGACGCCGACATCGCTTGGCCTCGCCGGCGGCACAATGGAGCTCTCTGCGGCAAGCCTGCGCGCAAAGGTTGCCGGCGAAGAGATTTCCGCTGCGCTCAAGATCGATCTCGCGAACTTCGTGGCAGAGGGGGTGCGTCTCGCCGACGTGCAAGTCGACGCGACGTTGCAACAGGCGGCAGGCGTGCTGAAGGGCGAGGGCGCAGCGCAGCTCGGCACGGTCTCCACCGAAACGACCAGCTTTTCAGCGACCCGGGCAAAGGCGACAGTCGAATCCGCCGCGATCGCGGGTGGGACATTCTCGCTCGGTGGCTGGCTCTCTAGCGTGCGTCGCATGCAGGTCAACGCCACAACAGGCGAGGGCGCACTGGCTGACATCGCCTGGAAGAAGGCCGCGCTCGCCGCGCTTATCGCGCCTTCGAATGCCGGCTCCGGCGGCGACCTCTCCCTTACCGCCGAGGGCCTCGCAACGCCGCAGGCTCTTGCAGGGCGCGTCGATGTCACTGGCAAGGTCCAGATCGACGGCGACACGCTCACCATGTCCGACGGCGCGGCCACGGTCTCGTCCGTCATGCTCCGCTCCCAGCAGCGCGCGATGATCTCCGATCTCGCCGCCCGCGCGCTCGAATCTGTCCTGCCCTCCTTCGCCGACGCGCTGCGCACCACTGTCGATCGCGCGGCGCAGAACTTCAGCGTGTCCACTCCGTGGGCGGCAAGCGCGACGTCGAAGGGCATGCTCGTCTCATTGAACTCCGGCGCCACGCTGAAGGCTGCCAGCGGCCTCACGCTCGCAGCATCATCGAGCACGAACGCGCCCGTCGCCACGTTCAACACAACAGACGGCGCCTGGACAGCCGCAGGAGCCTTGATGTTCCAGGGCGGAGGCGCGCCGCCTGTCACCATCAATCTTGCCAAGGCCGAAGGCACGGCCAAGCGCATCGCGCTGTCAGGCGCCGCAACGCTCCGCCCCTGGCGGGTCGGCGCAGGCACAATGTCCGCAGAGTTCGCCGGCCTCGATCTCTCCTCGGATGCAAAGGCTGGCGCAGCCGCAGGCCAGCTCTCCATCCGTCTCGACGGCGCGCTCGCCGGCGGCGTCTGGAAAGGCGCGAGCGCTACCGCCGCAGTTGTTTCCCGCTGGGACGATAGCGATTTCACGACTGATGCCCCCAGCGGGGTCGTCATCGAATGGCAGTCTGCCGACTATGGCGACACGACATTCGGCGCCGCCGCGCTGCGCTACACGCCCATCGGTCGCCTCGCCCAGCGCGCGGGAGATAGTCTTGTCGGACAAGGCAAACTCGCTGCCGTCCGCATGCCCGTCACTGGCGATGGCTATTCCGCCGACGTCGTTCTCGGCGCCGCGGCCATCGGCTGGCGCACCGCAGGCGGCTTCCGCGCAAATTTCGACATGGCCCCCTCGACCATCGCCCTCAAGCTGGATGAGCGTCAGGTCCCGATCCGCGTTGAGGACATCAAGGGCGCGCTCGATCTCACAAGGGGCTGGAAAGTCGTCGGCAGTATCGATGGGGGTTCGGTGAAAACCGAAGAGGCCAACGTCGCCGACCTGACAGCCAAGTTCGATCTCTCAGGGCAGGGTTACAGTCTCAACGGCGCGCTCACCGGCGTCGCTATGCGCATCTTCGACCCGAACCCCGCATCGACGCAGCGCTTCTCCGAAGCCAGCTTCCGCGGGGAAGGCTTTTTGAAGGACAACGCGCTTACCTTCGCGGGCGCTTTCAACATGGCGAAGTCGGGCATGCAGGTTGCGCAGGTCAAGGGCCGGCACGATCTCGAGACCGCTGCGGGCGGTCTCACCTTCGAGCCGATCCCGCTGATCTTCCGCCCCCGACAGTTCCAGCCGGAGGATCTCTCGCCCCTCCTCACCGGCCCCGCCAACGTCACCGGCCGCCTCGACGTCGGCGGCGCCGCGACTTGGAACGACGCCGAGGGTTTCAAGGCGTCCGGCGTGCTCGACCTTCGGAAGCTCGGCTTCGTCCTCGCCTCCGCCGGCATTTTCGAAGGCGTCTCGGGCCGCATTGAAGTCGCCGACCTCTTCAATCTAAAGTCTGCGCCCGGCCAGCGCGTTAGCATCGACAAGGTGACGCTCGGCCTGCCAATCGAGAAAGGTATCATCGATTTCCAGCTCGTGGGCTTCGATGCGATCCAACTCGAACGCGCCGAGTGGCCCTTCGTCGGCGGCTTTATCCGCGTCGACCCCGATCTCTTCGCGTTCTCCAGCAGCGCCGAGAACCGCATCGTCGCCCGCGCCGTCAACTGGGATCTCGCCGTCCTCGCCGATCAGTTCAAGCTGCCGGACCTTAAACTCGCCGGCGTCGTCGGCGGCGAGTTTCCCGTTGTATTCACGACCGGTTCAGCCGAGATCGACAATGCTATGCTCAAGTCAGTGAAGCCTGGCGCTATCCAGTATTCAGGATCGCCTGGAGACGCTGCTGCGCAAGCGGACGAAAACTCGAAGATGCTGTTCGATGCGCTGAAGGACTTTCGCTATGAGGTGCTGGAAGTGGGACTCGATGGAAATCTGACCGGGCAGATGCTGCTTAAGCTCAGCGTGCTCGGCCGCAATCCTGACGTTATGGGCGGACAGCCGTTCCAGTTGAACATCGGCATCGACAGCGCGTTGGTTCCCTTGCTGACCTCGACCTTCCAGAAGCCAGACATCGGTGCCGCAATCGAACAGGCACAGAAACAAAGGGAGCGGGAGGCGCAGCAGTGACAGACCGATTGACGCAGACCCGCGAAGAGGCAAGGCTTGCAACTAAGGCCGTCTTGGCGGCCCAACCAACGGAGCAGGCGATGCCTGAAGCATCTACGAGCCCCCCGGCAGCGAGACTAGCGCTGGCCACGTGCGTCGCGCTCGCGCTTGCAGCCGCCGCCTGCACGCCAACCGTACGGATTGAGGCGTCTGACAAGCCGATCACGATCAACCTCAATGTGAAGATCGACCAGGAGATCCGCTATCGTCTCGACAAGGATCTCGAGGACACGATCGCTGCCAATCCCAATCTGTTCTGAGGCGGGAAAAAGGAGCCTGTCATGGGCATGTTCAAGAAATTCGCCACATGGTTCGTCGCAATGTTCGCGGCCGCCACGCTTATGGTCGCGCACGCCGCCGACCCGGTCATCGAACAGGCCAAGGCGCAAGGTATAATCGGCGAGCAGTTTGACGGCTATCTCGGCATCGCCGACACGGGCCGGGTCTCCGCCGAGGTGAAGCGCAAGGTCGACCAGATCAACGCTGGCCGCCTCGCCGAATACACGCGCATTTCGCAGAAGACGGGTGATCCGGTTTCGACCGTCGCCGTGGCCATGGCGGAGAAGCTTTTCGCCAACGCCGAGTCTGGCGAGGTGCTCAAATCGGGGCCGAGCGATCCGTGGAAGAAGAAACCTTAACGGCCCCGGTGCCCGTTAACGTTTGCAGCAACACATGCGCGCGCCCGGCGGATTGACCTCCGCCGGGCGTTTGCGTTGAAATGGATGATGTCAAGCAAGACCGTTATCATCCTCGCGCTCGTGCTGGTTCCAGTGGCGCTCATGGTAGGCGGGGCGGCGCTGGGTATTGGCGGAAACGCCTTTCCAAACGCGCATTTCGTGATTGCCTTCGCACTCGGCGCCACAGGCTCGTTGCTGCTTGCCGTCGGTCTATTCGCGCTGTCTTTCCACAGCGCGCGCTCCGGCTATGACGATCAGGTGCGCGACGAGAGGAACGGTTATGGAACGGACTCGGATGGGGCCTAATTCCGGCTTGGGGCTTGGACTCCAAATCAGCTAGCTTCCGATTCGGTTGGGCGGCCCATTCGGGGCGGGAGAGCTGTTGCTATGATGGATTCGACCAGGCTGGCGTCGTTTGTCGCCTCGCGCATCTGCCATGATGTGGCGTCACCACTCACATCGATGATGCAGAGCATGGAGCTCATGTTCGATGACAGTCTCGGGCCGGCCATGAAGGCCGAAGGCGAAAAGGCCCTGCGCACGGGCCTTGCCACCCTGGAGGCCAAGCTTCGCTTCATCCGTTTTGCCCACGGCAGCCAGATCCTGTCGATCAACGACAATTTCTGCAGCACGGGCGAGGCGAAGGACCTTTTCGTCAAGCTGTTCGCGACCAATTCACGAACCGAACTCGACTGGCAGATCGCAACCCAGCGGATCACCAACCGCCAGATGCGCCTGCTGATGAACATGGCGCTGATCATGATCGAGCCGTCCGCACGCGGCGTCTGCGTTGTCTCCGCCAAGGAGCAGGGCGACAAGCTCGTGCTCGATGTCGAGGCGCGCGGCCAGTTCTCCAAGCTCAAGAGCGAAGTGCTCGACGCCCTCGAGGGCAAGGAGCCCGGCGGCGGCTGGGGCGGCGGTGCAATCCAGCCCTATTTCACCCGCGTCCTCGCCGAAGAAGCAGGCTTCAGCATCGAGCCCCGCGCCGTCCCGCAAGCCGCCGGCCTCGCCTGCGTCGGCCCGCTGGCGCCGCTCTAGGCGCTCCTATTTGCCCCAGTGCTCCCTCGTCCTTCGAGACGAGGCTGCGCGGCTCTCAGAGCGCCGGTTCAACGGCCTCCAGATGCAAGTAGCCCTCATCCTGAGGAGGGCCAAAGGGCCGTCTCGAATGAATAGGGCTGGTTTCACCGGCGCGCAGGCGCCCACGCTGGGTAACGTTGGCGCCCAGATGCCATGCAAACCTCGACGCACCTGAATCCTGCGAAGCGAAATCTTAACCCTGCGAGGGCCTTATTGGACTGAAGCACAAAGTTACGCGTGCTGCGGAAACCCGTCATGGATGATCTTCTCAGCGAATTTCTGACCGAGACTGCCGAGAGCCTCGATGTCATCGACACCGAGTTGGTGCGCTTCGAAAGCCAGCCCGAAGACAAGGCAACGCTTAACAACATCTTCCGCCTCGTCCACACCATCAAGGGCACGTGCGGTTTCATCGGCCTGCCGCGGCTCGAGTCCATCGCCCACGCCGGCGAGACGCTGCTCGGCAAGTTCCGCGACGGCGCGCTTCCCGTCACCCCCGCTGCGGTTTCGCTGGTCCTCGCCTCCATCGATCGCATCAAGGCCATCCTCGCCCATCTCGCCGCCGAGCAGGTCGAACCTCCGGGGGACGATCGCGATCTGATAGCCGAACTCGAACGCGCCTCCGAAGGCGGCCTCGTCGCCGTTGCTCCGCCACCGCCGCCAAAACCCGCACCCGTCATCGTCACCGCGCCCGAACCGCCTGAAGGCGAGGGCAGGTGGGACGCCGACCAGGGCCGCTTCCTGCGCCCCGGCGAAGTCTCGCTCGCCGATCTCGAAGCGGCATTCAACGCCACCGAAGGTCCTGAACCTGTCGAGGTAAAGCCGGTCGCCGCCGTTGCTGCCGTCGCCGCCATGCCCGATCACGACGAAGACAAGAAGAGCGCCCTCGGCACCAGCACCATCCGCGTCAATGTCGACGTGCTGGAATCGCTGATGACCATGGTGTCAGAGCTTGTGCTGACCCGTAACCAGCTGTTGCAGATCCTCCGCAACTCCACCGACAGCGAGTTCAAGGCCCCGCTGCAACGTCTCTCCGGCGTCACCGCCGAGCTGCAGGAATGCGTGATGAAGACGCGCATGCAGCCCATCGGCTCTGCCTGGAAGAAACTCCCCCGTATCGTGCGCGACGCCTCGAACGATCTGAACAAGAAGATCGACCTCGTCATGGAAGGCGAGGCCACCGAACTGGATCGCCAGGTGCTCGAGCTGATCAAAGATCCGCTCACCCACATGATCCGCAACTCATGCGATCACGGCGTTGAAACCATCGCGCAGCGCCTTGCAGCGGGCAAGTCCGAGAACGGCACCATCAAGCTGCGCGCCTATCACCAGGGCGGCCACATCCTCATCGAGGTGTCTGACGACGGCGCCGGACTCCACACCGACCGTATCCGCTCGAAAGCTATCGAGAAGGGCGTCATCGACATCGCCGAATCCATGGCGATGACAGACGCCCAGATTCACCGCCTCATCTTCGCGCCCGGCTTCTCCACCGCTGCAAAGGTCACCAACATCTCCGGCCGCGGCGTCGGCATGGATGTGGTGAAGACGAACGTCGAACTGATCGGCGGCACGATCGACCTGCGCTCGCGCCAGGGTCACGGCACCACCTTCATCATCAAGATCCCACTTACGCTTGCCATCATCTCGGCGCTCATCGTCGGCGTCGAGGACCACCGCTTCGCCCTGCCGCAACTGTCCGTTCTCGAACTGGTCCGCGCCGGCAAGCGCTTCGAGCACAAGATCGAGCTTATAAACTCGACGCGCGTCCTGCGCCTGCGCGACCACCTTCTGCCGCTCGTTGCTCTCTCCGACTGCCTCAACCTGATCGTCGACGAAGACCGCGGCGACCGCAGCGCCTGCATCGTCATCATGCAGGTCGGCGAACTGCGCTTCGGCCTGATCGTCGATGAAGTGTTCGACACTGAGGAAATCGTCGTGAAGCCGCTGTCGAAGCGTCTCGGAGCCATGTCCGAATACTCGGGCGCCACCATCCTTGGCGACGGCTCCGTTATCATGATCCTCGATCCAAACGGCGTCTCGCGCTCGGTTGCCAATGTCGAGCGCAGCGTGAACCGCCTGCTCGACGAGCAGTCCCGCGCCGCCGCCGCCGCCGCAAAGGCGTCGGAGCACAAGGTCAGCCTGTTGCTCTTCTCGGCCGGCGGCTCCGAGCCGCGCGCTTGCCCGCTCTCGCTGGTCACGCGCCTCGAAGATCTCGACGCCTCGACCATCGAGATGACCAGCCGCGGCCCCGTTGTCCAGTACCGCGGCCGCCTGATGCCGCTCGCCCCGGCGGGTGGAATGGTCCGCCACGATGGCCGTCAGCCCGTCCTCGTCTTCAGCCAGGGCTCTGTCGTGGTCGGTCTCGCTGTCGACGCCATCCTAGACATCGTGGAGGAGCCGCTCGACATCCAGCTCGGCGGTCAGGCGCCCGGCGTCCTCGGCACGGCCGTGCTCAAGGGCAAGTCGACGGAGATCGTAGACGTCGGCCACTACCTCAGCCAGGCCGAACCAGCCTGGGCGTCCGCCGCCATCGAGATGGACCCGCGCGCCAACCGCAAGCGCGTCCTTCTCATCGAGTCCCACCCCTTCTTCCGCAACCTGCTCGCGCCGATGGTCAGCGCCGCAGGCTACGAGGTCACCGTCGCGGAGGGCCTCGAAGAGGCGAGGGCGCGCCTCGCCACGGGCGCCACGTTCCACGTGGTGCTCACCGACGCCGACAGCCCGATCGACAACGTAGCCGGAGCGCAGGTCATCCCGCTCTCCAGCCGCAGGGACGCAGAAGCAGTCCCGAAATCAGACCGTTACGCGCTGCTGGACGCGATCCAGCGCGCGCTTCGCAGCGGAGAAGCCGCATGAGCATTCGCGAATACGTCACCTTCCGGATCGGCGAGCAGCTGTTCGGACTGAGCGTCACCGAGATTCACGACGTCTTCCGCCCCGCCCGGATGACGCCCGTTCCGCTCTCAAACTCGGAAATCGCCGGCGTCCTCAATCTTCGCGGACGAATTGTCACCGCGATCGACGCCCGTAGCCGCCTCGGCCTGCCTGCGCAAGAAAAAAGCGTTAAAACTCAGAGTCTTGCGATCGGCGTCGAGCATGGCGGCGAAAGCTTCGGGATGGTGATCGACGAGATCGGCGATGTCGTCCGGCTCGACGACGCCGAGATGGAGCAAAATCCCGTTAACCTTGACGCGACATGGTCAGGCGTATCGCGCGGCGTCTACCGCCTCGACAACCGGCTGCTGGTCATCATGGACATCGACCAGATGCTGGCCGGCGCCGGACAGGGAAGCGCCGCAGCCGCGGCTTGAGGGATCGGTCATGAAACGCTGCCTGATTGTCGACGATAGCCGTGTCGTCCGGAAAGTCGCCCGCCGCATTGTCGAGGACCTCCGCTTCGAAGCCGACGAGGCCGCCGACGGCGCCCAGGCGCTCGAGTTTTGCCGCAAGACCATGCCGGACTGCATCCTGCTCGACTGGAACATGCCGGTCATGAACGGCATCGACTTCCTCCGCGCCCTGCGCCGCGAACCGGGCGGCGAGCGCCCTACCGTCGTCTTTTGCACCACCGAGAACGACATGAGCCACATCGCCGAAGCGATGCGATCGGGCGCCAACGAGTACATCATGAAGCCGTTCGACTCCGAGATCATTGAATCCAAGTTCAACGAAGTCGGCCTCTGCTGAGTTCCCCTAGTCTGAACCGAGACAACGTGACGCTTGCAGCCCGCCAGCCTGAATCAGACCGTCGCGTCCGCGTCATGCTGGTGGACGACAGCGCAATCGTGCGTGGCTTCATGCGCCGCTGGATCGATGAAGACGCGCGCGTCGATCTGGTGAAGGTCTGTACCGACGGACAGCAGGCCGTCGCTGAGGCCGCTGCCACAAAGCCTGACGTCATCGTTCTCGATATCGAGATGCCGAACATGGATGGCCTCACCGCCCTCCCGCATCTCCGTCGCCTTGCGCCCGACGCTCGCATTATCATGGCCTCGACCCTGACGACTCAGGGCGCGCAGCAGACCGTGAAAGCTCTCTCGCTCGGTGCTGCTGACTTCATCGCCAAGCCCCAGGCCAATGCCATGGGCGGCGTCGATACCTATCGCCGGGACCTCATCGACAAGATCGTCGCGCTTGGTCAGCGCCCCGGACCGTCCCGCTTGGGCGCGGCGGCGCCGCGCGCGTTCAACCTGCGGCCCCGTGCAGCGATCGTTGCGCCGCCCTCGGTGCTCGTCATCGCCGCATCCACCGGCGGACCGTCCGCGCTTCCCGTCTTCCTAAGCGGCATCGCCCGACGCATCGACGCGCCGATCCTGATCGTCCAGCACATGCCTGCCACCTTCACGCCCGTCTTCGCCGAGAAGCTGGAATCGGTCATCGGCAAGCGTTGCCGCGAAGCCGTCGATGGCGACGTCCTCGCGCCGGGCAGTGTCTTCCTCGCCCCCGGCGACAAGCACATGCGTATCGCGCGCGGACCCGCCGGTCGCATCGTCAGGCTTGATCGCGGCGAGCCCGTGAACTTCTGCCGCCCCGCGGCAGATCCGCTGTTCGAATCCGCTGCCGCCGCCTTCGGCAACCGCGTGCTTGGCGTCGTGCTAACCGGCATGGGTCATGACGGGCGCGACGGGTCAGGGCAGGTCGTGAAGGCTGGCGGGCGCATCATCGCCCAGGATGAATCGACCAGCGTTGTCTGGGGCATGCCCGGCGCCGTCGCGACGGCCGGGTACGCTGAAGCCGTGAAGCCTTTAAAAGACCTCGGTCCACTGGCGTTGCGTATGATGAACGGAGAAGCTGCGTGAACAGCCAGGATTTTGACTTCGTCTCACAGCTTCTCCGCAAGCGCGCCGGTATCGTCCTCGGCGCCGACAAGATGTACCTTCTCGAAAGCCGTCTCGCTCCGCTTGCGCGCAAGGAAGGCCTGCCATCGATCGATGATCTGATCCAGGTCGTTCGCTCCCGCCGTGACGAGCGCCTGATCACACAGCTCGTCGACGTGATGACCACCAACGAGACATTCTTCTTCCGCGACAAGACTCCGTTCGAACACCTGAAGGAAGCCGTCCTCCCCGTCCTCGCCCAGGCTCGCAAGGGCCAGCGCATACGCATCTGGTGCGCCGCCTGCTCCACTGGACAGGAGCCCTATTCCATCGCCATGATGATCGACCAGCAGCCAGCGCTCACCGGCGGCGTACCTGTCGAGATCGTCGCCACCGACATTTCCGAACGCTGCCTCGAACGCGGGCGCCAGGGCCTCTTCACGCAGTTCGAAGTCCAGCGCGGCCTGCCGATCCAGATGCTGATGCATCACTTCACGCAGCAGGACGACCACTGGCGAGTTTCCGAGCGCATTCGATCGATGGTGACGTTCCGCAAGATGAACCTGATGGATCCGTCCTACACCCTGGGCAAGTTCGACGTCATCTTCTGCCGCAACGTGCTCATTTATTTCGACGGCCCCACCAAGACCGAAGTGATGAACCGCCTGGCTCAGTCGATGAACCCTGGCGCATTCCTGATGCTCGGCGCCGCCGAAACCGTGATTGGCCTGACGCAAGCGTTCGAAGGTGCACAGGATCGCCGCGGCCTCTACAAGCTGTCGTCCAAGGCTGTCAAAGCCGCCTGACACGGCCCAACCCGCCACAGCGGGACGTTCTGTCTCATCGAACAATCGCGTGGCGCGGCCGTTTTCGCGACACGCCGCCGCAGCCTGCGTCAACACGCCATGGCTGCTGTCACGGCACTGTCGCTGACTGTGGGGAGCCTTGGGTCGGACGGGGCGCGCTGGAACTCGCCGATGCAGAAACGTATCCTGATCTGGGTCCCCGCCTTCGCCATCCTCGCGATCGCGCTGGTCGCGGCCGCCATTGCCCCAACCCCGCCGCTGGGCCCGCCCGCCGAACAGCGCGCCGACAGGTAGCGCCAGGTCTCCCGTCGGATAGCGCCCCATCGCTTCCCAATGATGCGCCCGGCATACGCTTGGCTTGCCGAAGCGTGCAGGCAGGCCGACACCCTCCAGAACCAGCCGATTCTAGACGCACGTTGTTGGCTCCGATCCGAACAATCTCGACGTGCTACGCCGATCAAGCCGGCCGATTCCCGACACGCGCGTCCCCCACCTCCGGACCTGTGAGATACTGCTCTCATCCATCCCGCATGGAGGGCGGCCGATCACAGTTCAACGCCGCGGGGCGGATGGAGGCGAGCGTGAAGAGCCTCTCGAACCGGAGGGACGAGACGTCTTTCGGGGACTGGTCCTGAACACGCGGGCCCACACGCGGGTAGCCTCAACGGCGCCAAGCGGATAAAATGCAGGCCGCGGGACGCGGGCTGCCGTCCAGAGCCTGCCGGGACGCGGGATCTGCCAACCCCTTGTCTACCGGTAGCGCTGGCATCAGCGTCGCCAAAACACGCGGGGCGTCCCGCGTCTCGGGCCCCCCACTGAACTGGAGACCCGGGACGACAGCATCTCAGGCGGTTCAGACCGGCCTTATTGTGGACGTGTGTTCCCCATCTGGAATCCCGGCGTGCGACAGGCGTGCATGTCCAGCCTGCTCCTCATCAGCCACACCTTTCCCCCATCATCACGCTAGGGCTTGCCATGTCGCCCCCCTGTCACGATGTTATGCGAGAGAATCGATCACCCCGCTTGCTGGAGCCATGTGGCGCAAGGTGGGGAACCTGACGGGCCTGGCGGGTCGGGCCGCCTGACCTGTCAAAGACGACGGGTACACATGACCCAGTTAGTATCGCACGCGCCGAACGGGTGGCCCGCCCTCGTTCTCAACGCAGATTTCCGTCCGCTGTCCTACTATCCGCTCTCCCTCTGGCCCTGGCAGGAGGTGGTGAAATCCGTCTTTCTCGAGCGGGTGGATGTGGTCGCGGAATACGACGAGTACGTGCACTCGCCATCGATCACCATGCGCCTGCCCAGCGTCATCGCGCTGCGCGAATTCGTGAAGCAGGACCGCCAGCCGGCGTTCACCCGCTTCAACGTCTTCCTGCGCGACGGTTTCGAATGCGCCTATTGCGGCAGCCATGAAGACCTGACCTTCGACCACGTCATCCCGCGCTCCAAGGGCGGGCGGACGAGCTGGGAGAACATCGTCGCGGCTTGCAGCCCGTGCAATCTGCGCAAGGGCGGTCGGCTCGCGCGCGAGATCGGCATGCATCCGAGCGTGCGGCCGCACAGGCCAACTACGTTCCAGCTCCAGGAGCAGGGCCGCAAATTCCCGCCCAACCACCTGCACCAGACCTGGCTCGACTACCTCTACTGGGATGTTGAACTGGAGACGTGAGACGGATCGCCGACTAAACGCCGGCGGCCCAGCTCTGCATGTCCCCCACCCAGTAGACGAATTTCGTGCTATCCACGGTCCAGCTGACCTCCGCGTGGAAAGGCAGCCAGCAGCCGCGACGCAGCCTGTAATCGGAGAACTGCCCGCTCCACGGCGCGCGCCTGGACTTCGCGCCGACGCCGCGCTGCCGATCCGGCGCGAAGATGCTCGCGATCCGCCCGTCACTGCCGAGCGTGACGCTGACGGCTGCAGCCTTCTCACCGGCGCCTGCGCTGACGATCAGCCGGTCAGGCCCTTCGCTGCGCCAGCGCAGGGACGTATTGCCGAGTACGGCGGCTGGCGCCAGCGCGAGCTCCGCAAGGTAACGCATGAGCTCGCCGCGTGTGAGCGCGGGCGAAGCGGTATGTGCGAGCGGAAAGAAACCCAGCGCCCTGACATCGAACAAGCCCAAGCCGCCAACCAGCGCATCGCGAACGGAAACGACGCCCGCCGGCCCAGTCTGCGCGCGCCAGTCAAACGCACACGCGACTTTGGAGATCGTCTGCTTCGCCTTGAACGACATCCAGCCTGAAGCCGAATCCTGACGCATACGGCCTCTCTGCGTCAGGCGAACATCGCCACTCTGTACGCTGCCGCACAGTCTCTCAGCGAGATCGCGGACTGCCTGCGGAAGTTGATGCCGAACGTCCATGCGATACAGATGCATTGGGGCGTTCGTGGTTCCGGCGTCTCGCTCCGCACGAACCATGCGTCTGCCAGCGCGTTGTGTGTGGACCAGCCGCGGCCACAGGACCAGCCATGCCTCCGCGCGAACGTATCGCAATCATCGGCGCCGGCCATGTCGGCGCGACGACGGCCTATGCGCTGATGTTGCGCGCACTGTTGCGGGAGATCGTGCTGATCGACAGCGACGCCGCGCTCGCTGAGGCCGAAGCAGCAGACTTGTCGCACGCGAATGCGCTGGCTCGTCCTGCAAGGATCTGGGTGGGGGACTATGCTGACACGGCCTCCGCGCGTATCGCGGTGATTACCGCGGGCGCTGCCACCGCGGGCGCTCAAAGCCGGCTGTCCGTGGCATCGCAAAGCGCAGACATCGTAGCTGCCTGCGTGAAGCAACTCGCTGCCGCAGGCTTCGAAGGCGTCATCGTGGTTGCCTCCAACCCCGTGGACCTCATGGCGCTAATCGCCTCGCGCCACGCCGGTCTGGCGCCAGGGCGCGTGATCGGCGCCGGCACGCTGCTGGATTCCAGCAGGCTGCGGCAATTGCTGGCCGAGAAGCTGGGCGTTGCGCCCGCGTCGCTGGATGGCGACGTGCTTGGTGAGCAAGGCGACAGCGAAGTGGTCGCCTTTTCCGCGGTGAGGATAGGCGGCATACCGCTTGAGGAGTTCGTCGGCCCGAAGCCGCGGCTTAACCATCATGCTCTTGCTGAAGACGTCCGCCAGGCCGGCTATCGCATCGTCGCCGGCAAGGGCTACACCTCGTTCGGCGTCGCCACCGCAACCGTCCGCATCTGCGAGGCAATCATGCGCGACGAAAAGGCGGTCCTGCCGGTGTCCACACTGCTGACGGGGCAATACGGGATCTTCGACATCTATCTCAGCCTGCCATTCATACTTGGCGCAGGCGGCGTCGAACGCGTGCTCACGCCGAAACTCACATTCGCAGAAGAGGCCGCACTGGGTAAGTCCGCAGCCGTGCTGAGCGCCGCACTGAAAGCGCTCGATGCAGGCGCCGTGAAGGCTCCGTAACGGCAACAGCGGGTCGAGCCTCTCCTTACGGCGCCATTTCCTTGGGAGGATTGCTGGGGCAGGCTACCTTCGGGCAGGTCGGCGGTCGCAGAATCGTCATCCGGCCGAGGAAGCGCATAAGCGGCGGAGCGAAATCATGACGAAGCGCACCCAGGCGGCGGGCAAGGGGCATTCCCGCCGGGCCATTCTCGCTGGCGGCGTCGCAGCCGCAGCGTGGTCAGTCCTTCCCGGCTGTGCGACGGCGCAGGGTCCAGTCCGGCCCGGCGCGGGAAAGAAGGTCAACGTCGCCGCCATCGGCGCCGGCGGCATGGGCGCCGGCAACATGTCGGCGCTTACCGGCCAGAACATCGTCGCCGCCTGCGACGTCGATTTCGACCGCGTCGCACGCCAGATGCTGAAGGACGGCCAGCTGCGTCCCGAGCGCGTCGAGCTGAAGGCCGCCTACGACAGGGCCGAACGCTTCACCGACTACCGTCAGATGTTCGACAAGCGGAAGGATATCGAGGCCGTCGTCATCGCGACGCCCGATCACCATCACGCCGTCGCAGCCCGCATGGCGATGGAGCGCGGTCTCCACGTCTATGTCCAGAAGCCGCTCACCTATACCGTGCGCGAGGCGCGGCTGCTGACCAAGATGGCAAAGGACAATCCAAAGCTCGTCACCCAGATGGGCAATCAGGGCCACTCCAGCGACGATGGCCGCCGCGCCGTCGAGCTGATCCGTGGCGGCGCCATCGGCAAGGTGCAGGAGGTCCATATCTGGACCAACCGCCCCGTCTGGCCGCAGGGCGTCGGCAAGCCGGAGCCAAAGCCCGTCCCCGCAGGCCTCGACTGGGACCTCTGGCGTGGTCCCGCCACTGTCGACTGGGGCTATCACCCCGACTACGCGCACTTCAATTGGCGCGGCTGGACGCCGTTCGGCACCGGCGCGCTTGGCGACATGGGCGCCCACCTGATGGACTTCCCCGTCTGGGCGCTTGAGCTTGGCCTGCCGACGAAAGTCGAAACGCGCCACACGCTATGGGGCGGCGACACAGATCCGTGGGACTACAAACGCCCCGAAGTCCTCACCAGCTATCCGCTCGCCGCGATCACCTACTACGAATTCGGCAACGCCAAGGATGGTCCGGTTCGCATCGTCTGGCAGGATGGTGGCCTCGCGCCGCCGACGGTTCCCAACCTCCCGGCTGATCGCATCATGGAAGAGGAGGGCGGCGTCCTCTACACGGGCGACAAGGGCATGCTGTTGCACGACACCTATGGTTCCAAGCCGACGCTCATTGGTGCGGAAGCCGTCGCTCGTGGTGCAAAGATACCGCAGTCCCTTCCGCGCATCATCGACGGTACGAAGGGCCACGAGAACAACTGGATTCGCGCCATCCGCGGCGAGGAGAAGATCTCCAACCCGTTCGAGACCTCGGGCCCGCTCACCGAAGCCATGCTGCTCGGCGTCGTTGCGATGTACGCTGGCAAGCCGATCACTTACGATGGCGCGGCGGGCAAGATCGCCAACCTCACCGGCATGGATTACCTGCTGGACCGCGAATACCGTAAGGGGTGGGAACTGTAGCGCCTACTCGTTCCGCGTCTCGCGCCATCCCTCGTGCGGTCGCAGCTCCGTCGCTGTCGCCGCACCCAGCTCGTCGCAGGCTCCCGGCTCCATGCTGGAAAGCGCGGAGTTGATCTTCCATCCGCCTTCCAGCTTTACCAACTGGAATGCGTTGATCCCGCAATGGACGACTGCGCCATTGTCGCGCAGCACGTAGGGTGTCCACACCTGCGCGAACGATCCGCGCACGAGGATGTCCGGCGCCCAGTACATCTCTACAAATGGGTCGTGATCCGGCGTCGGCTTCTGGAAGTCGCTCGCCGGCATCCGTCGCACGGCCCCCGGCGCGCCATCGCGTGAGCGAGAGATCGCCAGGCCGCCGTCGGGAAGCTGCACCGACGCTTGGAGCGCCCGGTCGCCATTGCCGACAGCAATCAGGAATGTGTCGATCACCTGCAGGATCGCTTCTTCCTCAGCCGGTGCAGGCACAACGCCCGGCGCGTGCGCCGCCGCTGGCGCCCCCGGCAGTGACGTCGAGCACGCGGCGGTGGAGAGCAAGGCTGCTGCACCTAGCAGGCGTTTCATGGATCAATCCCTCCAATGTGACCCCGGCAGAGCTTAACACCCGGCGGCGCCGGTCGGCGAGGCTGGATTTCCATCCGGACTCGCCCCTATGGTCCCCTCGCTGGAGGGCCTCGATGCCGCAATCGCTTTCGAACATGATGACGCCTGTCCTGGCGCTGGTCGTCTGGACCATGGTGATCCTGGTCTGGCTCTACCTCCGTCGCATCCCGGCCATGCGGAAGGCGGGGATCGACCCGGCGAAGATCAAGGGCTCCGAATCCTACGCCAGCATGCCGCCGCTCAACCCCAAGGCGGTGTGGGTGTCCGACAACTACAACCACCTGCACGAACAGCCGGTGATCTTCTACGCCCTCTGCGTCTACACCCATCTCGTTGGCGTGTGGGACGGGTTGAATGTTGGCCTTGCGTGGGCATATGTGGCTATAAGGATCGTGCACAGCCTGATCCAGGTCACGACGAACTTTGTCCCGCTCCGTTTCGCAGTGTTCAATCTCGGTTCTATTGTTCTTGCGATCATCGCCGTTCGCAACGTGCTGGGACTTTTCGGGATCTAGCGAGGCCAATGGCGACATCGTGAGCGGCCAATAGGCTTCTGGACGGCGGGGCGACTATTCGCTACTCGCCACTTCCTATCCGCTTGGAACCCCAATGGCCGCTCTGCCTGAATCACGCCTGCGCCAGATGATCGACCGCTTCGAGCAGGTCGAGGCGCGGATGGGCGTGGCAACCGATGCAAAGGAGATCGTTCAGCTCTCCCGCGACCATGCCGAACTGAAGCGTGTAGCCGAGAAATCGCGCGAGGTGCTCACCCTCCGTAACCAGCTGGCGGAGGCCGAGGCGCTGATCGATGACGCCGGCGCCGACCGCGACTTCGTCAACATGGCGATCGAGGAGCGCGCCGAGATCAGGTCGAGACTGCCTGGAATCGAGCGCGAGATGCAGCTGATGCTGCTGCCGAAGGATCGTGACGATGACGGCTCTGCTATCATCGAGGTGCGCGCCGGAACGGGCGGCGACGAAGCCGCGCTGTTCGCGGGCGACCTGTGGCGTATGTATCAGCGCTACGCGTCCGGCCGCGGCTGGCAGGTTGAGCTTGTCTCGGCGACCGATGGCGAGATGGGCGGCTACAAGGAAGTCGTCGCCCAGCTCAACGGCTCGGGTGTGTTCGGCCGAATGAAATTCGAAAGCGGCGTGCACCGCGTGCAGCGTGTTCCTGCCACCGAAGCACAAGGCCGCATCCACACTTCCGCCGCAACGGTTGCCATCCTGCCAGTGCCGGAAGAAGTGAACATCGAGGTCCGCGACCAGGATATCCGCATCGACACCTACCGGTCGTCAGGAGCCGGCGGCCAGCACGTCAACAAGACCGACTCCGCCGTTCGCATCACGCACCTGCCGACCAATATCGTTGTGACGTCCTCGGAAAAATCGCAGCATGAGAACCGGCGCAAGGCGATGGAGCAGCTGAAGATCCGCCTCTATGAACGCGAGCGCGAGATGAAAGACACCGCCCGGTCGGAAGCGCGCAAGCTGCAGGTGGGATCAGGTGACCGCTCCGAACGCATCCGCACCTATAACTTCCCGCAGGGCCGTGTCACGGACCATCGCATCAACTTCACCGCCTACAACCTCGACCAGTTCGTGCAAGGCGACATTGAGGAACTCCTGGACGCGCTGCACGCCGAGGACCAGGCCGAACGGCTGGCGCAGCTGGAGCAGGGTTGATCGATTTGTCGGCATAAGGCAAGTTAACGTCCAAATCAGCCTTGCATCTATTATCCACCTGCTGGGCTGTGCACTGCCAAAGGATGACTAGGCCATGAAGTACGCCGTCGTCGCCTTGATCGCCTGCACTGGCGTCTGCTCATCGTTCAATGCGGCGCTCGCCCAGCAGACGCATCCCGGTGAGTCTGGCGCCGCAGGCGCATCTACTCAATCGAGCCCAAGGCAAACCATTTCAAACCCTGACAAGATGGTGTGCAAGTCGGAAGCAGTCATCGGCTCGCGCTTCCCGAAGAAGATTTGCATGACCACCGCGCAATGGCTCCAGCAGGAACAAGACGCAAAGAAAATGCTGGAGCGTCTCCAGGGCGCCAGGCTGCCAGATCAGGGCTGATTAAGTCTTCCGGGCGCTCGCCTCCAGCGGCGATGCTAGTTCAGCTCCAAGGCCCCGGCTTGCGACCCTGCGGCTTGTCCCACGGACCCTGCGGCCGGTTGCGGCGAGGCGAGACCAGCTTTGGCGCCGGCCCACGTCCCCCGAACTTGACAGCCAGCGCCTCAACGCGGTTCTGCGTCGATGGATGCGTCGAGAACAGATTGTCGGCCCCGCGCCCCGCCAGCGGATTGATGATGAACATGTGCGCCGTGGCTGGATTGCGCTCTGCCTGCAGGTTCACACGGCCGCCGCGCGCGTAGGCGTCGATCTTCTGAAGGGCGGAGGCCAGCGCGCCCGGATCGCCCGAGATTTCGGCGCCGCTGGCGTCCGCCTCGTATTCCCGCCCGCGGCTGATCGCCATCTGTACCAATGCGGCGGCCATGGGAGCGAGGATCGCGATGGCAATAATGCCGATGATGCCGCCCGGCCGTTCGCGGTCATTGCCGCCGAAGAAGAAGGCAAAGTTGGCCAAAGCTGAGATTGCGCCGGCAATCGTCGCCGTCACAGTCATGGTGAGCGTGTCCCGATTCTTCACGTGTGCCAGCTCGTGCCCCATCACCGCGCGGATCTCGCGGCGGTCCAACATGGAAAGTAGCCCGGTGGTGGCGGCGACGGCGGCGTGCGCCGGGTCCCGGCCGGTCGCGAACGCGTTCGGCTGATCGCTCTCGATGATGGTGATCTTCGGCATCGGCATGCCGGCGCGCTGGGCCATCTCGCGCACGTCGCCTGCATAGGCGCGGACGCGGGCGTCCGGATGGTTGGGCTGCACTTCCTGTGCCCGATACATGGAGAGAACAATCTTGTCGGCGTTCCAGTAACTTATGAGGTTGCCGACGAGCGCGAACGCCAGCGCGATGGCCATGCCCGCAGGGCCGCCGATCAGGTAACCGACGCCAACGAACAGGGCCGTCATGGCGGCAAGGAGCATGAAGGTCTTGATGTGGTTCATGGACGATATCTGGGGCTTCCCGGCGCTGGCTCAAGATGCCCGTCAACCCGCCGGACCATAGAAATGGTAACGGATTCGCCAGCAGGCCTGATGCGGCCTATCTCCTGCCGCGTTGGGCAGGGCCGGAGAGGTTCGCGAAGCTCTCCTCGGAAGCTGGCGCAGGCGTAGGTTTTTGGCCCGGCAGCGTCGCCGAACGGCGGCTCGCCCGTAACCGCGCTACAGACACGGCACATAACCGGCTGGAAGTCATCGTCCAGTCCGGCAACATGTTCGGCGCCATCGATGACTGTCGCCGCTGCCTGGCCGCGACCTGGATCATGGTTGACCAGTTCGAACGGCTGTTGGACGCGAGCGCCGCCGCCAGTCTATGGCCCGGCTGGCCGCGGCGGCAGATGGCGGGCCCGGCGGTGCAGGACATAACGGACCTTGGGATTCCGGATGCTGCGGCCAGGATAAATCTGCATTCCACTCTTGCCGATGCAGAACTTCTCGGCGTGCTCTAAGTTCTGGCAGGTTAGTGCCTGGGGGTCTTGCGGAGAAAGTCTCAGCCTTGGGATTTTCGAAAGACTTCGGCGCGCGACACCTATTCGCCTACTCATCGAAACCCGGGGCCGCCCACGCTTTGGCGCAACGCTGATCGCGCGCGTCGTTCGATGCGTCTTCGCCAGCGGCCAGGACAACGCGGTCATGATCCCCGAGTCCTTGCGCGGCGCACAGATGGTAAGCAAGCGCTACGCGGACACAACGCAGGCGCAGGCGATCATGGCGCGGCTACGCGACAAGGACGAGACCAATCAGAATTGGACCAGCGCCTACTGGACGTTGACCGTTATCTTTTCGGACATGATCGGCGTGGGCTTGTGCAGTTCGTGATTGAGGTCGCCAAAGGCGAGTTGCAGCGTGTGCGGCCCTGGGCTCAGCTGCAGCACCACTTCCGTCTGCCCGCCGCCGAAATGCATGTGCTGCTCGTCGTTCGGGATGGCGAACTGCTTCTCCTCGTCGCTCAGCTCGGTGTCGATGAGAAGATGGTGGTGACCCGTATTCGGTTTGTCGGTCAGCGCAGGCGCAACGCCGATGCCGCTGGCGCCAAACACAACGCGGAATGACTGCGGCACGGTCATGCCGTCGCGCAGGTTGACGAAATAAACCATTGGGCCCGCGGCGCCATGGATCTTCACCGCCTCGGCGTCACGCGCGGCGAGGGCTTGGGCAACCGCCACATCCGTGGCGGCCTGCACCGCGGCCGGATCTGGCGCGGTGGCGCCTGGCGTGTTCGGGCCGGAGCACGCGGCGAGCGACATGGCGAGGGCAGTGGCGGCGAAGATGCTGGCAAAGCGCATGGCAGGCTCCCTGTTTCGCACGCTTCATAGCATGGGTGGACGCTCACGCGAGAGGCCGCCCGGCTGAATTCCACTCAATGCAGATAGAAGATCCGTGAGTTGGTGACGGGGCCATCATCTGCCCCAATTTCGCGCTGCCGGGCGCGCGTGGTGAACTGCCAAAATAGCCCGCTTGCTGCTTGCCATCGCCAGCCTCTGTTCGTGCCGGGCGACAACGCCGACTACCAGATTGTGCAGACCCGCGATCACGTCGCTGAGACGAAAGGCAAGCGGTCGTGGGTGAAGGGCTGGCGAGCGCGCGAGGTTGATCTGCTGGACGCCATGGCAGGGCGCAGGTGAAACCGCCATCAGTTCAGGATGGCCGCCATCAGGAGGCCGTCGCCGCGCGTTAGCATGCCGAACCGGTTCCATGCGCCAAGCGTCACCAGCTTGCCCTTTTCAAGATAGGGCACGATCGATGCACCCTGGATCAGCAGCGCGATATTGAGGTCGGGCGGGTCGCTGAGCAGCTTGCGCAGATTGATACCCACGCCCGTCGTGGCATCTTCAGGTCCCGGCGGCGTGCGCCAGAAGGGGATGAGAGCGCGGCCCTCCAGCATCTCATCCAACTCGGCCAGCACCTCCTGCCAGCCTGCGGCGACCTCCGCCGTGATCTCGATACCGAAGGACGATGTCTGCGACGGGCTGGGCAGCCATTCATGATCGTTGTCGGTCTCGGCCATCATCTCGGGCCAGAGTTTCCGGTTGTGCGCGATCATCGACCGGAAGTGGTCGAGCGCCTTTCGCGTGCGAGCGGCATCCGGCTTGCCGTCGAGCGCTACCAGCACGGCCGCGATCTGGTCGATCAGGTCGTCCGTCCCGAACAGCGGATCGGGCGCGCCGATTGCGCCTGCCTCAGCCATTTTTTGCCGCCCCTCATAGACTGTCCGGATCGCCGACGTCGGGTCGACTGACAGCACCATTTGGCTCGTGCCGGAGACGAGGTGAACGTACGCGGCGAGCCATTCCGCATCCGCCGTATCGAAGCGTATGGTCCCATCGAAGCCTGCCCAGTTTGCCTGCGCGCCGATGCTTTCGAGGATCACGCGCAGCGACTCCCACTGCGCGCGTTTGCGGTCGCCGTCGATATCGAACCACAGCGCATCAAGCTGCAGAGCCGTTGCGAACTCGCCAGTAGTCGCAGCCGCCAATGCGGTGCTCGCGCCGTCGAGATGCACAAGCGCTCCCTTGAGTGCAGTCTCGATGAAGTCAGGGCTGAACTTCGCATTCGGGTTCGCGGGCAGGGGCGACGCCATGCCCGGGATGAACGGCACGCTGCCGTCATAGCTCGCATAGCGCGTCTGCAGGATTGTCTCGATGGCACGTAGAAAGCGGATGCCGCCAAGCTGGAAGCTGGCCTCCGCGGTGGGCGTGCGGCCGGCGAGGGCCGCGTCGGCGGCGGCAAGACCTTCGCTCGCCAGAATCAAATCGACCGCCCTCTGGTCCTGCGAAACCGGCGTTGTTGTGGAGCCCTGACAGGCCGAAACCGCCAGCGCGAAACACGCCGCCCGAATCACTTTCATTCGTCACCTGCTCCGCGGCCCCATCCATGGGTAGCAGTCGATCCTACAGCCCCCATCGCTAGACGCGTGGAAGAAATACAGCCACGGCGACTATTCATGCTTTGTTCTTGAGAACATTTGTAGTACAAAGACTGGCAATCGAGCTGGGAATCGGACGGATTTGCCGCCCCACCACCAGCGTGGCACATGAGGAGTCGAACATGGCGGGCGCCGCTCTGAAGCTGGTGGAAGACAAGGGTATGGACAAGCAGAAGGCCCTTGAAACGGCGCTCGGCCAGATCGAGCGCAATTTCGGCAAGGGCTCGATCATGCGCCTTGGCGAACAGCGAGCCATGGATATCGAGGCGCTGTCGACCGGGTCGCTGAGCCTGGATATCGCGCTCGGCATTGGTGGCCTGCCGCGCGGCCGCATCATCGAGATCTACGGGCCGGAAAGCTCGGGCAAGACGACCTTGGCTCTCCACGTCATTGCGGAGGCCCAGAAAAGCGGCGGCGTCGGCGCCTTCGTGGATGCCGAGCATGCGCTCGACCCTGTCTATGCCGGCAAGCTGGGCGTCGATCTCGACGACCTGTTGGTCTCGCAGCCGGATACTGGCGAACAGGCGCTCGAAATCGCTGATACGCTGGTCCGGTCCGGGGCGGTCGACGTTCTCGTGATTGACTCGGTGGCGGCCCTTACCCCGCGCGCCGAACTTGAAGGCGAGATGGGCGACAGCCTGCCTGGCCTTCAGGCCCGCCTGATGAGCCAGGCGCTGCGCAAGCTTACAGCGTCGGTCTCCAAGTCCAAGACGATGGTGATCTTCATCAACCAGATCCGCATGAAGATCGGCGTCATGTACGGCTCTCCCGAAACCACCACGGGCGGCAACGCGCTGAAATTCTACGCCTCCGTGCGCCTCGACATCCGCCGCGTCGGCTCGATCAAGGACCGCGACGAGGTGATCGGCAATGAGACCCGCGTGAAGGTGGTCAAGAACAAGGTCGCCCCGCCGTTCCGGCAGGTTGATTTCGACATCATCTACGGCGAAGGCATCTCCAAGACGGGCGAGCTGATCGATCTTGGCGTGAAGGGCAATATCATCGAGAAATCGGGTTCCTGGTTCTCCTACGGATCGCAGCGCATTGGCCAGGGCCGCGAGAACGCCCGCAAGTTCCTCAAGGAAAATCCCGCCACGGCGGCCGAGATCGAGGAAGCCATTCGACGGAACTCCGGCGTTCTGGGCGAGGCCTTGCTGGTAGAAGGCAAGGAAGACGAGGATGAGGAGTAGGCTGCTGCGGCTTTTGCCGCCCCGGTTTGCAGTGATGGTTCAGGGAAGCGTCGGCCTCAGGCCGACGCTTTCTTTGTTCTGTACCGACCGTCGGTGATTATGGGCGCGTGGGGCGGCTTGGCCGCCTTGGCGGATCGGCGAGGCAGCCCTATACCGCCTCAAGGTTCCCGCGTCGGGCTGGGATGGCTGTCGCCGGAACCTAAGCCGCCCCGGACGTGGGAAAGCGGGCCCGCCTGACGCGTGGCGGCCCGCTGCCTGCGTCCCTATCTTCGCCTGCTGATTGCTGGAGCCGCCGATGACGTCCAAGACCCCACCCGCAAAGTCCGGAACCCAGTCGGGCGTCAACGCCATTCGTGCCGCCTTCCTCGATTATTTCGCCAAGGCCGGCCACGCCGTGAAGCCATCATCCTCGCTCGTCCCGCAGGGTGACAACACCTTGCTGTTCACCAATGCCGGCATGGTGCAGTTCAAGAACATCTTCACCGGCGCCGAGAAGCCCTTCGCGCCGCGCGCCGCGACCTCGCAGAAATGCGTCCGCGCCGGCGGC
>CAIMMO010000085.1 GCA_903842595.1 uncultured Alphaproteobacteria bacterium
ATGCCCTGACCAATCCGGTTCGGACCACCGCCCAGCACCATGATCTTCTTGCGATCGGAAGGCAGCGCTTCGCATTCTTCCTCATAAGTGGAGTACATGTAAGCAGTCGCGGAGGCGAACTCGGCCGCACAGGTGTCCACGCGCTTGTATACAGGACGGACATTCAAGGAATGACGATGCCGCTGCACACTCAGTTCCGGCACTTTCAGCAGCGCAGCAAGGCGCGAATCCGAGAAACCCTTCTGCTTGATGCGGAACATCGCATCTTTGTCGAGGTCCTCTAGCGTCAGCGCGGCGATGCGCGCTTCTTCCAGGATGATGTCTTCGATCTGCACCAGGAACCAGGGATCGACTCCCGTCAGCTCTGCGACGGTCTCGACGGTCCAGCCCTGACGGAACGCATCACCTATGTACCAGACGCGCTCCCCACCGGCATCCTTAAGCTCGCGCTTGAGAATGTCCATGGCATCGCTCAAGCCAGTGTCGAGAATCGGATCGAAACCCGACACGCCCACTTCAAGTCCCCGCAGCGCCTTCTGGATGGATTCCTGGAACGTGCGGCCAATGGCCATCACTTCGCCGACCGACTTCATCTGCGTGGTGATGCGATCATTGGTTTCGGGGAATTTTTCGAAGGTGAAGCGAGGAATCTTGGTGACGACATAGTCGATCGCCGGCTCAAAAGATGCTGGCGTGGCCCCGCCTGTGATCTCATTTCGCAATTCATCCAGCGTATATCCGACGGCAAGCTTGGCGGCAACGCGGGCAATCGGGAAGCCCGTGGCTTTGGAGGCCAGAGCGGAGGAGCGCGACACGCGCGGATTCATCTCGATGATGACCAGGCGTCCAGTGCGCGGGCACATGCCGAACTGCACGTTGGAGCCACCCGTTTCGACACCGATCTCGCGCAGAATGGCGATCGCGGCATTGCGCAGGATCTGGTATTCCTTGTCAGTCAGCGTCTGCGAGGGTGCGACTGTAATCGAGTCGCCAGTGTGCACGCCCATGGCGTCGAAATTCTCGATGGTGCAGACGATGATGCAGTTGTCCTTGCGGTCACGCACGACTTCCAGCTCGTATTCCTTCCAGCCAATAAGCGACTCGTCGATCAACAATTCCTTGATGGGAGAGAGCTCAAGCCCACGCGTACAGATCTCGATGAACTCTTCCTTGTTGTAGGCGATGCCGCCTCCGCTGCCCCCGAGTGTGAACGACGGGCGAATGATGCACGGAAAACCCACCTTGTCGAGGGCAGCGAACGCTTCCTCCATGTTGTGAGCCATGCCATGGGCTGGAGTTTCAAGACCAATGGATTTCATGGCGCGGTCGAACAACTCGCGATTCTCGGCCTTGTCGATGGCTTCGCAGCTCGCGCCGATCAGCTCGACATTGTATTTGGCGAGCACGCCGTGGCGATTCAGGTCCAGGGCACAGTTGAGTGCCGTCTGTCCGCCCATCGTCGGCAGGATGGCGTCGGGCCGTTCGCGGGCGATGATCTTCTCGACGATTTCCCAGGTCACCGGTTCTATAAGTGGCGTCCGCCATAGCGGGGTCGGTCATGATCGTCGCAGGGTTGGAGTTGACCAGAATGACGCGATACCCCTCCTCTCGCAGCGCCTGGCAGGCCTGTGCTCCGGAGTAATCGAATTCACATGCCTGGCCAATGACGATCGGGCCGGCA
>CAIMMO010000086.1 GCA_903842595.1 uncultured Alphaproteobacteria bacterium
CTAGCCTGCACCATCGACATCTTGGCGATCATCACATGATCGGCGTCTGCAAAGATCGCTTCGGCTTGGGGATGCCTCTGTTCGCTGACGGTTCGGTTCTTGTGCAATGTGAGCCAGCTGCCCTTCGGCGCGCGGGCGTTCATCAGGAACGGGAACGGGTTGGGCATGTCGAGCGTCGATACAGACTCGCCCGGCTTGATGACGGTTTTGAGATCGTCGACGGCGGCCATCAGGGTTTCCATGTGTTCGCCCTGCCACAATTCCTGGCGGCGACCGAGCTGGCTTGAGAGCCAGATATTGTAGAGGCGATCGGCCGGCGTTTCGGACGTGTTGACCGCGCGGTTTAAGAGGCTTTCGCGCTGGGGGACATGGACGTTGCGCAGGGCCGGCTCGCGCGCCGATAGGGCGGGAGGACGGATCTGTTCGCGCAGGGTGGCGTAGGCCTGGTCGACCAGGACGAGGCCGCGGTCGAGCGTGATGGCGAGCGACAGCATCGCGAAGGCGCCGACAGCGGCGACACGGGCCATGCGGAGGGCGCTGTCTTCCTGCAGTACGCGGACAGCCCCGTAGGCGCCGAGTACGATCAGGGCGGACATGTTCCGGAGCTGGCCGTTCTGGTTGATGATGAACAGGCACATCACCTTGATGAAGCCGCCCGCAAGCGCGTCGCGCCAGGTGAAGCGTCCCATGGCTGTCCAGGCCTTGTGAATCGGGGCGCGGCAGCCGACATTGGGGCATGGCTCAAGCCCACCTCGCCTGCGCGCCCGACAGTCTTGCTGACAGCCTCAAGGAGGCCGAGACGCTATGCAGCCAGCGGGGCGGCAAGCTTACCCCGTTGCGCAGGAAGGTGCTGACGCTGTTGCTGGAGTCGGAGGGGCCGGCGAAGGCTTACGACCTGCTGGAGCATCTTGGGGACGATGGCGCGGCCAAGCCGCCTTCTGTCTATCGCTCGCTGGACTTCCTGCTGGAGATGGGCCTCGCCCACAAGATCGAGAGCCTGAACGCCTATGTCGCGTGTGGGCACTGGAAGCACGGGCACGCGGCGGTGTTCCTGATCTGCGACAAATGCGGGATGGCGGGGGAGCTTCACGCGCATGACAGCGTGAAGAAGCTCACGCAGGAGGTGGAAAGTGTGAACTTCCAGATGCGCAGCGCGGTGATCGAGATCCGCGGCCTGTGCGAGGCCTGCGCGGGTTGAGATGGCGGGTCTGGAGGGTGGCAACGCTGTGCTGCGCCTCAGCGTGAACGGCCCGCTGAAGGGCGTTAGCTATAGGCTGCAGGACAAGGATGCACGCCGGTTGATGTGCGCGTGGCGAGCGACAAGACCATTCTGTTCGAGATTCCGGCGTGACTGGAAGAAGACAAGACGGGCTGGCGCTTCCTCGGCGATTTCGGGCGCACCGAGGGCAAGACGGGGCGACAGGCGGGTCAGCACAGCATGGAATGGAGCCGGCGCGCGAAGGTAGACCTGCGGGAGCCGACGGCGGCGATGGTGACGGCGGCGGCGAAGTCGGGGCTAGTGTTGGAGGGGTCGTTTGCCGGGACGGACGCGAAGGGCGGCCCGACCTGCGCGACGGTGAAGGTTGAGTGGAAGGTGGGAACGGCGTGATCGAACTCTATCGCGGCAGCATCAACACCTGGGAATGCGACGAGATGGGGCACATGAATGTGCGCTTCTACGTCGCGAAGGCGATGGAGGGGCTGGCGGAGCTGGCTCACATTGCGGGGCTGGGGCACGCGTTCCGCGCGAATGTGCAATCGACGCTGCGGCCGCGCGAACAGCATATCCGGTTCATGAAAGAGGCGCATGCGGGCGCGCCCTTCACGATGACGGGGTGCGTGCTGGAGGTGAGCGAGACGTCGGTGCTGCTGTACCAGCAGATCACGCATCAATCGGGTGAGCCGTGTGCGGCGATCCGGACGTGGGTGGATCATGTGGACGTGGACACGGGCGCGCAATTCGCGTGGACGAGCGAGACACGCGAGCGGCTGGAGGCGATGAGAGATGTTGCGCCTGCGGCGTGCGCGCCTCGGTCTATCGATCTTGACGTGGCGCCGCGGGCAAGCGCGACGATGGCGGATGCGGATGCGATCAATGCACCGGTGATCGGGCGCGGCGTGGTGCTGCCGCAGCAGATCGATCTGACCGGGCGGATGATGCCGGAATTCTTCATCGGGCGGGTGTCGGATTCGGTCGGGCATCTTCTACGGCCATGGCGCGAAAAGGTTGGCCAGGAGGCTGAGGCGGGCGGCGAGACTGTGAAGCTGGGCGGGGCTGTGCTGGAATACCGGCTGGCCTATCGTCGCTGGCCGCGCGCGGGGGACCGGTTCGTGATCCGCTCGGCGCGGGGATTCCAGAAGGAGAAGACGCATTCCTTTGTGCACTGGCTGATCGATCCGGTCTCGGGCGAGGCGTGGTGCACGACGGAAGCGGTCGCGGTTGTGCTGAATCTTGCGACGCGGAAGATAATGCCGGCGACGGCGGAGCTACAGGCATCTTTGAGAGACGTGGCGCCGGAGGGTTTGTCGCTCTGAGGCCTATTCCAGCGGCGGCTTCTTCTTGTTGATCATGTTGCGGATCGTCAGGCCGACGCCAGCGAGGAGCAGGCTGACCAGGATGAAGAAGAGCAGCTTCACGCGAAGGACCCCTGTTGAAGCTTCAGCTCCCTGACAGCGGCCAGCCGTTTTCCTTGGCCTTCTTCTTCATGTTCGCGAGGCCGGTGCGGATGAGCTTCTCGAAGGCAGCCATGTCCACGTCGGCGAGCTTGTTGATGTATATGCAGGCCTTGGCCGTCTTGTGCTTGCCGAGCGTCTTGAGGATGGCCTGGCATTCCGGCTGGTCTGCATACATGCCGCTGTAGATCGAGAGCGCCGCGCCGCGCGGACTGAAGCCGACCACAGGGGCGGCGCCGGAATGGCCGCTGTCGTATGTGTATGTGTAGGACCCGTAGCCGATGATGGTCGGCCCCCACATCTTCGGCTTCCAGCCGGTGACTTTCTCATAGACCTTGAGAAGCGTTTCGGCATCCGCGCGGCGGGTGTCGTTCTCAACCGCGGCGACGTAGGCGGCGACGGAAGCAGGCGTGGCGTGCGTCTTGGTCGCGGCTTTCTTCGCAGCCTTCTTTGGCGTGGAATTCTCTGCCGTTGACGTCACCTTACCGCCCATGTCGGCCCCCTGTTCCGGTCGATGTCAGCATAGCCCATTGCGCCGGAGTGGTTGTAGTGCTTTTCGAGAGGCAGGCCGGTTAACCCGAATCCGGGCAGGCTGAGCCACCGAATCATCTGCGAGGCACGCATGACCGCCCCCATCGGCTCCAAGGCCAATCCGTCGAAATACGACGCCTATCCCAACCTGGCGGAGGACGAGCCCTACTTCGTCATTCGCGCGCATGACCTGCTCTCTTCGGCGCTCGTGGAACTGCACGCCTACATCGGCGCCGGACAGGCGGGCGCTGCGCACAACAAGCTGGCCGAGATCATGGCGCTGACATCGCAGAAGGCGCCGCGACCATCGGACTCGCCGAAGTATCGTGAGACATTCGCGATCTCCGCGGCGATGGAGAAGTGGCGGAACGATCAGTAGGCGCGGCGACGTTCGTAAGCGCGCCCTACGTCCCCACTGTCATCCCGCCATCGACCACGACTTCCTCACCAGTCATGTAGCCGCTGTCGTCGCTCGCGAGGAAGAGGACAACTTTTGCGATGTCGTCCGGCCAGCCCTTGCGACGCATGGGCACACGCAGCGCAGCGGCGGCGTCGAGGTCCATCGGCTCGTTAGAGCCTGGTACGACCTGGCTCCAGATTGGGGTTTCGATCAGGCCGGGGTGAACGGAGTTGCAGCGGATGCCGTCCTGCATCGCAGCACATTCGAGCGCGACTGATTTGGTGAACAGACGTACGGCGCCTTTCGAAGTGCAGTAGGCGGACAGGTTTGGCGCGCCGCGCAGGCCGGCGATCGAGGAGATGTTGATAATGGAGCCGCTCTTGCCTTTCCGCATGAGCGGCAAGGCGGTTTTAACGCCGAGAAAGACCCCGTCGACATTCGTCGCCATCTGGCGGCGCCAGTCCTCAAGCGCGAGTTCGTGGATCAGCCCGGCGACAGCTATGCCGGCATTGTTGACGAGGATGTCGAGGCGGCCTTCCTGCTTCTCGATGCTAGCGATGACATCGCGCCATTCGCTCTCGCTGGTGACGTCGAGCCGAATGAAACGCGCCTTGCCGCCTGACTTGCAGATGGCTGCGGCGGCTTCCTCGCCATCCCGCACATCGGTTAGCACGACGCTCGCGCCCTCACGAGCAAGCACTTCCGCCGACGCGCGGCCAATGCCACTTGACGCGCCAGTTACCAGCGCGACCTTGCCTGAGACACGACCCATGGTTTTCTCCCGTGATCATTCTTCGGGAGGCTCGTCCATTTGGCCGAGATTGTCATCCCGGAAGCGCGTGGCGCCATTCGGGATCTGTCGCGGGAGATCCACAGCCTTTGAATGCGTTAAGGCTGCCCACCTCGACGCGGGGGGATGACAAATCGAGCGTGCAGCCGATCAGTAGCTCTTCGGCAGGCCCAGCACGCGCTCGGAGATGTAGTTCAGGATCATCTCGCGGCTCACAGGGGCGATGCGGGCGATCATGGCTTCGCGCATGTAGCGTTCGACGTCGTACTCTTTCGCGTAGCCCATGCCGCCGTGCGCGAGGACGGCCGCCTCGCAGGCATTGAAACCGTACTCGGCGCCGAGGTATTTCGCAGCGTTGGCTTCCGCGCCGCATTCGAGACCCTGGTCGTACAGGCGTGCGGCTTTGTATGTCAGCAGTTCGGCAGCGGAGAGTTCGGCCCAGCACTTGGCCAGCGGGTGGGCGACGCCCTGGTTCTGGCCGATGGGACGGCCGAATACGACGCGCTCTTTCGCATAGGTCGTCGCCCGTTCGAGCGCGGCGAAGCCGAGGCCGATGGCTTCGGCGGCGAACAGGACGCGTTCCGGGTTGAGGCCCTGCAGCAGGTATTTGAAGCCCTGCCCTTCCTCGCCGATGAGCGATTCCTTCGGGATCTCGATGTTGTCGAAGTACAGCATGTTGCACTCGACGGCCTTGCGGCCCATTTTCGGGATCGGCTTTGCGTCGACACCCTTCATGTCCATGTAGAACAGCGACAGGCCCATATAAGGCTTGGCGACTTTTTCCTGCGGCGTCGTGCGCGCGATCAGAATGATCTTGTCGGCGCGCTGGGCGCCGGTCGTCCAGATCTTGCGGCCGTTGATGACGTAGCCGGAATTGGTACGCTCAGCCTTCGTCTGCAGGCTGGAGGTGTCGAGGCCCGAGTTCGGCTCGGTGACGCCGAAGCACATCTTCTGCTGGCCGGAGATGATCTTGGGCAGGAATTCCTGCTTCTGCTCGGACGTGCCGAATTTCTCGATCGGCTTTGCGCCGAAGATGTTTAGGTGGATCGACGAGCAGCCGGTGAAGCCGGCGCCGGAACGCGCGACGGCCTGCATCATGATGGAAGCTTCCATCAGGCCGAGGCCCGAGCCACCGACCTCTTCCGGCATGGCGATGCCGAGCCAGCCGCCGTCAGCCATGGCCTTGGTGAAGGCTTCAGGCCATTCGCCGGTCTCGTCGGTCTTGCGCCAGTATTCGGCGTCGAACTGGGCGCACACGGCGGCGACTGCGTCGCGGATCGCTTCCTGATCTTCCGTCATGGGGGCGATGTTGTGCATGTGACTCTCCCGGGACCTGTCAGCTCTCGTTGTAACGCTAGTTATCGGAGCCTTTGACGGAGGGCGAGTGCGGCGCCGCGTCCGGGTTGTCAAACCGGGTTGGGTCAAACGCGGCCGCCAACGGGCTCACTTTCCCGTCAATCACCTGATCGGCCACGATTTCAGCAGTGGCCGGAGCGAACAGTACGCCATTCCGGTAGTGGCCGAGCGCGGCGAAGACGCCGGGGATCGCAGTCTGGCCGATCAGAGGCTGATCGTCCGGGCTGCCGGGGCGAACGCCAGCCCATGCGGTCAGTTCAGGCGCATCAGCCAGGGCTGGCACGAGCGCGGCGGCGCGGGCGCGGAGCTGGGCGATGGCGTCGCGGTCGACCTCAGTGTCAGCGCGGTTTCTCTCCGTGGTGGCGCCGACGAGGATCCAGCGGGATTTCGGGGCGATGTACACATCTCGCGTGTGGATGACGTGGCGGGGCCCCTGTTCGATCGGGGCGATCGCGAGGATTTGGCCCTTCACGGGCACGGGCGCAGGCAGGCCGAGCGACAGCCGCGCGCCGCGGGGGCCGACGAACACCGGCGCAGGCTGGGCACCGTTGGCGATGACCACGCGGTCGTAGTGTTCGCCATCAGGCATCAAAAAATGCTGGCCTGCGGTAATGCGATCAACCTGGCGGCCAAAGCGGAGGCCAACGCCAGTGCGGGCGAGCGCCGCGCCAAGGCGCTGGAGCACAAGCACTGGATCGACCTGCTGGTCGTCAGCCAGCCAGAGGCCGCCGAGCAGGTCTGGCGCGAGCGCAGGCTCGCGGACGGCGAGGTCCTTGAGCGGCAGGGTAAGCGCGGAAAAACTGCGCGCCTGGCAGGCGGCGGTGAGGCTGGCGATCCATTCTACCTCGCCGGCCGTGCGGGCGACTACGAGCGCGCCTTCACGGGAGTACTCTACGGGCCCGCCGCCAAGACGCTCAAGGCGAGCAGCATGATCCGGCCACAACTGGCCAGCATGTCGCGCCAATGCTGCGAGCGCACGCTTGTCATGCTCGGCCGCCCACTCGAAAGCGGCGCCCAGCATGCCGGCTGCACGGATAGAGACTCCTCCGCCGAGCTCGATGCCACGGTCGTACACCGCCACATCCGCGCCGCGGCTCCGCAGTTCAAGCGCGATGCTGAGTCCCACAACACCGGCGCCTACAATTGCGACGCGCAAGGCTGGCTTTCGGGGGGGCGGCGAGCCGGACATCGCGCCTCTATACTGGCGTCAGCGCGAACAGCCAGAGTGAGTTTCAAGCCTGAGCGGCTACGGCTTCGGACGGCAGCGGACGCTGGCGCTCGGAGCGCCAGAAGACCAGGAAACGGGCGGCGTGGTCGCGGTGCTGGAAAACCAGCTTGCGGCGCATCTCACCGCCGGAGAACTCGCTCTTGACCATGATGTGCGGGGCGTCGCTCTGCTCGCCGGAGAGGCCGGATTCGCAAGCCCACTTGGCGAAGGCGTCGATGGCGTTCATCAGGCGCGACGGATCGCGGCTTTCTTCCGCTCCCATGAAGACGACGACTTCAGACATCACCACCCCCGAGGCCCCTACCCAGCCGTGCGGCCACATCAACCCACAAGCCCAGCAAGAGCCGCGCCGTTCGACTGGCGTCTGATCTTTCGCTGCACTGCAACAATCGGTGAAACTAGACCCGCGTCACACAAATGCAACCGCCGGGGGCCAGATTTAATGATCGGCGCCCGGGGCATCTCCAGCCGACGTCAGGGGATGATTCGGCCGCGGGCGATTGCGTCCGCAACGCGGTTGGCGGCGCGGCCTTCGCGCTGGGCCCGGTCGAGGACGTCGCCAAGGGTCTGGATGAGGCGCTGGAGCTTTGCTTCCACCCAGGCGGGGTCGTAGGCGCCAGAGATTTCGGAAGCGACATTGATGATTCCCCCGCCATTGATGACGTAGTCGGGGGCATAGACGACGCCCTTCTCGCTGAGGCGATCGCCCATTTCGGGCGTGGCGAGCTGGTTGTTGGCGCCGCCAGCGATGACGCGCACGCGCAGGCGCGGGAGCGTCTCAGGGTTGATGATGGCGCCGAGGGCGTTCGGCGAGAAGATGTCCGCGGCAACATCGTAGATGTCGGCAGGGTCGACGACTTGTGCGCCGGTTGCACGCGCGACCTGATCGACCGCTTCGGCGTTCACGTCGGTGATGACGAGCTTTGCGCCTGCCCTGGCCAGATGACTGCAGAGATAACCGCCGACATGACCCACGCCCTGTACCGTGATGGTGCGGTTGGTGAGGTCATCCGTGCCGAAGGCGCGCAGGGCGGCGGCCTTGAGACCGAGGAACACGCCCTTGGCTGTCACGGGAGAAGGATCTCCGCTGGCGGCCTTGCCGGTCGAGAGACCCGAAACGAACTTCGTCTCTTCTGCAGCGAAGGCCATGTCCTGCACGGAGACGCCGACGTCCTCTGCCGACCAGTATGTCCCATTGAGCGAGTTGATGGCGCGGCCCAGGGCGCGGAACAGGTCGGGGGTCTTGTCGGTTCGTGAATTGCCCCAGATCACCGCCTTACCGCCACCAAGCGGCAGGTCGGCCATAGCGTTCTTGTAGCTCATGCCTTCGGAAAGGCGCAGCGCGTCGACAAAGGCATCCTCTGCGGTGGCGTATTTCCACATGCGACAACCGCCAGCAGCGGGTCCGCGCGCTGTGGAGTGAAGCGCGATGATCGCGCGAAGGCCGGTCTTCGCATCAAAGAAGTGGTGCACACTCTCGTGGCCGGCGAAGGCGGGCTTGTCGAACATCGGTTGCTCCGGAGAACGCTGAAGAGAACAGTGTCAGCGCAATTTGGCGCGTATAGCCCCAAGTGCGGATGGGGTGAACATCGCGGCGGAGCATGAAATTGCTTATCGCAGGGCAAACAGCGCCGCCAGCGGCCATAGCCTTGCCAATCAGCGGAGGAGTCGCGCCGGGAGGACCTACTGCGACGGCTCAGCCTTAGCAGCCGCCGCCTCCGCCTGGCGCATGACACGCAGGAAATTGCCGCCCCAGATCTTCTTGATGTCCTCCGCCGCGTAGCCGCGGCGGACGAGCCCAAGCGTCACAGCGAAAGAGGCGCTAGCATCGTCATAGCCTTCGATACCGCTGCCGTGATTGAAATCCGTGCCGATGCCGACATGGTCGATGCCGATGCGTTTCACTATGTAGTCGATGTGGTCGATCATCGTGTCGATCGTTGCGGGCCCAAGCGCCTCGCGGATCGACGTCGTGAACAACTCTCGCGCCACGGGATCGGGAAGTTCCCAGTAGAGTTCGTAGGGATAGGAATAGGTCTCGGGCAGGCCCGCAGCGCTTCGCGCCTTCCTTATCGCCTCAAGCTTTTCCGGCGTCGAGAAGTTGACAAGGTAAGCCGTGAACGGCGCGACGTGGATGACGCCCCCGGTCTGTCCGATACGATCGATCTCCTCGTCCGAAAGATTGCGTGTTGCGTCCGAGATGGCGCGCACGTTCGAGTGGCTGGCGATCACGGGCGTCTTCGAGCGGGCGATGGTTGCAAGCGTCGCGGCCTTAGATGCCTGAGACACATCGACCACGCCGCCGAGCGCGTTGATCCGATCGATCGCGGCCAGCCCCAGCGCCGACAGCCCGCCATGTGCGTCCGGCTCGTACTGTTTGCTGGCAGGGTCGTGGAACGGACGCGAGGAGTCCGAGAAATCATTGTGTGCAAGATGGTTCAGGGCAAAAACCCGCACGCCTGCCTCGTAGAAGGTGTCGATCGCAGCCACCTGCCCTTCGAGAGCCCTTGCGTTCTGGAAGCCGAGGATCAGCGCCGTCTTGCCGCTTGCACGGATCGCGAGGATCTCATCGGCTGATCTAGCAATCGTCACCGTGTCTGCGTTGGCCGCCGCCAGCACCTGGATAGCAGCGAGCTTCTCATCCGCTTCCGCGCGCGCCTTCCTGTCGTCTTCCCGCGTGCGTGGACCAGGTCCCACAGCGATCGCCATGACGACAGCGCCCACGCCCCCAGCCTTGAGCTTTTCGGGGGATACCTTTGACGAGCCGTCGGCGCTGAGGAAATTGGCGGCGGTGGAGGGAACCACGATGTCGGCATGCGCATCCAGCGCGAGACTCTCCTGATGGATCGCCCTGGCGGATTCGACAATCGCAGCCTCGCTTGGCGCCTGGTCTGGTCCGGCAGCCTTTTCTGCAGGGGCGCAGCTGACCAGCGACAACGCAAAAGCGAGCGCCACGAACGACCGACGCGAGAGGGGGGTCACCTGCGGCATGCCTTACGCTCCATGGCGTGGGCCGATCGCCACGCGTTGGAAGCGGTGTTTTCATGACGCTGGGGCGGGGGCAAGTATGCCGCCACGGCACAACTTGCTGTAAAACCTGAACCGGATGGCTTCGAGCAGGCTTACTCGAACAAAGTGTCCGCGGCGCCCGCATCGTCCGGGCGGATCAATTGATCCAGCGCGATCTTCAGCGGGCCCTGCTGTTCGCTGCGGTCGGCGACCCACAAGTTCATTTCGAGCGCGCCACCTTCGAGGGCGCGCATGCGGGCGCGCCAGCTCTGCGCTTCCCATGCGAGTTCCTGCAGGAAAAGGGCCCCTTCGCGGCCTGAGAGGCCGGAGCCGGCAGCGCTTTCAACGACCTGAGTGAGATTGGCGTAGCCCTGCTTGGCGGCGGAGAGGACGAGGTCGGCGACGGAGGCGCGGCGGATCGTCTTGAACCCGGCGAGTGCAAGCAGCTCCTCGATCTCGTCGTTGGTGGCGAGCTGTGGTTCGGCCCAGGCAGAGGCGAAGGCCTGCGGCGGCGTTTTCTTGGTGCGGCGCGTGGTATCGACGAAGACCCAACGGCCGCCAGCGTCGAGCGCGCGGAAGACGCGGCCGACGAGGCCAGCCTTGTGATCGGAGTAAGCGAAGGCTTCGACGCTGACGATTGCTGGCAGCGCGCCATCCTGGAAGCCGCGCGGACGGTCCACTTCGCTGACAGTGAACGCGGCGTTGGCGACGAGCTGGTTGAGGCGGGAGACGCAGGCGGCGCGCCATTCGTTCGCGATCGGCTTGCGATCGGACTGTGCGGCGAACGCGTTCAGGAGCGACGCGTCAGCGCCGATGAAGCCGATCGCTCCAGAGCGGTCCGCCAGTTCGAGCGCCGCGTCGATCATGTGGGTGTCGAGCGCGAAGGAACCGGGCGACAGCCTGCCCTCGCCCCAGAGGGTCTCGAGAGCGCGGATGCGGACTTCGCCGCCGTCGACCGGCGGCGCAGCCGGCGCGGGCTTAGCCGGGATCGGAGCGATGGAGACGGGCGGCTCAGCCGGGGCAGGCTCGGGTGTCACGGGCGCTTTCGCGGCTTCGGCTTTCGGCGCGTCAGCCCTGGCCGCTGGCTTGTCTTCCGACGCAGCTGCCTCGCCTTCCAACGGCGGGACGTAGTCGCGGCCGCTCCACCAGGCGCCAAGGCGCCCGGCGACATCGCCGCCTGCCATCTTTTTCACTTGCGCAAGCATCCCGCGCGCGACCCTTGAATGCACTTCACCAGAGCACACACACTAACCGGCTTTGGTTAATTTTCGGGCTTCATGGAACCCGCGAATTTCAACGGCTTGGGGCCCTATTCCCCAGCCAGGGCAACGGCGGCGCGCCTGACGGACGAGGTGATTCCGGGTCCCTGGCAAAGGCGAGGATATCGCCCCAGACCTTGTGAGCCTGAAGGTCGTTCAGGAGCAGGTGGTAGCCGTGCAGGTAGTAGGCCGTCTGGACATGGGGCGGCATCTTGGCCGTGGCGCGCTGGACGCCCTCGACGGGGATCATCTCGTCCCTGGCGCCGTACAGCATGAGCGTAGGCACGCTGCCCGGCAGGCGGGAGATCCTCTGGTCCGCCTCCTCCATGATCGAGACGACGCCAAAGACGCTGTCGATCCGGTTGGACTTCTGGACGAGCGGGTCAAACCACATCTCACGCAGCTTGCGGTTGTTGTCAGTGGCGACGATGCGGACGCCGTCGGGCGGCACGACGATCCAGTCGGGCCGGACGTGGGACGCGACCCAGAGGCTGGCGCTGTAGAGCAGGGGCAGCGCCCCCCACCCACGGAACCCGGGACCAGAGAGGATCAGAGCGTCAGGCTGGCTGGCGCCTGAGTTGGCAAAGGTGGTGACGGCGACGGCGGCGCCCATGCTTTCACCGACGACGGCGACCTTCGCGCCCGGGTGTCGCGAGCGTGCGACCTCGACAGCAGTTTCGAGATCCTTTCGCATGACAGCGTGGCTGGGCCAGATCATCCAGCCGGGCGACCGGCCGAAGCCGCGCTGGTCGTAGGCGTAGACGGTGGCGCCGTTGGCGGACCACCATTCGCCAGCATCAATGAATGCGCCGGCATAGTCGTTCATGCCGTGCACGGCGATGACCACGACATCAGGCTCGGCAGCGTAGACCTCGGCGGCGGCGGTGCAGGCGGATTCGGATGCGGCTGCAACCGTGCCGAGATCGATGCCGCCACCGTCATCGCATGGTCCGGCGCCCTGCCCGGGTGAACGGGCGCGATAGGTATCAAGGCCAAGGCGGGCCCCGTCGAAGCTGGTGAACCATGTGTCGGAGAAGCCGGGCGCCGGGGCGGTCGCGGGAGCTAGCGCTTTCTGCTGAAGCGGCGCACATGCCGAAGTGAGCAAGGACAGGACGGTCGCCGCAAGCCAATGCTTCCCTAGCCTAAAGGGTTCCCAAATCCTGTCCCCCCCAGAGAGGGGCAGGCGGGAACCGTCCGCATTGATGGCGCCTTGTGCCCTCATCCGTCTACTTTGCCGTCATGAGCGCTGTCGTCCATACCCAACCGCAGACAGAGGGAGTTGCCATGCCCGACGCCATCGAGATGATTATCGAGCCGCGCGAGCGGGACCTGGGAGGATTCACCGTGCGCCGGCTGTTGCCTTTGGCAACGCGGCGCAATGTGGGGCCGTTCGTCTTCTTCGACCATCTGGGGCCCGCAGTGTTGCCTGCAGGCAAGGGCATCGACGTGCGCTCGCACCCACATATCGGACTGGCGACGGTGACGTGGCTGTTTGATGGGGCGCTGGACCATCGCGACAGTATTGGAACTCACCAGACCATTCGGCCGGGCGCGGTAAACTGGATGACATCTGGACGCGGCATCACACATTCAGAGCGCACACCCCATACGGAACGCGAGGCAGGGCACCGCATCGAGGCGATCCAGACATGGGTGGCGCTGCCACGGAGCCATGAGGAACAGGCGCCGAACTTCCAGCACTACCCCGCCGCAGTGCTGCCAAAGCTTGCGCTTGAGGGGGCGAGCGGCGTGCTGATCTCCGGGTCTGCCTATGGCCATCACTCGCCTGTCGAGTTCCCGAGCGGCATATGCCAGCTGGTGCTGACAGCGGAACACGACACGACGTTCGAGGCTCCCGATGCGGATGAACTTTGCCTCTACGTGGTGGAGGGTGCGGCAGAGGTGGAGGGTCGGCATGTTGGCGAGGCGACAATGGCGATCCTGTCGCCGCAGCGGCCTTGCCGGGTGAAGCTGACCGCGGGGACACGGATCATGTTTGCGGGCGGCGAAAAGCTGGACGGGCCGCGCTTTCTCGACTGGAACTTCGTGGCGTCGTCCAAGGAGCGGCTGGCGAAGGCGGCGGCGGACTGGCGTGCATCGATCGCAGGCGCCTTTGACGGGACATGGTTCACGCAACCGCCTGGCGAGACGCACTGGATCCCCTTCCCCGGCGATCCGCAGCCTCCGGGGATCGATCATATACCCGATGATCATGACGAGAAGCACACGGAGTGGAGAAGCTGAGCGGCACTTGCTCCCTCTACCGCGCGCGATAGTGTGCGCGGAAATCGAGGGAGACCCGGATGAAACTGCCTGCGCTGACGGCTGTATCGGCCGCGCTGATGAGCATCGGACTAGCTGGGTGCGGTCCCACGGAGCCTGCCGCACCAGCGGCGCCTGCCGCTGACGCCAACGCCGTCACCTCGACGCTCTCCACATCGCCGGAGATCGTGGCAGCGGACATTGCCGCTCGCATCAAGGAGCTGGCGGACGACAAGTATGAGGGTCGCGGCCCGGGTGATCCGGAAGGCGAGAAAGCGGCTGACTGGCTTGCGGCTGAGATGAAGCGCATCGGGCTCGCGCCGGGCAATCCGGACGGGACATACTTCCAGGTCGTAAAGATGGTCGCGCAGACGGCGGATCCAAAAACGTCGTCGCTGAAAATCGCAGGTGCGGGCGGCAAGGCGTGGGACCTGAAGATGGGACCCGACGCCGTGTTCATCACCAGGGACCAGACGAACAAGACCGTGTCTTTCACGGACTCTGATCTGGTTTTCGTGGGCTATGGCGTTGTTGCCCCAGAAGCCAACTGGAACGACTACGCGGGCATCGACGTGAAGGGAAAAACGGTCGTGATGTTTGTCAACGACCCTGGGTTCGTGACCAACGACGACTCGCTCTTTAACGGCAAGGCCATGACGTACTACGGCCGCTGGACTTACAAGTTCGAGGAAGCGGCGCGGCAGGGCGCGACGGCGGCCCTGATCATCCACGAGGACAGGCCCGCGGCCTATGGCTGGGGCGTTGTCGAAGGTTCGTGGACCGGCGAGCAAGCCGACCTCGTGCGCAATGATGGCGGAGCGAGCCGGGCGAAGCTGGAGGGCTGGATCCAGCTCAGCCACGCGACGGAGCTGTTCAAGGCGGCAGGGCTCGACATCGACAAGGTGCGCGCGGCCGCAAACAAGCGCGGCTTCAAGCCCGTGCCGATGACGGGGCTGAAGGCCTCGGCAACCATCAACCAGACAATCGACTTCAAGGAATCGCGCAATGTCATCGGAACCGTCAAAGGCTCCGAGACGCCGGATGAGCATGTTCTGCTGATGGCGCACTGGGATCACCTCGGCAAAGGCGTGAGCGATGACCCGAACGCGGACGTCATCAATAACGGCGCTGTCGACAACGCTACCGGCACCGCGGCGATCTTGGAAATTGGTGAGAAGGTGGCGGCGGGCCCGCAGCCCAAGCGTTCGGTGACGGTGCTGGCGGTTACGCTTGAAGAGTCGGGTCTGCTTGGCTCTGCTTACTTCGGCGAGAACCCGCTCATGCCGCTGAAGAACATAGTCGGCGGCATCAATATCGATGCCATGCAGCCGACAGGAATGGCGAAGGACTTGCTGGTGATTGGGGCTGGCGCCTCGCAGCTTGAAGATGCGCTGAAGGCTGTGCTGGCGGAATCCGACCGTACAATTCGTCCGGATCCATCACCCGAGAACGGCTACTTCTATCGCTCGGACCATATCAGCCTCGCCAAGAAGGGCGTACCGATGCTCTACGCTGACAGCGGCATCGACCTCGTGAATGGCGGGGTTGCGGCCGGCGAAGCAGCGGCCAAAGACTATACTGACAACGCCTATCACAAGCCGGCAGACGAATACGATGACAACTGGGATATGTCGGGCATCGAGGCTGATACGAAAGTCGCAAATGAGGTGGTGACCCGCCTCGCGAACTCGGCTGACTGGCCCAACTGGTATGAGGGCAACGAGTTCAGGGCGCTGCGCGACGCTCAACGCGCGGAATAGCCGATGGCCAGCATGCCAGCGGGAATGCGCACCTATCTCGACAATGCCTCAGGGGCTTGCGGCAATTCCGAGAAGGAGATGCTCGCCGTGTTGTCCAAGTCAGGGCTCAAGACGCATGGCGAATTGCGCAGCCACGCGATGGAGGCGCTGGGCCTCGGGCATGGCCATGCGAATGCCTTGGCAGCGTACTATCTGAAGCCGGAGTGGCAGTCGGGTGCGGCGACGGCGAAGAAGGCTGCAACGAAGAAGAAGGCGCCTGCGAAAAAGAAGTAAGACGTCTGCGCCCACCGCCCGCTACAGCGCCAGCGTCATGAACCGGCTGAACGGGTCGTCCTTGTAGTTGGCGAACGGGCCGCAGAAGCGGAAGCCCGCTTTCTTGTAAAGGCTGATGGCGGGATCAAAGGCTGGTGTTGATCCGGTCTCGAGCCAGAGATGATTCATTCCGGCCGTGCGCGCCTCGGAGAGAATATGCTCGAGCATCGCCCTGCCCGCACCGCGGCCAAGGAAGGCGTCAGCCACACGCATTGACTTGATTTCACCGCTCTCAGCATCGAGCCGTTTGAGAGCGCCCATCACGGCGATTTCCTCACCGACCCAGCCGGTCCAGAAGGTGACGCTAGGCTGACGCAATTTGTCGACGTCAAGGGCGTGGACACTGTCCTGCGGCGAGTTGGCGTGCATGCCTTCGAGATGGCGGCGCACGAGCGCCTGAGACTTCGATGCTGTCAGATCATCGATGCGAAATTCGATGTCGTGCATGTATCTACATCCGCTCAGGCGTTTCGATGCCGATGAGGCCGAGCGCGAGCTCCAGCTGCTTCAACGTCGCCATCGCGAGCGAGAAGCGGGATGCTTTCTTCGCCGCGTCGCTCTCCACGAGGATCGGAGCCGCTGCGTAGAAGGCGGAGAAGGCCTGCGCCAGCGTGTAGGTGTGATCGCACAAGATGTGCGGCATGCGCTTGTCATAGGCGCCGCGCAAGGCTTCGTTGAAACCGTCGAGCGCGAGGACGAGCGCGCGTTCGGCGTCCAGTTCGATCGTGATCGGGCCGGCCTTGACGCCTTCCGCGTCGGCGCGGCGGGCGAGCGACTTGATGCGAACGGCGGCGTAGAGAAGGTACGGACCGGTTTTGCCCTCGAAGGAGATGAAGCGGTCGAGGTCGAAGATATAGTTCGTCGTGCGGACGTTGGACAAGTCCGAGAATTTCACTGCGGCGACAGCGACCTTGTGCGCGATGTCCTGCTGCTCGGCTTCGGAAACGTCGGCGCCGAGTTCGGCTTCCTTCATGCGCGCCATCGCGACTTCATCGGCCTGGTTGATGAAGGCCTGGAGCTTCAGCGTGCCGCCGTCGCGGGTCTTGTACGGCTTGCCATCGGGGCCATTCACCGTGCCGAAGCCGACGTGTTCGAGCGTGCTCTCCGGCATCAACCCTGCCCGGTCGCTGGCGCGGAAGACCTGTTCAAAGTGCAACGCCTGGCGCTGGTCCACGACATAGAGGGTCAGCTGCGGGTCGATGCCCTGCTTGCGGTCGACGATCGTGCCGAGGTCGGAGCCGTGATAGCCGATGGCGCCATCGCGGTTGACGAGGATGATCGGCGGCATCTCCTTCTTGTCGGTCTCGCGCGCTACGCGGATGATCCACGCGCCTGCATCGAGTTCGGCAATGCCGCGGGCTTTCAGGTCCTCAACAAGCGCAGGTACAAACGGCTCAGCATGGCTCTCGCCCTTCCACAGGTCGAAGCGCACGCCGAGGCTGATGCATTCACGCTCAAGTCCCACGCGCGTGACGTTGCAGAAGTGTTGCCACAAGGCACGATAGCCGGGGCGGCCGGATTGCAGCTCCTGCGTCGCCTTGCGGTCCTCGTCGCGACGGGCTTCGTCTGTTTTCGACTTCGAGGAAGCAACGGGATAGAGCCGGCCGAGATCGTCCATCGAGACGGGGCTTTGCTCAGGATAGGGGCCGGTGAAGCTGGCGTCGAAATATGGCAGGTTTGGCTGCTCCAGCTTCACCTCATTGATGAGCTGGCCCATCTGCAGGCCCCAGTCGCCGAGGTGGACATCGCTGGTGACGGCATCGCCCATGAAGCGGAACAGGCGCTGCAGGGAATCCCCGATCACCGTCGAGCGCAGGTGGCCGATGTGCATTTCCTTCGCGACGTTCCAGCCGCCGAAATCGATCACGACGCGGCGCGGCGTCTCGACACTGCGCGCGCCGGAACGCGGATCAGAGGCAATCTGTTCGGCGCGGGCAGCGAGCGCGGCGTTGGTCAGACGCACATTGATGAAGCCGGGGCCAGCAACCTCGGAGGCGGTGACCAATGGCGAGGCCTTCAGCGCATCGACGACGGCGCTCGCGATTTCGCGTGGGTTCTTGCCTAGCTTCTTCGCGGAAGCCATGGCGCCGTTGCACTGGAAGTCGGCGAGGTCCGGACGGTCGGAGCGCCGCATCGCGCCCGCTGTAGTGTCAATGCCCAAGGCCGCGAAGGCGGCGCCGGCGACGTCCGACAGCTGGTCTGCAAGGTCCTGAGGCTTGGTCATGGGCAAGTCCGGAGAGGGGCTGGTCTGGGCCCCGCCGGACTACTGGCCGGCGGCGGGTTTCGCAACGTTGATCGTGAACCGGGTGCCGCTTCGGTTGTAAGCCAGCTGTTCTGGCGTCAGGTCAAAGCCGACGAGGACCTCGAAGTTCGAGCCCGAAATGGTCTCGTTGGCGCGCGGGATCACGATGCCCGGCACGGTTTCCGTGTGGCGGACGATGTCCTTGCCTGCGGGCCAGGCGACCTGGATGTCGAAACGCTCCTTGGCCAGCACGCTGCGGTCGCGGCGGGTTACGGTGACGAAGACGGGATAGGTGCGGGTGGAGGCGGTCGCCTTGGGGCCTTTGCC
>CAIMMO010000087.1 GCA_903842595.1 uncultured Alphaproteobacteria bacterium
GGCGGACCGGGACGAAGGGATGGACGCCGCACAGACCGAACAAAGGGATAATGCCTTGACCCGCGAACGGGAGGCCGCAATGTCAGTTCAGGGATGACATCCCAAGACCGAACCACTCCACCGAAACGGGGCAAGACCACCAAGAGCTCGCAGTCGCGAGCCGTAAATGGTTGCAAGCCGCAGTTAAAGGGTCCTGGCGACCCGGAAGCCGATGATGTCGTATCGGTTCGAGGGTACGAACCCGTCGCGGTTGGCCGAGCGGAGGTTCTGCGGGCTGAAGTTCCAGGAACCGCCGCGGAAGACGCGAGTGGAGCAGGAACCCGAAGTATAAGCGCTGCCGTTCGACGGCTGACCAGCCGAGTAGTTCACGGCGTGGCAGTCCTCGACCCACTCCCACACGTTACCATGCATGTCGTGCAGGCCAAAAGCATTCGCCGTCTTTGTGCCTACCGGGTGCGTCGCCGAAGCGGCGTTCGAATAAAACCACGCATAAGAGCCAAGCGAACCTTCGTTGTCTCCAAAGCTCCAGCGTCCAGAACTGCCCGCCCTCGCCGCATACTCCCACTCGGCCTCCGAGAGCAGGCGATACGTCTGGCCCGTCTTGTTCGACAACCATTTCGTGTAGGCCACTGCCTCGTTCCACGACACATTAGTCACCGGACGCGGGTCGGCGCCAAATCCACCAGCCTTGAGCGAGGCGCAGCTGCCTGCCGCAACACAGTAATCCCACTGGGCCCACGACACCTCGTACTTGCCCGCCGCAAATGCCGGGACCGTCACGCGCCGTTGCGGGCCCTCAGTGTCGTTCCGGCCAGCCTCACTCGCTGGCGACCCCATCATGAAACTGCCCGCCGGAATTGACACCATCTGCGGACAATAATCGCAGTCGCGGAAGGTCTCGCCTGCTGCACGTGATGATGAGCTCGGCGTGCTGACGGCAGGGGTCGGGGCGGCCGGCGTGCTGGCAGCGGGGGCTGGAGCGGGCGCCACAGGCCGCGTGAGCGCTGCAATGCGGGAGCGCGCAGCCGCCGCATTCGGGCCATTCGGGAAGTCACGCAGATAGGCATCCAGCGGTGAGCGCGTATCGGCATCCTTCGCGACGCGCCAAGCCGCCGCCTCCTGCGTCGTCGAGACCAGCGCGGCCTGTTCCGCGCGTGCGGCAAACGCCTCGATTGCAGCAATCGGTGCAGCGGCAAGATCAGGCGCTGCAATCCTCTGCGCCGTGGCAAATGCCTGCGCTGCAGCCCGCGTGGCCGGGCCTGTCGCACCGTCCGCAGAGCCCGAATACTGGCCGAGCGTCTTCAGCGATTGCTGCAGCCGCCGCACCGCCGCTGATCGGGCAGCGGGATCATCAGCTGGATCGGTGGGCGCGGGCGAGGCAGTGGCCGGCGCTGCAGCGGCCGGCTTGGCCGTCGCCACCTCGACAGGCGCCGACGCATCCGCCGTGACCTCGCTGGCAGGCTGCGCGCCCAGCCCGCGCCAGTCGCCCGGATTGCCGAACCACGCGAAGGCGCCACCGCCAAGCACGAGCAGGCCAAGCGCGACCACAGGACCTGTCCACGACGCGTTGCCTTTGCCTGCGCCGCTTGCCGGCGGGGTACGGCCAGGCGCTGGCCTGGTGGCAGCAGCAGCCGCTGCCCACGTCCGGTCCAGTCCCAGGATCAGCCTTTCGGCATCGGCATCAAATGTCATCCGCCGGACCTCGACGCCGTTCATAAGCCTCAGAGGCTTTAGATCGTCCGGCAGGCTATGTTCCGGCGGCAAGGCTGCGCCATCCAGCAGGATGGGCGCAACCGGGATACCCCGCTTAAGCGCCGAGGCGATCTCGATGCGGACGAAATCCTTGGGGTCGTCGAGCCGTCGCTGGCCCGTTTGCGGGTTTTTCGCTTCCAGCCAGTCGGGACCGATCAGCGCAAGCAGCACGTCGCACTGGGCCACCTGCTGGTCGAGGTGCTGCACAAAATTGATCCCGACGGGGATGTTGTCCACGTCGATGAAGATATCCCGCTTGGGGATCTTCCTCGAAAGCGCCGAATGCAGCCTATCCGCCTGATGCTGGCTGTCGTCCCTTCGGTAACTGATGAAAATCTTTGGCATAGTGGCCCCCGCCGGACGCCGGCAGCCTAGAGACGGGCGCGCGGCCCGACAATATGGCCCGCGCCTGATTGGCGTTGCAGCCTGACGCGACAGTTCGGGGTGACGCTGACGATGCTGATCAGGCAAACGGCGATATCGGCACCGGCACCCTCAGCTTAGTTGACGGCTGCAATCGCGGCCTCATCTAACGGATCACGGTCCGAAGAAACGAGGCAGGTCACCATGAACCGCCACGGTAACCCCGGAGGCTGTTTGGCTTTAGTTGCGCAGCGATAGCTGTTTCCTCCATCAACGCAAAGGAGGCGAACTCCCGCCTGATTGAGGCGGCCATCGTGAAGGGCTTGCCGGTGTAGCTCTCTTCCCATGAGGCCGTCTCTCAGGCAACTCTTTGTCCGAAAAGCTTGGGGCAGGTCACTAGCTAACGCTTTCATGGGGCGCTACTGGGTTACTAATGTCGCGGGGACATTGATGATTGTGGGCCACGATCCGCTCAATCGGGTGAAGGTTTTCGTCTCGTATTCAAGGGCTGATGTTGCCTTCGCTGATCAATTGGTCATCGGCCTTGATAGCCTCGGCTTCGACCCAATACTGGACCGGCACGATATCGACGCGGCTGAGAACTGGAAGCATCGCCTCGGTGCCCTTATTCTTTCCTGCGATGCAGTGGTTTTTGTGCTTACGGAAACGTCAGCTGGGTCTTCTACATGCGCATGGGAAGTGGAAGAGGCGAAGAAGCTCGGTAAGCGCATTATCCCGGTTGTGCCAGCCGCAGTGAGCGTAGGGTCGCCACGATCGCTAGCCGACCTCAACTGGATCCATTTTTACGCAGATCCCGCGACGCCCGGCTCAGGCATGCTCGACGGGATGGCTAAGCTAAACCGAGCGCTGCGAGTGGATCTTGGCTGGATTCGAGAGCAGACACGACTGAGTGAGAGAGCGGTCGAATGGCTGCAGGACAAGGCGGAAGATACACTCTTACGGGGAGGAGCGCTCCGCGACGCGGACGAATGGCTGAACCGCGCGCCTAAAGGGGCCGCTGTTCCGCTGCTTGTGCGCGAGTATCTCATAGCTAGCGCCGACGTGGAGCGGAGGCGAGAGATTTTTCGCAAGGCGCAGCTAGAGGAACGCGAAGCTGCATTGAAGCGGGCACAGGAAGCGGCGATCCTGGCCAAGCAGGCTGCCGAAACCGAAAAGGCTGCGCTGGAACTCTTGGCCGGAGTTCAGCGCAAATTCCGCTGGTGGAGTGCGGCGGCGTTGATCATCGGCCTGGTACTAGCGGGGGGCGCAATCACAGGCGGGTGGTACGCTTGGGAAAGCCAAAAGCTGGCGGGGCGGCAGACTTTATTGGCTGCGCAGAAAACATCGGACGTCATTGCTAGAGCAGCACGCGAACTTGCGGCCACGGGGACTGATGATCATAGGCTGTTGATGGCGCTCCAAGCTGACCCTGCTGGAAATCTCGTACCCGTCAATCTCCGGCGAGCGGAGGGGAACATCCAAGCAAGAGCTGAGCTAGCCTCCGCTTACAATCTCTTGAGGCTTCGACTGAAATTTTCTCCTCATTCTGATGTCATAACGCAAGCAGCGTTGTCACACGACGGCTCGGAAATTGTGACGGCATCTTGGGACCAGTCCATCGCGATTTCGAATAGCGTCACAGGGAAGCTCAGACTTCGCATAAAAAAGGACTGCGGAGGCTTCTCGTCTGTAGCCTTGTCGCAAGATAACGCGGTGGTTGCCGCTGGATGCTATGATGGAAATCTTGAGATTTGGGACACGAAGACAGGCGCTCACATTCGGACGATTTCCGCCCACCCAAAGCGGGTGCAGGCTGTTGCCTTCGGAGGCAAAGACACGCTAGCGACCAGTTCCGACGGCACGGTCCACGTCTGGAATACGCTATCCGGTGAGCAGCTAGCTATCTATGGGCCCCACAACGAATATGGTGGCGTCCAATCCGTTTCCTTTTCGCCGCAAGGAGATAGGCTGGCGATCACGATAGGAAATGCTGTTCAGCTGTGGAACTGGCGTGACGGGCGGCGATCGAAGGCGATACAGGGTCATTCTGCGCTAGTCTATAAGGTTAGCTTTTCGCCCGATGGGATGCGCGTTTTAACAGCCTCCCTGGACAAGACGGCGAGGCTTTGGGATGCGGAAACGGGAGCCAAACTCCTTTCGTTCGACGGACACACTTCTGATGTCAACTCAGCTGCATTTTCGTCTGACGGCAGCAGAATAGTCACCGCCTCTGCAGATGAGACTGCTCGGGTTTGGGATGCTCGCACCGGCAAGCAGCTTCATCTGTTCAACGCACGAGACAGCTTAGTCTGGGCGAGCTTCTCCCCGAACGGTTTGCACATTATGGGCGTTGGAGCATCGATCTCGATCTGGAATTCAAGTGTTGAGCCTGCTGAAGACCGTTCACTCGGTGAGGAAGGTTTGGTTGTTGGGCTGGATAAAGACCACGGCGTCCTCGGTTGGATAGAAGGTTCTTCGGCTCGTTTGGTTAGCCTCGGGCAGGAGGATCGGACTATCGAGCTCACAGGCCATACAGATTTTGTGACCGACGCGAACTTCTCGACGGACGCCCGAATGATAGTCACGGCATCCTTGGATGGCACCGCGCGGGTTTGGGATGGCAATACCGGTGCCCCATTGGTCACACTTCTGGGGCATGCTGACGGGGTATGGAGCGCTAGGTTTTCCCCTGACGGATCAAAAATCGTCACGGGCTCGTCCGACAAAACAGCGCGCGTTTGGAATACTTCGACCGGCAAGCCAATGTACACTCTGTCCGGGGCCGGCGGCGTCGTCGTGTTCGCAGAGTTTTCACTAGACGGGAAACTTATCGTCTCGGCCGGTGCGCAAGATCTGACTGCAGCTATTTGGAACGCTGGCGATGGGTCTCTGCTCCAAACACTTTCGGGGCATCAAGAATCGGTCTTCACCGCGTCGTTTTCACCCGATGGACGCAAAATTGTGACGGCATCACGAGATGCCACAATTCAAGTATGGGACACGGCCACAGGCCTGAGTCTGAGCACAATTCAAGGTGACAATGGGTGGTTCCTTGGTGCTGTGTTCTCACCTGACGCGAGCCTGATACTAGCGCGAAGCGAAGAGGACGTTTCGCTCTGGGAGCCGAGCACCACGACGAACATGCTGCGCGTGGCGCATGATGGCAGAAAACCCATCGAAATGGGCTTCTTGGATCAAGGTCGCCGGTTCTTCGCTGCCTTCGATGACGGATACGTTGGCGTCTGGAATGTTCCGACTACACATCGGCTTGCGCCGAGCGACCAACAGTCGCTGGCATGCCAGAAACTCTCCGCGATCGGTGCGCCTCTCTATTTCACGCGAAGCGAAACAGCAAAATATCCAGCATTGAGGGGTGAGCGAGCCGACCCCGTAAGTGGCGATCTCATTTCGCCATGCCGAGACTTTGCGCCATCGCTTCCGGCCATCAGCGCCCACTGAAACAAATCTTTCGAACAGGAGCGATATCCTTTGGGTGTGAAAGAGCGATGCTAATTGGAAGCGGTCATGGCGAGATGGAAGGAGATGGGCTGCTCATTACCCGTAAGCGGGGCACTGGTACCCTATCGATCGCGGCTTGACGGTCGGTGATCGGTATCCGGCTAGATCGCCGGCAGCGGAAGCTTATGAAGTTTTGAGCGCAACGACATTCGTGTCCTGCGCATCATCAGGCGCTACAGCGAACCGCGCCGTTGCGTCATCGACCAGAGCCCGCAGAGGATCGGCGACAAGGTGTGCGTAGCGGTCCGTTGTCTGCGAAGACTTGTGGCCGAGAACGGCGCCGATCATGGGCAGGCTGGCGCCACGCGCGACAAGGAAGCTCGCCAGCGTGTGGCGCAGGTCATGCACGCGTACATCAGGCAGCTCAGCGACCTCGCGCACCCGTTGCCAGTTCTTGGACAGGGCGTTGGCGGGCCTGTCGGCGCGTTTGATGCCTGGAAACACAAAGTCGCTGCCCGGAATGCGCTGGCGCTGCGCCAGGATTGCCAGGGCAGGAGCTCCCAGCGGAATTGTCTTGCGGCCGGTTTTGCTTCTGAGGTCAGGCAACATGGCCACGCCGCGCTGAAAGTCCAACTCAGACCAGCGAAGCTGTTCGACTTCCGCGCGCCGCGCCCCGGTCAGGGCGAGCAGTCGCAGCGTATCGCCAAGCACGGGGGCGAGGCGGCCATCCTTCTCCATGTCGCTGATCACGTTGAAAAGCCGTTCGACCTGTTTGTCGCTCAGGAAGGTTTCCCGCTTGCCGGCTGACGGTCTTTTCACGCCCCGGGCAGGATTGGATTCCATGAGTTCGCGCTGCATCGCCCACTGGAAGAGGGTTTGCGTTGCAACGACTGCAGACCGGGCGGCAGCAGGCCCGCCCTTGACGTTCTGAACCGCGCGCGGACCAAGCTTTTTCCGACGTGCCGTTTTACCCTGAAGCACACCCGTCATTATGCCTTCGACATCGCCACGCCGGACATTGCCCAGCAGAACGTTGCCGATGAGGGGGCGGACATGTGATTCAAGGCAGGTGCGGTCATGGGCCCACGACCGGGCGCGCTTGGCGGGGTTGAGGGCAGGGCCCTCAGACAGGTAGCGGTCAATCAGTTCGCCGACAGTGATGGCCCGGCGGGCGAGCTCCCGTGCCGCTTCCGCTGCCGCCTTCTGCTCGGCGACAGGATCCCGCCCCTCTGCAACCGCCCCCAGGAGCGTCTTGGCGCGTTCGCGGGCTTGTTCGGGTGTGACCGCCCCGTGCGCACCCAGTGTCGCCACCTTCTGCTGCCCGTTGACCCGGTACCACAGCCGATAGACGGCTCGACCCGACGCAGGAACGCGGACGTGCAGACCTTTCAGGTCGGCGTCCCAGACCTCAACCGGTGCTTCGCCGGGCGGTGGGGGGCTGATGCTGTCCACCACCCGCTTGGTGATCTTGGCTGTCTGGCCCTTGGTTTTCATCGCGGCCGGCCCCGTGTTTGCTACCTAGGTAGCAGATAGGTAGCAGAAGAACGAGAAACAACCAGAAAGCCAGAGTAGGCGTGATGAAATCGCGCGAAGCCAAAAACCCTTGTGAATTATGTGTTTGTGACCCTTTCGGGGGGTGTCAGTGAAGTTCCGGGAGCGAGCCGGGAAGGGATAACCCGAAGACTTTTAATCAGCGGGTCGCAAGTTCGATTCTTGCCGGGCTCACCAATGATTTCAAAGTGCAAGGCCTTCGGGCGAAAACCCCAGCAGTCATCAGTCAGCCTCTAGTGCCGCGTCACGGAGACTGTGACTCTTCGGCGGGGTAGGCTTTGCGGAGCTTTTCGCGCGCCTTCTCGGTGGTGAACATCCATTTGACCTTTGCCTTCTCTCGATTGCGTCTGCGTTCCGAGGCGACGATTTCAGCGATGAGTGTCGCTTCTTATCGATCCGGCGGTCGAGGCACTGGCTGCGCAGAACGCCGATCTCGATTTCGACCATGTTGAGCCAGCTGGCGTGCCTCGGGGTGTAGTGGAACTCCAGCCGCTTCAGCACACGGCGGGCTTCGTGCACCGGGAAGGTGTCGTAGATCGCACCCGCCGA